>NZ_MQWB01000001.1:1489869-1843953 GCF_002257665.1 Rubricoccus marinus | reverse complement strand
CGCTAGGTCCAGTGACCGTGCTGCTCCCCGTCGCGCCAGAGTTCACCGGGCGGATGCTGTGCGCCACGCGCACGAGGTTTTGCTGCGACGTGGACTTTTGGTCGCCGGCCCGCATGTCAGGCGCTTTGGCGGCGGTCTCGATCTCGATCTCGTACCGGACGGGGTCGTTGGCGGACCACGTGGAGCCCGGGCGGCCGTATCCGCCGCTGGTGCCGGCCCACGTCCGGAGCGCGTTGTTGCGGTCGTAAGCGCGCACGACGAACGTGACCACGTCCACGGCCATGACGCCTGCAAACGTGAAGCCGGCGGGCGCAGATGAGGTGGCCGGGTCCACCTGGTTGGTCCAGCGCTCGACGCGGTAGGTCGCGCGCTTGGAGGTCCCCACGCGGACGGAGTCCCCGGTCTCGCGAAGTACGTAAGAGACGGCCTTTAGCGAGTGCTCCACCGACGTCGCGGACCCGGCGGGCGGAGGTTCGCTCGTGATAAAGGTGAAGCGGTCGGTGCGCGCCGCCGTCCCCTCGATGTCCATGATGTAGTAGCCCATCCCCGCCTGCGCCTGTTGCCGCGTGCGGATGTTCTCGATCTCGCGCTGCGCGGTGTCGAAAAAGGAACCGGCGTGCTCTTGCGCGCGGTCGTGGACGACCGTCTCAATAGCGGCCTGATGCTGCCGCATCTGGACGAACAGGAGCGCGCCCAGCAGGGTGGCCCCCACGAGAATCGCCGTCAGATGGTCGAAGATGGCTTGCATGGGTGCGGGACTAGTTGGTGGTGTGAGCCGCGCCAGAGGCGGGCGTTACGACGCGGCGCAGGCGGGCCATCACAGGAGCCTTGCCGATGTAGCCCGACGGGACGGCGGTGACGATCACCGTGATCTCCTTTGCGAGCGACCGGTTTGGGCTCGCGGTCGGGTCCGAGGGGTCGAGGTAGCGGACGGAGACGGAATCGCGGAAGCTCAGCGTCTCCCCGTTGCGCTCGGCGGAGACGGGACGGGCGATCCCGTTGAAGTCGTCCAGGTCGTCGTAGCTGCTCTCGTTCGTCTCGCCGGCCTCGCGGCCCAACTGGTTGCTGGGCGTGAGGCCCTGGGTCGAGGAGCGCATTCCATCACGTCCGACATCGGCCTCGTCGAACGCGCGGCGCTGGATCTCGTGGAGGCGGGCGCGGGCCAAACCGGCTGCGGCCGTCTCGTACTCGGCCGTGATCGAGATCCGCTCCAGCCCCGCGTCAGACTCGTGACGGCTGAGGGTGTAGAGCGAGAAGATGAGGATGGCGGCGAGGGCCAGAATGGTTTGCTGCATCGGGAGAGGTGCGGGGCGTGCTGAGGCCTCACGCCACCTCTATGCCGACGCCCTCTGGCGGGCGATGCGATCCCGAATTGGAACACCAAAATGCCCCTGGCGCCGTCCAAGCTCGCCTGGGTCTCAGGCTGAGAGAGCGGCTCGTACCGAAGCGAGAAGGGACAATTCTTCCGGCCGGAACGGAATTGTTACGCGGAGGCCCCGGTGAGCGCGTCGACGTAGGCTGAGACCGCGCGTGCCCACCCCATCTCCAGAGCGTCCGAGACCAACGCCTGCCCGATTGATACCTCCAGCACGCCCGGGACCGATTGCACGTACATCCCGACGTTGGTGAGATCGAGGTCGTGGCCCGCGTTGACGCCCAGGCCCAGGCCTCTGGCGGTCTCGGAGGCCGCGGCGTGGCGGTCCAACTCCTCGCGGGCGTCACCGGAAGCGGCGGCCCAGGCGTACGGGCCGGTGTAGAGTTCGACGCGGTCCGCGCCCACGTCCGCGGCGCGGCGGATGGAATCTCCCACGGGGTCTACGAACAGGCTGACCCGGCACCCGCGCTCTTTCAGCCGGCGCACGATGGGTGCCAGCCGGTCCCCGTCTCGCGCGAGGTCCCACCCATGGTCGCTCGTCCGTTGGTCCGACGCGTCGGGCACAAGTGTGGCCTGGTCCGGCCCGATGTCCAGCAGGAGGGACTCGAACCCCGGGTAGCTCTCGCCAGGGGCCGAAAACGGGTTGCCCTCCAAATTGAGCTCTACACCTCTGGCGTGCGCGATGCGCGCGAGGGCATAGGCGTCCTCCGGCAGGGCGTGACGGCGGTCCGGGCGGGGGTGCAGCGTCAGGCCCGAAGCGCCCGCGTCCAGCACCGCTTCGGCGGCGCGTTCCACGCGCGGGCGCGCCAGAGGCCCGGGGTGGGTCCCGGCCCGCGCGTTCCGCATGAGGGCGACTTTGTTGAGGTTGACGCTAAGGAGAGTCACGGCAGATCGGGGGCGGGGCGGGGCATGGACGGCACGATGCCGCCCGCGGGTTCCGGCCTCTGGCGGCGCGAGAGAAACTCGCGAGGACGATGGCGGTCTCCTCAGCGCGCCCGTGGGTCATCTTGCCTTTCGGGTGCGCCGGCGGTAACCTCAATGACTGTCTGGCCGACTTCATTTCGGCCTCGGCCCCTCCCTCACCCGCACTTCCTTCGAGCGACATGCGTCTCGCCATTCAGGTGGTTCTCGCCATCGCCATCGTCGTCCTGGCGTACTTCCTCTTCCGTGCCATCCGCGATCCGTACGTGGAAGAGCAGGCTCGGATCGAGCAAACGACCATCGGACGCGAACGCATGGACGACGTGCGCAGCGCGCTGATCGCGTTCCGCGACGTCAAAGAGGGCTACCCCTCGACGCTGGACTCCCTCGTGTACTTCGTCAAGAACGACACCGCGTTCGCGATGCCGGAGATGGACCCCGAGAACGTTCGGCTGACGAGCTTCAACGCGGACTCGCTCGCGTTCTCCGCCCGCAACGGCCAGCGGTTCAACTACGAGGTCGTCGAGAACGACACCACCGAGTACGAGATCTACTGGCTGCAGGACCCCGGCGCGCTTGGCGACTCCATCGGGTCTCGCGTCCTGAACCCCGCTCTGCGTAACGCTGCCTCCTGGCTCGAGTAGCCGGAGGGTAACGGGACCCACGCCAGCTCTGCCGCGTCCACCGCACGTGCCACGACGCGTCGCCATCCTCGGACTCCAGGGCTCGCTTCTCCGATACGCGGAGATCGAGATGGGGGAGGCCATGTCTCTCCGCCGTCTGGGTACCGTTGAATTTGACGGCGACGTGGAGCGCACGCTGCTAGGCGACGGCGGGCCCCCGCTTGGACCCGCGCTGGAACGCGCCGTCCGCGAGGTGTTCGCGATCGACGCCTCTGGCGCGCCAGAGGCCCTGATCGTCGCGGCCCACCCGTCGCACACCGTCAGCTTTGCGACGCCGCTGCCCGAGTCGTTGGGCGCGGCGGCCACCCACGAGCAACTCCGGCAGGAAGCCGCGTTGCTCGCGGACGTGCCCGCTGGCCGCCCCGTCCGGATCCGGGCCGTTCCTGTGCGGAGCGAGCCTCTGGCGAGGATCGCAGACGCGACGCCCGAGCCGCATCAGTGGCACCACGTGCTGTACCTGAGCGAAGCGGTCCACGCGCGGCTGTCCCTCCTCGCACGGGCGCTCGGCGTGGGATCGTACGACCTCGTCGATACGACGCGCGCGGCGGCGGCGATCGTGCAGCGTCTGGACCCGAGTGGCGACGTGGACCGCGTGACCCTCGCCGTAGGCGCGTACGCCGGGCACACCGAATACGCGCTCTGCCGCGGCGGTGCGTGGGCGTACGGCCATCACGGACCGGGCGCAGCCCCCGAGGACACCGCTTACTACGCGCTCGCGCTTCTGGAACGGCTCGGTTTGGAAGCCGACGCGCCGCGCCGCCTGTTCGTCTACGGCGACGACACGAGCGAGGGCCGCCTCGGGCTTCTCACGCAGATGCTGGACCTTCCCGCCGAACTCCTCGACCCATTGGTGCTGTTCAACCGCAGGCCGCCAGAGGCCGGGCAAGCGCAGCTCTCCGGTTTCGCCCCTCTCCTGGGCGTAGGGTTGGACTAGATGCGCATCACGGGAGGCCGGCTGGGGAGGCGAACCATCGACGGACCTCCTGCGAAGGATGACCGCGTCCGCCCGACGACGGACCGGGTCCGCGAGGCGCTGTTCAGCATTCTGGGCTCGCGCATGTTGCTTTCCGATGCGACCGTCGTGGACCTGTTCGCGGGCACCGGCGCACTGGGGTTGGAGGCGCTGAGCCGCGGCGCGCGGCACGCGACGTTTGTGGACGCGCACGCGCCCACACTGTCTCTCGCGCGCAAGAATGCGCGAACGCTCGGCGTCGACGCGCAGTGCACGTTTCTCCGCGCAGATGCCCTGGCCTTTCTCAGCCGCGCGCCTCTGGCGCCCCGGCCCGACCTGATCTTCGCGGACCCGCCCTACGCGCTGGACGCGATCCCCGAGCTTCCGCCGCTGGCGAGGGCGCACCTCGCGCCGGAGGGCCTGTTCGTGTTGGAGCACGATTCCCGCCACGACTTCGCCGACGACCCTTCGCTGGTCCTCTCGCGAGACTACGGAAGCACGCGGATCAGCGTGTTCGAGGCGGACGCGTAGCACACGCCAGAGGCGCAGACGCCTACCGCTGGCGGCGAGCAGAGAATGGGGAGACCTTGGGGCGCACTTCCCAGCCTGACATGACTCGCGCACTCTACGCCGGCACGTTTGACCCACCCACGTGTGGGCACGTGGACATCATTGCCCGCGCCCTCGCGCTGTTCGACCGCGTCGAGGTGACCGTTGCGGTGAATGCAGAGAAGCGGACGCTGTTTTCCTCAGACGAACGCGTGCGCCTGATCCAAGACAGCACGCAAGCGCTGGAAGGGCACGAGCGCATCGAGGTGACCGCTTTTGAGGGGCTGCTCGTCGACCGCGCCCGGGCCTCTGGCGCGACGGCGCTCGTGCGGGGGATCCGGGGCGCCGCGGATTTCGACTACGAGATGCGCATGGCGATGGCCAACCGGCACTTGCTCCCGGGATTGGAAACTGTCTTTCTGGCGCCAGAGGCGGCATTCCAGTTCGTGTCCAGCACCATCGTGCGCGACGTGCACCGGTGGGGCGGGGACACGTCGGGGTTCGTGCCCGACGCGGTTCAGAGGGCGTTGGCCGCCAAGCGGTAGCGCGACCGGAGCGGCCGCCTCTGGCGTGCTGTGGCCGCTCGCGGTCTGGCTGAGCGAGCGTGGCGCTCTTGAGCATCGCGGCTGAAAGTTGGGTGTAAGGCTGTAGGCCCGAAAAGTTGATCCAGGGTGGGAGGGGCCGTTGATACCTTGGGGCTCCCTAGCCGCATGACTGAGATCGCTACCTCACACGTCACCGAAACTCTCAATCGTCACGTGGAGACGGTTCAGCCGTCGGCAACGCTGGCGGTGTCCGCACGCGCGAAGTCCCTGTCCAGCCAGGGGCACGATATCGTCTCGCTCTCCGCAGGCGAGCCCGACTTCGGCACGCCGCAGCCCATCGTGGACGCCGCTCACCAAGCGCTCCGGGACGGGTTTACGCATTACACCCCGAACGCCGGGATTCCGGCCCTCCGGGAAGCCGTCGCCGCAAAGCTTCAGCGCGACGGGATCGACGTCCAGGCCCAGAATGTGTTGTGCTCAAACGGCGCGAAGCAGTCCGTCGCGCAGGCGGTGCTCGCCGTCTGCGGCCCTGGCGATGAGGTGCTGATCCCCGCCCCGTACTGGGTGAGCTACCCCGAGATGGCTCGGCTTGCAGGCGCCACGCCCGTCCCCGTCGCGACCCGCGTCGCGGACGGCTACACGATGACGCCAGAGGCGCTTCGGGCGGCGATCACGGACCAGTCTCGGGTGCTGCTGTTCAACTCCCCGTCCAACCCGACGGGCGCCGTGTACTCGCCGGAGCTCGTCCGCGAACTCGCCGACGTGATCCGCGAGCATCCAAACCTGCTCGTCGTCTCGGACGAGATCTACGCGCAGGTGGTGTTCGACGCGCAGCACCTCTCGATGGCGTCCCTGCCCGGTATGCTGGAGCGGACGATGACGATCAACGGCTTCTCCAAAGCCTATGCCATGACCGGGTGGCGCCTGGGCTACGCCGCCGGCCCGCTCTGGTGGGCCGACGCGATGGCGACGATCCAAAGCCAGATCACCAGCGGACCGTCCTCGATCTCGCAAAAAGCGGGCGTCGCGGCGTTGGAGATGGATTCAGCGCCGTTGGACAAGATGGTGGGCGCGTTCCGCCAGAGGCGGGACGCTTTTCTCGCACGCCTGGACGCGATTGACGGCGTGCAGTGCCCCAAGCCGGAAGGTGCGTTCTACCTCTTCCCGGACGTCTCCGCCTACTACGGCACCACGACGGCCTCTGGCGCCACGATCAGCGGCAGCGCCGATCTGTGCCTGTACCTGCTCGAAGAGCATGGAGTAGCGCTCGTCCCTGGCGTCGCCTTTGGCGACGACAACGGGGTGCGGATCTCCTACGCCGCAGGCATGGACGACCTGATGAAGGCCGCGGACCGTATCGAGGGCGGATTGGGCGCGCTCCGCTAGGCGTCTCGCCAGAGGCCTCTGGCGGGGTTCAGGCTTTGCTGGAGAACCACTCCGTCAGGCGGAGGCCGGGACCCGGCGGGACCACGCGCGGCGCGAAGGCCTGGAGCTTGGTGAGCAGCCCCGGTACCACGCGGCGCCTGTTACGCGCGAGGGCCTGCAACCCCGCCTTCGCCACCGCCTCTACCGGCTGTGCGCCGCTGAAAAAGGCGTCGTCCATTGCGGCCCGCTCGGCGAACCCCGTTCGTACCGGGCCGGGGCAGAGCGAGGAGACGTGGACGCCAGAGGCGCGGAGTTCGTGGTGCAGCGCATCCGTGAAGGAGAGCACGTAGGCTTTCGTCGCGGCGTACACAGCCATGCGTGGGACGGGCATAAATCCCCCGAGGCTCGCCACGTTGAGGATGCCGCCGGTGCCCCGCTCGGCCATACCGGGCGCAAATCGCGCCGTCAGTTGCGTGAGCGCCGTCACGTTGAGCTCGGTCATGCCACTGGCGCCAGAGGCGTGCTGTAGAAACGGTCCGGCCAGGCCGAACCCCGCGTTGTTGATCAACACGTCGACTGTCTCGCCCGCCGCGCCGACGCGGTCGGCCAGATCGTCGGCCGCGCCAGAGGGCTGGAGGTCCGCCGCGAACACGGCCGTTTGTGGTCCGAGGCTACGCGCGAGATCCTGTAGTTCTGATTCTCGCCGGGCTACGAGGAGCACGCGGGCCCCGAGAGGGACGAGTTGCCGCGCCATCTCCAGGCCAATCCCGGAGGACGCGCCAGTCAGTAGAACGGTCGTGTCGCGGTAGAATTCGTGCACGGGTGGCGGAGCGAGAAAGGGGAGGCGAGCTTGAATCGCACGATACCGCCAGTCCCTCCATGACCCGACTCGAATTTCTGACAGCGGCGACGGAGCGGCTCCACGCCTCTGGCGTCGAGGACGCGCGGCGCAACGCGGAATGGATCGTGGAGGACGTGACGGGGGCCTCTCGCGCCGGTCTGTACGCGTCGCCCAACGCACAGGTCGGAGACGAAGAGCGGGAGCGGATGGAAGGCATGGTTTTGCGACGGGCCTCTGGCGAGCCCATCCAGTACGTCCTCGGCCACGCCGATTTTATGACGCTGCGCCTACGCGTGGCGCCCGGCGTGTTGATCCCCCGTCCAGAAACCGAAGAGGTCCTGGAAGCCGCGCTCTCTGCGATTCGGGAATGTGCCGATCCCTGGGTGCTGGACATCGGAACGGGAAGCGGCGCCCTCGCCCTTGGCGTCGCCTCGGAACGCTCGGACGCGACCGTCTTCGCCGCCGACGTATCGCCAGAGGCCCTGGAGATCGCGTCGGCGAACGCGGACGAACTCGGCCTGGATGTGTCGTTCGTGCACGCGGACGCCCTCCGCCCCCAATTCGCCGACCGCGTGCCGCCCGCGTTCGACCTCATCCTCTCCAATCCGCCTTACGTCCCGCTAGCGGAGCGCCCGTCGCTTCAGCGCGAAGTCCGCGAGCACGAACCGGGGCTGGCGCTTTTCGTCCCGGACCACGACCCCCTCGTGTTCTACCGGGCCGTCGCAGGCCACGCCAGCGGCCTCTTGCGTCCGGGGGGATGGTTGGTGGTGGAGACCCACGCCGATCACGGTAGGGCGGTGGTCGAGTTGTTCCAGGCGTCGGGGCTGACCGAAACGGCGCTCCAGCAGGACCTCTCGGGACGCGACCGCATCGCGCGCGGGCGGATGCCGCTCGCCTCTGGCGCCAGAGGCTGAGTAGCAGGGCATCCCGGTATCCCGCTAGGCGAAGCCGGGAACGAAGCTCATGCGTCTCCGCGTGAGGTGTTGAGTTGCATCTCGCTGAGCGCGACCCCTCCGTTGGGACCGAAATCGAGCGTGCGGATCGGGAACGGGATGGTGATCTCGTTTTGGTCGAACGCCACCTTCAGCGCCTTGATCGCTTGGCTCTGCGCGTCCAGGAAGTCCGTCTGCTTCGAGAAGTCGACCCAGAACCGCAGCGTGAAGTTGATCGAGGAGTCGCCGAACTCGTTGTAGTACAGCTGGACCGGGCGGCTCGTGTTACGGACGTCGAGCCCCTCGATGGCTTCGAGCGCGACGCGCTCGGCTTTCTCCAGGTCATCTCCGTATCCAACGCCGCACCCGAGGTCGACGCGGCGATGCCGGGTTGCGGAGAAGTTGACGATGGGTTCCTGAAACACCTTCGCGTTCGGGATGATGACGGTCTGCCCCTGAAACGTCTCGATCAGCGTGCTCCGAAGCGTGAGCTCCTTGACCGTGCCCATGTACCCGTTGGTCTCCACGATCTGCCCGACCACGAAAGGGTTGCGCACGGCCATGAGGACGCCCGCGATGAAGTTAGAGGCGATGTCCTGGAACGCGAAGCCGAGCGCCAGCCCCACAACGCCTGCGCCGGCGAGGAGGGTGGTCACCACATCGTCGGCGCCAAGCGTGCCCAGCGCGATAAACGTGCCGGCCGCGAGGACGACCACGTAAGCCAGCGTCGCGATCAGGTTGGCGACATTCTTGGCCTGGGGTGCGTGGTTCGTCACCCGCTCCATCACCTTCCTTACGCCGCCTCGGACCACCCTTGCCACGAACGCCGCAGCGATCACGATCAAGATGGCGATCACCAAGTTCGGCAGCAGCAGGACGATGTCCCGCCCCCAGCCTTCCACCTTGTCGACCAGGTCTACAAACGTGCCGCTAAGGCTTTTCGGCTCTGCGGCGGCCGCTTGCGCGGCGGCTGCGGCTCCGGTGGTGTCAGTCTGAGCGGCGGTCTGCATACGGGTCGGTCGGCGCGGGTGAGTGCCCTGGACCGATCCGTCCCGGATACTGTTCCTCTGGCGCCAGAGGCCGGCCTCTGGCGAGGGGCGCAGGTGGCCCGACCGCCGCGCGTTCTAGGCCAGCGCTGACGGGCCGCACTCACGCCATGGAGCGCCTCTCGGACGCTCAACTCTGGTAGGAGCCCGAGCGCGGTTAAGGCTATGTTTCGGACGTAACGAGAGGCCTCTGGCGTCCGTTCTTGCTGCCCACCTCCTGCATCCTCCGTGTTTCTCAACGAGTTCTCTCACGATCAGCGCAGCGCGTTCCTCGTGCTCGCCCGCCAGATCATCGACGCAGACGACCGGCTGACGCTCCCCGAAGTGGAGAGCCTGGACCGTCTCTACGCGGAATCCGGCTTGGCGGCGGAGCACGCCGACGCTCCCAACGCGGCGGGGGACCTCAACTTCCTGTACCCCACGGAGCGCTCGCGCGCGGTCGTCCTCGTCGAGCTCTTGCTCGTGGCGTTCTCGGACGGACAGCTCCACCCCCGCGAGGAGAGCGCGATCCAGCGCGTCGCCGCGCGGCTCCAGATCGATCAGGGGACGTGGTCCAACATCTTGGACTGGTCGCACCGGTACGCGCGCCTCGCGGCCGAGGCGAAGTCGTTTGGGCGCGAGAAGCAGCCGGCCTTGGACGAGTAGCCTCGCGGCCTCCCGAAAGGCTCTGTGGATTGCCGTCGAGGGCAGGGGCGGTGGCGCGTCGGTAGCTTCGGCGGCTGCATCGTAACACACGCCTTCCCCTCATCTCATGTCCGACATTCGGTTCGGAACCGACGGCTGGCGCGCCGTCATTGGAGACGCCTTCACGCTAGAAAACCTCACCCGCGTTGCCCTCGGCACCGCGAAGTGGCTCCACTCCCAGTCCGACGCTCCCAGCGTCGTTATCGGGTACGACACTCGGTTTCTGGGCGCTGATTTCTCCCGTCACGTCGCGCGCATTTTCGCGACGGAGGGCATCCGCGTCCGCCTCGCGGATTCGTTCGTCACCACGCCCGCAGTCAGCTGGGCCACGCAAGAGGAAGGCCACACGGCGGGCATCGTTATCACCGCGAGCCACAACCCGCCGGAGTACAGCGGTTTCAAGATCAAGGCCTCCTTTGGCGGCCCCGCGACGCCCGACATGATCCGCGCCGTTGAGGCCGAGATCCCGGCCTCTGGCGAGACGTACGAAGCCTCGGCGTACGACGATTTCGTAGCCAGCGGCCTCATCGAGACCTTCGACCTCCGCGGCGGATACGTAGACCTCCTCCGCCAGAGGCTGGACCTGGAAGCCATCAAAGAGGCTGGCGTCCGCGTCGCGTACGACGCGATGTACGGCGCCGGTCAGGGCATCGTCGCCGAGCTCCTCGGCACGCCTCGAACGGTCGAGCTGCATCACGACGTGAACCCGGGGATGCACGGCCAGGCGCCCGAGCCCATCGAGCGCAACCTCGCTGAGCTGATGGAGGCCGTGCCCGCGCAGAACTGCACGATGGGCCTCGCGACCGACGGCGACGCCGACCGGATCGGGCTCGTGGACGAGGAGGGCGTGTACGTGGACTCCCACAAGATTCTGGCGTTGCTGGTGAAGTACCTGCACCAGGAAAAGGGGATGAGCGGCTCCGTTGTCAAAACGTTCTCCACCACGGACATGCTCGCCAAGATGGGGAAGGCGTATCGGCTCGATGTGGACACGACTCCCATCGGGTTCAAGTACATCGCGCCTAAAATCGTCGAGGGGGACGTGCTGGTCGGTGGCGAGGAGTCGGGCGGGATCGCCGTCAAGGGCCACGTCCCAGAGCGCGACGGCCTCTTTATCGGCCTCACGGTTTTGGAGATGATCGTCAAGCGCGAGCGCGCGCTTTCCGGCTTGGTCCGCGAGCTCATGGACGAGTTCGGCCCGCATTACCAAGCCCGCTCCGATCTCCACACCACGCCCGAACGCAAGGAGGCCGTACTCGCGGAGCTGAGCACTAAGGGGCTCCCCCAAGTGGACGGCGCCGACGTGGTCTCGACCGAGGATCTGGACGGCTTCAAGTTCCGCACCGACAGCGGCTGGCTCATGTTCAGGCCTTCGGGGACAGAGCCCGTCCTTCGGATCTACTCCGAGGCCGAGTCGCAGGAGAAGGCGGAGGCGATGGTGGCCTCTGGCGTCGCGTTCGTGGAAAACGGATAGCGACGGTCTGCATCTGGTTGAGAGCCTCTGGCGCCGCCGTTGCGCCAGAGGCTCTCGTGTGGAAGTGCCGTCCGCCAGAGGCCAACCGGTCGGGGAGAGGGAACGGCGACGGGCCGCCGGGCATCCAAGAGGAGCGACACGCAGGGAGGAGGTTAACGGTGTTAATCTCCCTCCGTTCGATCACGTCTCACTCTCTGACCCCTCCCGATGGAAACCCTCACCGCACCGACCACGAACGGCCAGGCCGCCTCTGGCGGGCCCGTCAAGCCGTTCCGCACCGCCGCCGTCCTCGGCGCGGGCGTCATGGGCAGCCAGATCGCCGCTCACCTCGCCAACGCCGGCTTGCAAGTCACGCTGCTCGACGTCACGCCCGAGTCCATCGGCAGGGAGGGCGCGCCAAACTCCATCGTGGAGGGCGCCTTCAAGGCGGCCACGAAGATGAACCCGGCGCCGTTCTTCACGCCAGAGGCCCAGAAGCGCGTCACGCTCGGCAACTTCGACGACGACTTCGAGCGCATCGCCGACGCCGACTGGATCATCGAGGTCGTGGTCGAGCGCATGGACATCAAGCGCGACGTCATGAAGCGGATCGAGGAGCACGCCTCTGGCGACGCCGTGATCTCGACCAACACGAGCGGCCTGCCCATCGGCGAGATCGCCGAGGGCCGCAGCGACGATTTCAAGAGCCGCTTTATCGGCACGCACTTTTTCAACCCGCCGCGCTACCTCAAGCTCTTCGAGGTGATCCCGACGGAGGACACGTCGCCAGAGGTCACGCATCGCGTGAGTGAGTTCGCGCGCGTCCACCTCGGCAAGGGCGTCGTCGTCGCGAAGGACACGCCGAACTTTATCGGCAACCGGATCGGCGTCTACGGCATGATGCAGGCGCTCCGCGAGTTCGAGAGCGGCCGGTTCACGATTGAGGAGATCGACCAGCTGACGGGCACTCTGATCGGCCACGCCAAGAGCGCCACGTTCCGCACGGCGGACGTTGTCGGACTGGACACGCTCAACCACGTCGCGAGCAACCTTTACGAGGCCGTCCCGGACGACGAGAGCCGCGACGCTTTCCAGGTGCCGGACGTCCTCTCGCGCCTTGTCGAGCTCAAGCAGACCGGCGCGAAGGCGAAGGCTGGCTTCTACAAGAAGGAGGGCAAGAGCATCCTCTCCATCGATCCCGAAACGATGGAGTACCGCGAGGCGCCGGAGAGCGACCTCGACATCAAGGCGTTTAAGAAGGCCGGCGATCTGCCCGCTCGCCTCCAGGCGCTCTGGGCCGACGACGGCCGCGCCGGCGACTTCTTCCGCCGCACCACGCTCGACCTCTCGGGCTACGCGGCTCGCCGCATCCCCGAGATCACCGACTCGCCCGCCGACGCCGACCGCGCCATGCGCTGGGGCTTCGGGTGGGAGATGGGCCCGTTCCAGATCTGGGACGCCCTCGGCGTCGACGCCGTCCGCGACGCGCTCAAGGACTCCGACATTGACGTGCCCGACTGGGTGGCCGACGTTCCCGCCAGCGGCTTCTACCGCGACAGCGAGAGCGGCACGCCAGAGGTCTGGATTCCTGCCTCTGGCGAGTACAAGGCGGACCCGCGTCCAAGCGACGAGTGGGGCCTGACGTACCTCAAGGAGGACAAGAAGAACACGCTCTGGGAGAACGACGAGGCCGCGCTGATCGACATCGGCGATGGCGTCGCGCTGTTCGAGTTCCGCTCCAAGTCCAACTCCCTCGGCCAGCAGGTCATGGAAGGGCTGGTGCAGGCCATCGACAAAGTCGAGAACGACCGCGACCTGCGCGGCATGGTGATCGGCAACGAGGGGTCCAACTTCTCCGTCGGTGCCAACCTCGGCGAGGTCGCGATGGCGCTCGCGATGGGCCAGATCGATCAGTTGGGCCCCTTCCTCGAAGGCTTCCAGGCCGCGATCAAGAAGGTTCGGTACTCCAGCAAGCCCGTCGTGACCACCGTGCATCAGCGCGTGCTGGGTGGCGGTTGCGAGATGACGATGGCGAGCCCCAACCCGGTCGCCTCGGCGGAGACCTACATGGGCCTCGTCGAGCTCGGCGTGGGTCTGATCCCCGCCGGCTGCGGCACGACGTTTATGACGGCTCGCGCTGCTGAGCTCGCCGCCGATAGCGGCCGTCCGAGTGAGGTCCAGCCGTTCCTGCGCCAGCACTTCGAGCAGATCGCGACCGCGAAGGTGGCGACCAGCGCGACGATGGCCCGCGAGATGAACATGCTGGATGACAACGCGACCATCGTGATGAACGACGCGCGCCGCTTCCACGTGGCTCGCGCCAAGGTGATCGCGCTCAGCGAGATGGGCTACCTCCCGCCGGCTGTCCGCAACGCCATCCCCGTTCTCGGCGCCCCCGGGCGCGCGCAGTTCGAGATCGCGCTGCACCAGTTCGAGGCCGGCGGCTACGCCAGCGAGTACGACCACTACCTCGGCAGCAAGCTGGCGTGGATCATGACCGGCGGCGACCTGAGTGCGCCTGCTGAGGTCCACGAAGAGTACCTGTTCGAGCTGGAGCGCGAGGTCTTCCTGTCCCTCCTCGGCGAGGAGAAGACGCAGGCCCGCATCACGAGCATCCTTACGACCAACAAACCGCTTCGGAACTAGAGGGACCCGCCCGATCCCGCCAGAGGCCTCTGGCGGACAGATCCCGCATCCCCGATCCCTCCATCCCTCCTGAAATGCAAATCAACGAAGCTTATATCGTCTCCGCCGTTCGCACGCCTGTCGGCAAAGCGAACCGTGGGGCCCTCCGAAACGTCCGGCCCGAGTACCTCGGCGCCGTGGCCGTCAACGGCGCCCTCGGCGCCTCTGGCGAGATCGATCCTGCCCTTATTGACGACGTCGTGCTCGGCTGCGCCTTCCCCGAAGGACCGCAGGGCATGAACATGGCCCGCGCCATCGTCCAGAAAGCCGGGCTGCCTAACAGCGTCCCCGGCGTGACCGTTAACCGGTTCTGCTCCTCTGGCGTGCAGACCATCGCGCAGGCCTACAACTCCGTCGCGATGGGGCAGGCCGACTGCGTCGTCGCCGGCGGCGTCGAGAGCATGTCGAGCGTGCCCATGGGCGGGTTCTACTTCGCGCCCGATCCCACCCTCGCAACCGACAAGCCCGGCCATTACGCCAGCATGGGCATCACGGCCGAGAACGTGGCCGATCAGTTCAACGTCTCGCGAGAGGATCAGGACGAGTTCGCGTACCACTCCCACCGCAAAGCGCTCGAAGCCATCGAGAGCGGCGTGTTCGAGGACGAGATCGTGCCGGTCGAGGTGACCGAGACGCTCTACGAGGACGGAGAGGCCAAGGAGCACACGTTCACGCATGACACCGACGAAGGCCCTCGCGCGGGCACGAGCGTGGAAGCGCTCAGCAAGCTCCGCCCCGCGTTCAAGATCGGCGGCAGCGTGACGGCCGGAAACTCCTCGCAGATGAACGACGCCGCCGCGGCGACCGTCATCATGAGCAAGAAGATGCTGGATGAGACCGGAGCGACGCCTCTGGCGCGGATGCTGGGCTTCGCTGTCGCCGGCGTTGCGCCCGAGATCATGGGCATCGGCCCGAAAGAGTCCATCCCCAAGGTGCTCAAGCAGGTCGGCCTGAGCGTGGACGACATCGGCCTCTTAGAGCTCAACGAGGCGTTTGCGAGCCAGTCTCTCGCCGTTATCCGCGAGGTGGGTCTTGACCCGGCGCGCGTCAACGTCCACGGCGGTGCCATCGCGCTTGGGCACCCGCTCGGGTGCACCGGCGCTAAGCTCACCGCGACGCTGCTCCACGAGATGCGCCGTCAGAAGGTGCAGTACGGCATCGTGACCATGTGCATCGGTGGCGGCATGGGTGCGAGCGCCGTCTTCGAGAACCTCCAGATGTAGAACGATGGAGGCCTCTGGCGCGGTCGGATTCAGTGAGAGCAACAGCTGCTCGCCATTCTCCGCGCCGCGCCAGAGGCCGGATGCACCGCGCCCCCGCTGACAGCCGTCGGCGGGGGCGCTCTTGTGTTAGCGTCGGCGGCGCTGGCCGGGGCGTTGTTCGTCCCGGCGCAACCTCTCGAGCGCCTCGATTTGTACCGGTGTCAGCTCGGCCTTGATACGCGCGTCGTAGCTCTCGCGGATGGCGCGGATATCGTCGCGGACGTCGGAAACGTCCTGGCCACCACGGCGCAGGTAGACATCCACGAGCGTCTCGATCTCGTCCGCCTGCTCGTTGAGAAGCGCTGCGATGGCGGCCTCTTGCTCGCTTGTGAGCGCCAGAGGCTCCCGGAGCCGGGCAAGCTGGCGCTCCACCAAGGGGTCCGCCGTTTCCGCGCGCTCTGCCCGGATCACATCGTAGGTCTCACGTTGGGAGCGTGTAAGCGTCGCGGCGATGCGGGAGTCCGCTTCCACCTGAGCGCGCTCCATCGCGACGCGGCGCTCCCGGCGCGTGGGCAACGCGCGGGCGGTCCGAAGTGCCGTCGCACGCTCCGATAATGTCTCAGACACCGACTCGCGCTGCTCGTCGTTCAACTCCAGTCTTGCTGCGAGAGAGTCCACGCGCGCTTCGAGCGAGGGGCCCGAGTCCACGTCGCCTCTGGCGCCAGGGGCCGAATCCGGACGGGAGGAACTGCACCCGACGGCGAGAAACAGGCAGGCAAGGGCGAGAAATCGGGGCATCGAGGTGGGATCAAGGGTTCGCCAGGCTACGCACAGAGGCCGCCGCTTCGTGTGGGCGGCTGGCACAGCAGGGGGAGACCGGCTACCGATTCACACAACCTCTGGCGATGAGAGCGCAGCGCGGGTCAGAGAAGCCCTATCTTGGCGCCCCCGGTCGGGTAGCTCAGTTGGTAGAGCACTGCACTGAAAATGCAGGTGTCGGCGGTTCAAGTCCGCCCCCGACCACAAAGCCTCTGGCGCCAGCGTTGTTGCGAAGACACGATGGAGCACGCTCTGAGGCTTTGGCGGAGGGACCACTTAAGCGGTACCTTCGTGCTCCGCCCGAAAGGGAGGATGTTTGGCCCGGTAGTTCAGTTGGTTAGAACGCCTGCCTGTCACGCAGGAGGTCGCGAGTTCAAGTCTCGTCCGGGTCGCAGAACGGCCGCTCTCACACCGAGGGCGGCCGTTTTTGCGTTTGGCCTCTGGCGCCAGAGGCCCACAGTCGCGGGTCGCGATCGTTTAGAAAACGGCGCTCTGGCCCCATGAGAGCTTGGTGCGGACCGTTTTGAAGTAGTCCTCGCCAGGAAGCGTGACCAACCGGACGACGCCAGAGGCTCGCCGGACCCGGATCACGAGGTCCTCCTCCGGCTGCACGATGCCGGAGCGGCCGTCGATGGCGAGGACGTACGGGTGGTCGCGCGTGGTCACGTGGATCTCCAACTCGCACGAGCCCGGAAGCATGATGGGCCGCGCCGTCAGCGTGTGCGGCGCGATGGGCGCGAGCACGATGCCATCGACCTGCGGGGTCACGATGGGACCGCCGACGGAGAGCGCGTACGCCGTTGAGCCCGTAGGCGTGGCGGTGATGAGGCCATCCGCCCAGTAGGTGTTGAGCGCGAGCCCGTCAACAGTCGCCTCAACGGCGATCATGCTGGCCGTGCCGGACTTGTCCACAACGAGATCGTTGAGCGCCCACGGGTACATCCCCTGGAGGCCTCTGGCGTCGCCCTCGATCTCCACGGCGAGCGCGAGACGTTCTTCGACTCCTGTTTCCCCGGCATCCACCTTCTCGATGGCCGCGATGGTCTCGTTGACCTCGACGCGTGCGAGGAACCCGAGGCGGCCCACGTTCACGCCGAGGATCGGCGGCCCGTCCAGGCCTGCCGCGTGCGCGCTACGGAGAAACGTGCCGTCGCCGCCGAACGACAAGAGCACCTCGGCGCCAGAGGCCACGTCGGCCGAGGTGTACTGCGAGCAAAAGGCCTGGTCCACCAGGTCGCGCGACAGTAGCCCGTTTGCAATCTCATCGGTGAGGCAGAAATCGATGTCGCGCTGGTGGAGCCATCGCGTGAGTTCTGCGATGGGCTGCCAGATGCCGTCTTTGTGCGGGTTGCCGGTGATCCCGTACGCCATGCCAAAAGGGGGAGGGGATGGGTACACTCCGCCACCCCCCGCGGAGTTGCGCAGTCAGCGCGGCTCCCGGCGCGTCCCCTCGCCAGAGGCGGAACCCGTAGCTCAGCCTCTGGCGCCCCACCCATGCACATCGCAATCGTCGGAAACGGAATCACAGGCGTGACCGCCTCGCGCGTCGTGCGCCGCCGGCATCCCGACTGGCGCATCACGGTGATCAGCGACGAGGCCCCAACGCACTACGCCCGCACGGCGTGGATGTACGTCTATATGGGCCACCTCACCCGCGAGCACACGCAGCCGTACGCCGAGCACTTCTGGACCGACAACCGCATCGAGCGAGTCCACGACCGCGTGACGCACCTCGACGCCAGAGGCAAAACGCTGAGGCTGCAGAAGGGCGGGCCTCTGGCGTGGGACCGGCTTCTCCTCGCGACGGGCTCGATTCCGGCGTTCTACGGCTGGCCGGGGCAAGACTTAGCGGGCATCCAGGGGCTCTACCACCTCCAAGACCTCGATCGGATGGAGCGCGAGGCGGGGAGCGCCAAGCGCGCCGTTGTCGTCGGCGGGGGGCTGATCGGGGTTGAGATGGCGGAGATGCTCAGGACCCGGGGCACGCACGTCAGCTTTTTGATCCGCGAGGGCCGGTACATGGCTCACGCGATGCCAAAGCGCGAGTCGCGTCTTTTGGAGCACGAGATCGCTCGGCACCACGTCGACCTTCACCTCCGCACCGAGCCCGTCACGTTTCAAGGGAAGGACCGTGTTCAAAGCGTCCGCACGTCGACCGACGTCACCCTTATGGCCGACTGGGTGGGCATCGCGACTGGCGTGCGCCCCAACATCGACTGGCTGAAGGATGCCGGGATCGACACCGCCAGAGGCATTCTGGTGGACCGCCAGATGCGCACGTCTGCGCCCGACGTGTTCGCTGCGGGCGATTGCGCCGAGGCGCGCGAGCCTCTGGCCGGCCGCGCGGCGATCGAGCCGCTGTGGTACACCGGCAGGATCCAAGGCGCTACAGCGGGCATGGGCCTCGCGGGGTCGCCGACCCCATACGCGCCCGGGGTGTTTTTCAACTCGGCGAAGTTCTTCGACATCGAGTGGCAGGTGGTGGGCCGCATCGCGCCGGAGCCCTCGCCGGAGATTGTGGACGCCTACACCGAGGACGAGACGCCACACGGGCCGCGGCTTATCCGTCTCCAAGCTGACACCGCCTCTGGCGCGTTGCTCGGCGTCCACGCGCTCGGCATCCGTCTGCGCCAGTCCGTGATCTCGGACTGGATCGCTAGAGGTGTGTCTTTGGACGACGCCCTCCGCGACCTGCCTCTGGCGAGCTTCGATCCCGAGTTCTCGCGCGCGATCCTCGTTCCCGACCTCTCGCGCCAGTCTCAGCGCATCGCCAACCTCGGCTAAATGTCCGACATCCCGATCTACAACGCCGACGCCGACCGCAGCCTGGGGCTGTTTGACAACCCGGCGTGGCGCGCGAAGTCACTGGAGAAAGCAGGCCTCGCGCTCGTCGCGCTCGCCGTCGTGGCGACCGTCGTGGCGCTCGCGAGCGACCTGGGGCGCCAGAGGCCGGGGCTTTTCGCGTGGCTCGTCTTCGGCGGCTTCGGCGTGGGTGGCGTCGTGTTCGCCCTTGGCGGGCTCCGACGCGCCTCTGGCGTCCGCAACGACGGCAAGATGTTCTCCTCCAACCAGGCACGGGGCGCGGTCGGATGGATCTCAGGTTTGGTCCTGACGGGGCTCTACGTGGTGCTGTACTTCGCGCCAGAGGCCCTCGCGGGGCTGATTCCCCTGGGGGACCCGCTGAGCCGCCTCTTGCGGGATCAACCGGCGACGGTCGCGAACGGGGGGCAGTGGTTCCTTTACTCCACGTTCTACACCCTCGCCGTTGGCGCGATGGGCGTACGCGCCCTCGTGCGCTACAGGCACTCGCGCTACCACGTGGTTCGGACGCTGAGCGTGGTGTTCTTCCAGACGATCCTCGCGTTCGCGCTGCCGTACCTGCTGATGCGACTGCAGCAGCCCGAACTGTTCCTGCACTACACGTGGCCGCTGGACTACGATTTGTTCTTCCCCTGGAAGATGGAGGAGCTTCGCGCCAGCGGCCAACTCGGCGTCGCGATGCTGATTTGGGGCGCGATCCTGATCGCGGTCGTGACGCCCATCCTGACGTTCTACTTCGGCAAGCGGTGGTACTGCTCCTGGGTGTGCGGGTGTGGAGGCCTCGCTGAGACCGCTGGCGACCCATACCGGCACCTTTCGGACACGAGCCTGGGCGCCTGGAAGGTGGAGCGTTGGATGGTCCACGGCGTGCTCGCGGCGATCGTGGTGGGAACGGCCGTGTTGTGGGTGGCGGCGCTTCTCGATGTCGGCTGGCTCGACGCGGTTGCGGGAACGTTCTCGTGGCTGTACGGCCTGATCATCGGGAGCATCTTTGCGGGCGTCGTCGGTGTCGGGTTCTACCCGCTGATGGGGAGCCGCGTGTGGTGCCGCTTCGGCTGCCCGATGGCTGCGGTCCTGGGATTGCAGCAGCGCTTTTTCTCGCGCTTCCGAATCACCACGAATGGCGGTCAGTGCATCTCGTGCGGCAACTGCTCTGCCTACTGCGAGATGGGCATCGACGTGCGGTGGTACGCGCAGCGCGGACAGAACATCGTGCGGGCCTCTTGCGTGGGCTGCGGGATCTGCTCCACCGTCTGCCCACGAGGCGTGCTGAAGCTGGAAAACGGGCCGCGCGGCGACCGGGCTACTGCGGCTCCACTCGGTGCCCCGGCTCTCATCTCCGAACTGTCCATCCTAGACGGAGCGATGGACTAAAAGGGGCCCGGGCCGGGCTTGCATGTGAACAGCCCGAGTCGGAATCTGCGGCGTGCCCTCCTCTCCTCGTATGCGCCTCACTCTCCTCGTCGCCGCTCTGCTGTTTGTCACCCTCTCGGCCTACGCGCCCCACCTGTCGGCGGCCCCCTCGGCGCCAGAGGCGAAGGCGGACTCGACGGAGTGGGAAAACCTTCAGGTCCTCCCTGACTCGCTCTCGCGCGACGAGTTGATCGGCATGATGCGCGGGTACGCGGACGGGCTGGGTGTGAAGTGCGGGTACTGCCACGTTCGCGAGGACGGCGAGTTCGCGTTTGGCTCTGACGCGAAGCCGGAGAAAGAGGTCGCCAGAGGCATGATCCGCATGGTGCGGCAGATCAACACGGAGATCCTCCCCGCGATCGACCGGTCTACCGATGAGGCGGCCGAGCCACAGGTCGACGTGACGTGCTGGACCTGCCACCGTGGAGACGCTAAACCCCGCGCGTTGCCTTCGCCTTCGGAGCCTCAGCGATAGCCCGTAGGGTATAAATCGTTGGCGCCAGAGGCCCCACCGATGGCTCAGCCTCTGGCGTCCGCAGAGATTCCTCCCTACGTTGGCGGTCCATCTCCTGGGCTGTATGTCTACCGACGTTTCCCACCTCGCATCCGGTCAGACCGGCCGCGACTACTACGCCGATCTGTACCAGAACGACTTGGAACGAGAGGCAGAGTGGTTAAGGCGCACGGCGCCACAAAAGGTGGAGGCCGTACGGGAGTTGCTATCGCGGCGATCGCTTAGGCCCGAGACCGTTTTGGAGATAGGGTCGGGGACGGGAGCCGTAATTGGGGCCCTTCGTGAGCGTGGTGTCGGGCGGGATCACTACGCTGTTGACTTCTCGCCAGAGGCCATCGCGGCCTTGCAGCGCGCCGAGCCGGATATCCATGCGGCGGTGGCCGACATCACCGCCTCCCCAGATCCATTTGGGGTTGGCGCGTACGATCTGGGACTTGCGAGCCACGTGATTGAGCACCTGGAAGAGCCAAGGCAGTTCTTGACGGCTCTCCGCTCGGTTCCCATTCAGCATTTCATCGCGGAGGTACCGCTTGAAAACCTGCCGGGTGGAAAGCTCAAAGCCCAGTTCAAGGATCGGTCTACGAATGCCGCCGGGCACGTACAGTTTTTCGACCGCCGCTCATTTGTCGCACTTCTGGAACGCAGCGGGTGGCGGGTCGAAGATGTGGTGACCTATGCGCCGATGCTGGACGCGGACACGTTCGCGTTCGCTCACGGAGCCGCTGGCGCGAAGACTCGCCTTATCAAGCGGCTCACAGAGCAAGCCCTGCCACGTTTCCTCGGAGGTGTGTGGACCTCGCTCTATCACGCGCACTGCGCGGCTCTCTGCACGAAGGCTTGAGCTGCGGCGCGCCCGCCGCTCGCGCCAGAGGCCGGGTACATTCCCGCTCACCTCCACCGCACCCATGCCATCGTCTACTCCTCTGACGCCCGCTCGCGCCGTTGTTCTCTTCGTGGTGTACACCGTCGTGTTCGCCGTCGGCGGCGGTCTCGCGGCGGGCATCATGGCGTTCGTCTTTGAAGCCATCGCGCGGGACGGCTACGATCCCAACGTTTACGCCATCACGTTCGGCGTGACCGGGTTTATCGCGTACCGGCTGGCGCGCCGCGTGGCGGAGGGTTGAGCCTCTGGCGCAAGAGAGCGGGCACGCTCCGCTAGAGGCTGTGTTAGGCGCCGTGAGGTTGGGGGTCTAGGCGGCGTACCGCTGCCCCACCACATGTTCTCCCGCGTTTGGAGTCGCGCCGTGCTCGGCGTCGACGCGCTGCCCATCGAAATCGAGACCCACATCGAGCCCAACCTGCCTCGATGGACCGTGGTGGGGTTGCCCGATGGGGCCGTGCGCGAAAGCCGCGACCGCATTATCGCCGCGCTGACCAACAGCGACCTGCCGCGCCCGCGCGGCGCGATCACGATCAACCTCGCGCCCGCCGACGTGCGCAAAGAAGGCTCGGCCTTCGACCTCCCCATGGCGTTGGGTCTCCTGGCGGCGACGGGACGAAACGGGCCGCTTATCGCGCCAGAGGTGCTGGACGAGATCGTAATCGTAGGCGAGCTGTCGCTAGACGGGTCCGTTCGCCCGGTGCGCGGCGTGCTTCCCATGGCGGCCCACGCGGCGGCCTCTGGCGTCCGCGCGATGGTGGTCCCGAAGGAGAACGCGCCAGAGGCGGCGGTCGTGGAGGGGCTGGAGGTATACGCGGTCGAGTCGCTGCGCGAGGCGTACACGTTCCTCGCGGAGGAGCAGGGGAGAGGCGTCCAGTTTGTCCGGCAAGAGTCTCCGCCCCACGCCAGAGGCGATCGACTGGATGACTTCTCGGACGTGAAAGGTCAGGAAGGCGTCAAGCGCGCCCTTGAGGTGGCGGCAGCTGGCGGGCACAACGCGCTCATGGTGGGGCCTCCGGGATCGGGCAAGACGATGCTGGCGCGGCGGCTTCCCGGCATCCTGCCGCCGCTGACTAACGCCGAGGCGCTGGAGACCACAAAGATTCATTCGGTCGGTGGGATGCTCAATGGACAGGCGCGCTCCGGGTTGGTAACTGAGCGGCCGTTTCGGGCGCCTCACCACACCATCTCGAATGCGGGGCTCTGCGGTGGCGGCTCCAACCCGATGCCGGGCGAGATATCGCTCGCGCATCACGGCGTGCTGTTCTTGGATGAGTTGCCGGAGTTCGAGCGGTCGGTCCTCGAAGTTCTGCGCCAGCCTCTCGAAGAGGGCGCGATCACGATTGCGAGAGCCCGCGCGACGGTCCACTTCCCAGCGCGCTTTATGCTTCTGGCCAGTATGAATCCGTGCCCGTGCGGACACGCTGGCGATCCGCACAAGCCGTGCGTCTGCGCGCCGGGGCAGGTCCAGCGCTACCTCGCAAAGGTGTCGGGTCCGTTATTGGATCGTATCGATCTCCACGTGGAGGTCACGCCGGTCCCGTTCGACGACCTCAACCGCGACCGGCCCGCCGAGCCGAGCACAAACGTCCGCGAGCGCGTCGTCGCGGCGCGCCAGAGGCAGGCGGAGCGCTTTGCGGGCACGTCCGCACACTGCAACGCGCAGATGCCTGCCCGCGACGTACGTCGCTATTGCAAGCCCGACGCGGGCGGCCTGGCGCTTCTCAAAGCCGCCATCGCGCGCCTTGGGCTGTCCGCCCGCGCGCACGACCGTGTCCTCAAGGTCGCCCGCACCATCGCCGATCTCGCCGGGGCCTCTGGCGTGAGCGCCGAGCACGTCGCCGAAGCCGTCCAGTACCGCTCGCTCGATCGGAGCGGGTGGGGAATGGGCTAGCCTCTGGCGCCAGAGGCCAGCTACTCGCCAGAGGTGCCGGAACTGGGGTCCGTGGCGACGGACACGCGCATGTTCAACTCGGCGGCGGCGCCCGCGACGGCGGCCAAGGAGCCGATCTGCGCCTCGGTGTCCGCATAGACCGCGATCGCATCCCGCTCTCCTTTGACGGACGCGAGAAGCGCAGTCAGGCTGTCGGCGGTCGTTGGGATCTCGTCCACAAAGAGGCTTCCGTCCGGCAGGATGGAGACCGCGACGTACTGCGCCTCCAACGGCGTGGCACTCGCCGTATCGGGGAGGTTGACCTCAATCCCGCGCTGCGTCACGAAGGACGACGTGAGCAGGAAAAAGATCAGCAGGAGCAGGACAATGTCGGTCAGCGAGGCGAGGCTGAACGCGGTCAGCGGCTTCCGTCCCGACGAGAAGTTGAGCGGCATAGGTCAGGCCTCTGGCGCCAGAGGCGCAGGTCAGGCGGGAAGGGGCGCGCGGCGGCGTTCGCCCGCAGGCGTCTGCAGGATGTCGAGGAAGTCTGTGGACGCGGTCTCTAGGTCGTTGATGGTCCGGTTGATCCGGCTGACGAGGAAGTTGTAGGCGAACAGGGCAGCCACGCCGACGGCGAGGCCCGCTGCCGTGGTCACGAGCGCTTCCCAGATCCCGCCCGCGAGCAGCGCGGGGTTGACGAGCCCTTCGAAGCGCTGCAGCTGCTGGAACGCGCCGATCATGCCGACCACGGTGCCAAGGAAGCCGAGCATCGGCGCGATAGCAGCCGTGGAGGCGAGGAGGTCCATCCGCTTTTCGAGCTCGTAGGTCTCCCGGCGTCCGGCCTCTTCAACAGCGTCTTTGATCTCGCCGATGGGCCGTCCCACGCGCTCTAGCCCGCGCTGAACGATGCGCGCGGTCGGCGTGTCCTGCGCTCGGCAGAAGCCGATCGCGCCCGAGAGGTCCCCAGCTTCCACGTAGTCGGCGACCGTCCGGGTCAACTTCTCCGGGTTGCCCTTCGCGCGGTTAAGCGCGAGCATCCGCTCGGCGAACAGGAACAGCGCGAGGACGGACAGGATCGCGATGGGGATCATCGTCCACCCGCCCTTCCAGAGGAGGTCCAGGAAGGAAAGCGTCTCGGGTTCAGACGCGACGGCGGCGAGCGTGTCGGCGGGGAGGGAATCCGAGACCGCCGTTTGAAGCGCGAGGTAGAAGGGCATGAGCGCGCCGGGTTAGAGGTCGGCGAGGTTGAGGGTCCAGATGTCGTCGCGGCTCCGGATGTCGGCCGGGAGCCGGTCGCGTACGAGCAGAGCGTTGGCCTGCGTGTCGAATTGCCCGATGGCGACGCGGTACGTCGTCCGGCCGCCCGGCGTGCTTTCGATCACGTTGGAGCGGAAGCCGGCTTGGCGGTACCGTGCGGCCAGACGGTCCGCCTCGGCCAGGTTCGAGATTGACGTGACGACCCACGTGTATCCACGGGCCCCGATCTCGATGCGGCCGCTGCCTGTGAGGCCAGACGCCAGCGCAGGCGGGAGGCCGGCCACACTCGGAGGTTGGATGCTCCCCGTCGACGAGGACGGGGCCGCCTGTGGGCGCGCGGGCGCCGCGTCGCGAGGGGCCGCTGGCGCTACGTCCGCGGTGGCGGCAGGACGGGGCGGGATGAGGTCTTGTTCGATGGCCGGCAAACCCTCGTCCTCTGTCATGGACGCGTTGAGCGCCGCAGCGAGTGAGTCCAATTGCTCGTCGCTCATCATGTCGGCCGAGAGCAAGGAGTCCTCGGTGGCCGAGGCCTCTGGCGCCAGAGGCTCCGGGGCTACAACGGCGGCCGGGGCGGGTGCAACGGGCTCCTCCTCACGAGGCCACAGGAAAAACGCGGCGATCGCGAGGGCAGCGATACCGGCGAGAAGGATCCAGGGCAGCGGGGAGGATGTACGGGCGTCTGCTTCTGCATAGGCGGGCGCCTCTTCGTAGGCGGTCCAACCCTCCTCTCTCTGTGCCGGCGGGAGCTGATCGCTCCGCTTTGCGGTTCCTGACGCGACGCTCGCAGCGGCGTCGGAGCTCCAATCGAGCGACGGCGACGTAGGGGGAAGGAGCGGCTCGGAGACCTTGGGGGGACCCGGAACCGGCACAACCGGCGTGGGAGTGGCTGGAGGGGGCGGAGGAGGTGGGCCTACGTCCGCGTCTGCGTCCGAAATCGGACCGATGTCCGCCGTGAACCAGTTGTCGACAGAATCCGATGAGGCCTCTGGCGTCCCCGCGGGAGCCGCACGGAACAGTGACTCCTCCTCGTCCGAGAGGTCCGGTTCCGGGGCGTCGGGTGCCGGAGAGTCCGCCAGAGGCTGCGCGCCGAGAAGGCCAGAGGCGACGGGAGTGCCGCCGGCCCAGATGCCAGCCAGGAGGTCATCGACGGCAGAATCGGAATCGTCGGGCTCGCCTGCTGCGCTGTCTGGCGGCGCGGCTTCGTCGGATGGTTCGGCCGCGGCCGTGCTGGCGTCTGCTTCTTCTGGAAGCGTGAGCGAGTAGATCTCGTCGTCCACGACGACTTCGTCGCTTTGCGGAGTCGGCTCCGTGTGCTCCGGGTTGGGTTCCGGCTCCAGGTTGGGCTCCGCTCCAGCCTCCGAGCCCGCCTGTACGTCTGCAGCGCCAGAGGCCTCTGGCGTTCCGAACGTGTACGGTTCGTCACCGAGCGGACCCACTTCCACTTCGAAGGGCATCGCCGCTGCAGCGATAGGCGGAGCCGCGCCTGCAGCATCGTGCTCGGGAGCCTCCGAGACCTCGCCTTCCTCTTCGGTTTGTGCAGGTGCGCTCTCCGGAGACGGGACGTCCGTCGATTGGAGGCTCGCGAGAGGAATGGTTTCGGCCTCTGGCGGATCGACCTCGGTAAGATCTGCGGACGGCACGTGTGATGCGTCTGCCTCCTCTGACTCGATCTCTTCGGCCTCTTGCGGAGCGTCGTCGGTCGTGAGGGGCTCTGCTTCGGCGCGTGGCTCGGTTTCTCCGGTGTCGGACTCCGGCTCGTCCGCGTCAGAGGCCTCCGTCCCGGTGCCGACCGTTGTCAAGCCTTCGAAGGAAGCGTTGATCGTCGCCAAGAGCGAGGGGTCCGCGCCGAACAGGATGCCGCGGTCCGTCCGTCGGATAATGCCGACGCCTTCTAGCGGGACGTCCCCACGCGCTGAGAGAAGGGCCTCCACTTGGTCAACGTGCTTCTTGAGCGCCGCACGCCCCTGGGCAACGGGCAGCCCGAGGTTGCGAGCGAGCGCGAGCGCGATGGGATCGGAGTCTTGTACGTCGCCGAGGATCAGCCGGAGAGATTCGCGCGGCGGCTGAAGCGACTTCGAGCCGTCCGGACGCGTCTCTACCCGCGCGGGCAGATGAACGCGCTGGAGGGTCCCGAAACCTGGGAGAGGAGCGGGCTCCTCCGCGAGGAGACGTTCACGGATGGCGGCGGCGAGAGCGGTCAACGAGGCCACGGTACGCGCGGGCGAGTGCGGTGTGAAGGTAGAGGCGTTCCGGCGCTAAGAACCGGCTTTCTGGAACGATACGGACTTAAAGTGTAACTCGAAGTCCTGCACGCACCGTCGTGCCGGGCAGGCGGTAGCCGGGCCACTCTTCCACCGTTCCCGCGAGTCGGTCTGCCTGCGCCACCACGGAAATCATCGACGCGATATCGAACCTCGCATCGGCTGAGAGAACGCCGTAGGCGGGGGCAGATGTCCGGTCCGCCCGGTCTGCGGGGCGCTCTGCGACGCGGTACGCCGTAAGGGCTAGGCGTCCGCGCGAGAACGGAACTTGGACCCCAGCACGTGCCGTGTTGGGCGCGTAAAACGGGATCACGTTCACGCCCCCGCTGTCGCTGATCCGCGACTCGCGAAGCGTGACCCCCGCCTCAAACGAGATGCCGGACCTTGAGACGATCGCGGCCTCTGCCGTGACACCTTGAACCCGCACGCTCTCGTATCCCTCAATGAACAGCCCATCGCCTGAGCGATCGAAGACGAGCCACGTAGGCGCCTCGACGTAGTGCGCGAAGCCTCGGAGGCGGACGGGTCCATTAGTGATCTCAGCACCTGCGCGCGCGTTCACTCGCAACACGTCGGGGGCGAGAACGGGCTGCGCCGTCGCAAAGGGGTTGACTTGGAAGTGATCGGCTAGGCCGCGCGTGACGAGCATCGGATCGTTCGACGCGAACAACCGAATTGTGGGCCCCGCAGGGATCGAGAGGTCAACGATGGGCGCAATCGCCGTGGCGTCGCCGTCTCCCGCGCCAGAGGCCACGGTGTAGGCCAAGCCTCTGGCGCCAAGCGTGAGCTCCGGCCCGCCGGGGCGGCCCAGCCGGATGGCGGCGCCAGCGGCGCCGTACTGGACGTCTTGGCCCAGGCCTCCATCCAGCCCGATCACGCCGCCGCCCGCGTCTACACGGACGCGGTCAAAAAGCGTGATCTCGCCTCTGGCGTCGACCTGCCCCGCGCTCTGATCCTCACCAATCCCCGACATCAAGCTGGCGTTTTCCGGTTCGAGCCGGTCGGCGGAGTAGCGCGCCTGGAGCAGAAACGGCGTCGCGCCGAGGCCTTCCACGCCGACTCCGCCTTCGAATTGCGTGAGGCTCCGGATCGGCGTCGACGTGAGGTTCTGGCGCTCTCGAATGCCCGGGAGACCGTAGCGGTCGAAGAGCCCGCGCCCGAAGAGCTCAAACTGAACGGCTCCGCCCGTGCGGATGCTCGCGCCCCCGCTCAGCCGGTCAAAACCGACCTCGTCGGCGTCGTCCGAGGCGCCCAGGCCGTCGTAGTCAGCATCCGCCAGAAGCTGACCGGAGGCGACCGGAAGGGCGAGGTTGAACCGTCCGGTCCGGGCCGCGCTGTTGCCGTAGGTGCCTTCCGCGCGGAGCCGCTCAGGCACGAGGATGTCTGCGTCCGGCTGCGACGGCGGGGCCAACACGAGAGCCGGGAGGTCGGCCAGGTCTGGATCGTATGCGGCCGTAACGGCGGCGCGGTCGGCGGGGACCACGTAGTTGCGCGGCGGCGGCCCAAACCCCGACAGCGGCTGGCGCTCGATCTGCGGGAGCGCGACGCGGACGTCGCCCCGGATCTCGAACTCGCGAGGGGTGAGGCTCGGGACGCGAGGGTCCGGAGTCGGGTCCTGCGCCGACGCGGCCGAGGCGGCGCCGAGGAGGAAGAGGACGAGAGCGGAACGAATCGGAGCGACCATGGGAGAGAGGCAGAGGGGGGCGCGGTCGGATCTAGTTGTCATCACCCTGTCCGGAACGGACGCGGTCCGGCATGGCCGTCGGGAACAGGCGCGCGGCCTCTTCTGCCGCGGCCGAGTCCGGGTAGGTCGTCGCGAGGACCGCGAGCCTCTGGCGGAGGTCGTCGGTGCGGCCGAGCGTGCTGAGGGCGCGCGCCTCGATCAGGATGGCCTGCGCGACGCGCTCGGCGTCGTCCGGAAAGCGCTGCTGGAACCGCTGGGATTCCAAGAGCGCGAGGTTGGCGTCTCCAGCCGAGAACCGCGTTTCCGCGAGGCGGAGCGAGGCCTCTGGCGCCAGAGGCCCGCTGGGGTAGCGGTCCAGCAAGCGGCGGAGGGCGGTCGCGGCGGCGTTGTACTCGCTCATGCCGGTGTAGGCCGCTGCAAGCGTGAGCAGCGCCTGTGGCTCGATCTCAGCTGGCGGGCTGATCGCCAGAAGCGCCTCGATGCGCTGGGCGGCGAGCGCGTTGTCGCCGGCCTCCAGGGCGACCTCGCCGCGGCGGAGCTGCACGCGTGCGCGCGCCAGAGGGTTCGTCGTCGTGCGCTCGAACCGGGACACGGCATCCTCGAACTCGTCCGCGCGGCCGAGGGCGTCGAGCGCGTAGCCCAGCCCTTCAAGGGCGTCGGCGGCGAAGTCGCTCTCGGGGTAGCGCGTCAGGGCACGCCGGTAGGCCTGCTCAGCGCCTTCGTAGTCCTCGGCGTTGTAGCGCGCGTCGCCCTCGCCAACGAGGGCGCGAGGCGCGATGGCGCTGCCGGGCCGAACAGTCGCGGCGCGGTTGAAGAGGGTGGCTGCTTCTTGGTCTCGGCCGGCCTGGAGGAGCAGGGCGCCCTCGGAGTAGAGCGCCTCATCGAGAAGGTCACTTGCCGAGAAGTTGGTCGCGAGCTGTTCGTAGGCCGCGATGGCGTCGTCCGTACGGCCTTCGGCGGCGTAGGCCTGGGCAACCTGGAACAGGGCGTAGTCGCGCCCTTGCCCGCCAGGGGCGTCTTCGGCAGCGCGCTGGTATACGGCGCGGGCGTCGGCAAAGCGGCCGAGCGCGAAGTAGCTGTCCGCGAGGCGGAACAACGCGTCCGGTCGGTAGGGGACGGCGGCCTGGCTCCCGGTGTATGCCGAGAGGAAGCGCTCGAACGCGTCGGCCGCGGCGCCGTAGTCCCGGCGGCGGAAGTGGGTGTAGGCGAGCGCGTAGCGAGCAGCATCGGCGCGGGGGTGCGCGGCGTTGGTCGCCAGGAACTCGCGGAGGATCTCCTCAGCGCGGGCGTATTGCTGGATCTGGAAGGCGGCTTCGCCGGCCCAGAACAGCGCCTCGCCGGCGCGGGGGCCGTCGGGCGTCGACCGCGCAACGGTCAGCAGCGCCGGGATCGCTTCGGCGTAGTTGCCGGCGCGGAAGCGCCCATACGCGTCTTGAAACGCGATCTCGGCCCGGGTCTCCGACGTTGCGGCGCCCAGGCTCTCGGCGAGCTCGTAGGCGCGCCGTGCGTCTTCTACGCGGCCGAGCGCGGCAAAGCTCTCGCCTTGCATCCGCGCGGCCTCGCCGACGAACGGCTTCCCGCGGAAATCCGCCACGATCCGGCCAAACGCGTTAGCAGCCTCCTCGTAGCGCCGCCGCTCGTACAGCAACAGACCGAGTTCGAGGAGCGCTTCGCTGACGTACGCGCCACCGGTCTGGTTTGCCGCCTCGCGCAAGCGTTGCTCGGCATCACCAAGCTGACCCGTGCGCTTGAGGGAGAGCCCGACGTAGTACGTCGACTCGTGCGCGAGCGCGTCGGCCGAAGCCTCTGGCGCTCCGGCGCGGACAACCTCAAACAGGGACGCGGCGAGGCCGTAGTTGCCGCGGTCGTACGCGATGCGGGCGCGTCCAAACGTGGCGCGGCGGTCATACAGCGTCGAGTCCGGAACGCGCTCGAAACGGGCCTGGGCTTCGTCGGCGCGGCCCAGACGCACAAGCGCCTCACCCGCGAGCAGATCGGCGCGGGCGACGTCTGCGCCCGAGAGCGTGCTGCGCCGGCTCGACGCCTCAGCGGCGACGTCCTCATACTGGCCCAGGCGCGCAAACGCTTCGGCGCGCGCAAGTCCAACCTGCGCGTTCTCGGCCGACGCGGGATACCGGTCGTTGAGAAGCCCGAAGACCTCCGCAACACCGCTCCAGTTTTCGCGGCCGGCCTCCGTCTCGCCCGCAGCGTACAGGGCCGCTGGCGCCAGAGGCGTCTCGCCGTCGGCGGCGGCGAGGAACGACTCGATGGCGGGGCCCGGGCGGCCTTGCTCGCGGAACACGAGGCCCAGGAGGTACTGCGCCTCGGCGCGGTCCTCTGGCGGCAGGTTGCGGCCGAGCGCCTGGTTCAGCGCGCCCTCGGCTTCGTCCAGCCGACCGGCGGCCCAGTAGTAGCGGCCCAGCGCGAGCCGCGCCTGCGACGCGAACGGGTGGAGCGGGTAGCCGGTCTCGAACTGCGAGAACAGCGCCGCCGCGCCCACATCGTCGCCAGAGGCGAGTGTGGCTTCGGCCTGGAAGAACAGCGCCTGCGGTCCGTGGATGTCGCGAGGGTACGTCTCGCGGAACGCCGCAAAGGCGCGAGAGGCGGGTGCGTAGAGCCGGCCGTCATATAGGGACCGGGCGGCGTCGTACGCGGCTTCGGCGCGGGCGGGGTCGGCGGGCGGCGCGGTGGCGCTCGGGAGCGGCTGCGCGGCGAGAGGACCGGCGAGGAGAAGCGCGAGGATCGCGGGCCAGAAACGGAGCGACATGCGGCAGGGAGAGGGGAGGAGGCCGGGGCGCCCGAAACTACGGGGCGCGGCCTGCCAACGCAGAAGAGGGGCGGCTAGGTGCGCGAGGTGGAAAAACGGCCTCTGGCGCGAGAGCGGGGGGTACAGGCGCGCCCGGAGACCAGAGCGGTCTCCGGGCGCGGTCGTCGCCAGAGGCGGGGTCAGGCGGAGGCCTCTGGCGTAAGCCGGGCCGCGAGGGCCTCGGCCTGATCGACGAGAGCCGCGATGGCGTCGAGCCCGCGGTCCCAGAAGCCGGGGTCGCGGAGGTCGATGCCGAGCGCGCCGACGAGCACGTGCGGGTAGTCCGAGCCGCCCGCACGCAAGAGGTCCACGTACTGCTCGGCAAACGCAGGGCCAACCTCGAGGTACTTGTCGTAGAGCGCGAGCACGAGGAGTTCGCCGAACGCGTAGGCGTAGACGTAGCCAGGGGTGTGGACGAAGTGCGGGATGTAGCTCCACCACTTGCCGTAGTCCTCGCCGAGCTCCACGACGTCGCCGTACATCGCGCGCTGCGTCTCCATCCAGTGCTGCGCGAAGTCCTCTGGCGTCAGCTCACCCGTGACCCGCCGGTGCTCGTGGATGGCGGCCTCGAAACGGTTCATGGTCACCTGCCGGAAAACCGTCGCCATCGTGTCGTCGATCTTCTCGACGAGCATCGCGAGTCGGTCCGCGTCGTTGTCCAGCGTTTTGAGCACGCGCTGGAAGGTGAGCATCTCGCCGAAGACGCTGGCCGTCTCGGCGGTCGTAAGCGGCGTATCGGCGTGGAAGACGCCCTGGTCTCGCGAGAGGTACTGGTGCACGCCGTGGCCCAACTCGTGCGCAAGCGTGGACACGTCGCGGAGCTTGCCGTCGTAGTTGAGCAGGATGTACGGGTGCGTGCTGGGCACGGCGCCGTGCGAGAACGCCCCGCCGCGCTTGCCCGGAGCGGGCGGCGCGTCGATCCAGCCATCGAAGAACATCTCCGCGATGCGCCCCATCTCCGGGTGGAAGTCGCCGTACGCGTCGAGAACGGTTGCCTTGGCCTCGTCGAACGGGACAAAGCGGTCCGCCTCGCCGAGCGGCGCGTAGCGGTCGTAGTCCTTCATCTCGTTCAGGCCGAGCAGGCGCCGCTTGAGGTCGTAAAAGCGCTGAGCGAGCTCGTAGCGGCCGGTCACGGCCGTGATGAGCGCGTCCACGCTCGCGGCGTCGGTCTCGTTGGACTCGTGACGCGAGGCGTCCCACGAGGGGTAGCCGCGGAGCGTGTCCGAGCTCGCTTTGTCGGCCAGGATCGTGTTGAACACGTAGGTCAGCGGTCGCGAAAGGTCCTCCAGGCCCTCGGAGATCGCCTCTGCGGCGCGGCGGCGGACGTTGCGGTCGGCGTCGTGCAGGCGCGTCAGCACTTTCTGAAGCGGCAGCTCGTCGCCTTCGAAAGAGAAGCGAGCGGCGCCCAGCGTCTCGTCGAAGAACCGGTTCCAGGCGCTCCAGCCCGTGACGGCTTTCTCGGAGAGGATCTTCTCCTCGGGCTCGGTGAGCACGTGATCGCGCGCGTCCAGCTTGAGCTCCAGGCTGTGACGGTAGGGCGCCAGCGGCTCGGCGTCCAGCAGGCCTCTGGCGCGGGCCTCGTCCATCTTGGCCCACTCCACGTCGAAAAAGAGCAGCGACTGGCTGATGCGCGTGTACGACTCGCGCACGCGTTGCAGCAGCGCGCCGCTGGCAGCGTTCTCCGTGTCTACGCTCCACGCGAGGTACGCGTAGGTGTAGGCGCGGCCCGCGCGGTCGTAGATCTCGCCGAGGGCGTGGAGCGCCATCGCCAGAGGCTCGGCCTCTAACGACGCGATGTGGCCTCGGTACATGTCACCGAACGCTGCGGCGTCGCTCTCGGTCGCGAGCAGGGCCGCGTCGAGGTCCTCGACGGAGGGGTAGAGGTCGGTGAGGTCCCAGCGGACGGCTTCGGCACCGGTGGAGGTGGGGGCGGGTGTGGCCTCGGTGGAGGACATGAACAAATCAGGTGTGAGCAAGAAAAGAGCCGCAAACGGGGCCTCTGGCGCCTACATTGTGTTTCCGGCGCAGCGCTTGTGGAAGCTACGTCTGCCCGGCCCCCGGTCTCCTCTGAATCGACAGCCCCCTCATGGCCAGCGTTACCGAACTCAAGACTCAAGACGACGTCGACGCGATGCTCAAAGCGTCGCACGATGGCCCCGTCGCCCTGCTCAAGCACTCCGTGGCGTGCCCCATCTCCGCCAGAGGCCAGGAGCAGTTTGTTGGCCTAGAAGGCGAGGGCGACCCCAAGCTGTACGCCGTCGTGGTGCAGTACGCCCGCGAGCTTTCGGGCTACATCGCCGAAACGCTGGACGTCCAGCACGAGACCCCGCAGGCGATCATCCTGAAGGATGGGGAGCCTGCAAGCGTGTTCAACCATCACCGCATCAAGACCGCCGATCTCCGCGAGGCCGCGCAGAACGCCGCCTAACCCTTTTGTGACCCGTTCTGGATTCCTGCTCCTCGCCTCACTCTCGCTGCCTCTGGCGGCGTGCACCGATGCGGACACGCCCACGCCAGAGGCCTCGGCCTCCGGCCTCGCGGCCCCCACGTGGGTGATGACCGGTCCCGGCGGGACGTTCTCGCTCGCCGATGCCGCCGGGCGGCCGGTGGTGCTGCAGTTCGGCCCGTCGGATGACGGCACGTGGGACGGCCTGCGCGAGGCGCACCTGGACCTGGAGGCCGCTGGCGCGCTCGTCGTTGGCGCCGTGACGGACGAGCACGTGGGGAGCCTCCGCCTCCCGTTCGCGACCGTTGCAGACCCCGGCGCCGAGATCGCCGAGTTGTACGGATACGCCGGCCGTCCGCTCGTCGTCGTGATCGACGCCGAGGGCCGCTTGCGCTCGCGCTCTGAGGACGTGACGACGACGGACCAGTTCTTTAACCTCGCCGCGAGCGCGCTGCTCGAAGTCGACGAGGTGGACATGCCGATGGCCTCGGCCTCCGAATCCCGCGACCCGAAGCCTCTGGCGCCAGAGGCCGTGGCCGGCAAGGTGCGCGACGGTGCGGCGCTGTTCGACCTCCGCTCCGCGCAGGAGCAGAGCGCCGACGGCGCGATCCCGAACGCCTACATCTGCTCGCTAGAGGACTTCGCGCCGGACGTGCTGCCGGTCAACGCGCTCACGCCGGTTATCCTCGCAGGCCCCGACGCGCCAGAGGCGGCGACGTGGGCGGTGGAGTGGGGCTTCCAGACCGTCTACGTGGTGCAAGACGCCTCGCCGCTGGCGGACCCGGACGCCGAGCCGTTCGCGCCAGAGGTCGACGAACCGGAAAGCCGGCTTCCCAACCGCCGCCGCGCGATCGGATAGCGGCCGGCGCTCGTTAGCCCAACCGTGGGCTGTTGGTCTCGCGGGCGAACCCTTGGAACTCGCTCCCCCAGGCGCCATCGATCTCGGAGTGCGCCCGTGCCTCCGCCTCTTTCGGCGAGTCGGTATTCGGAGTCGTGACCACGATGGAGATGGGGAGCGGGGACGGGCCTTGCGGGCCGGAGCGGAAGTCGTGGTAGATCTCCTGCACGACGTACACGTCCACCCGGTCCGCGACGAACACGCGCACCAAGCTCCCGACCGCCGGCACCTCGTAGAACTGCTGCTGGAACAGCTGGCGGTAAGGCTCGCCTTCGTCGGGGGTCTGGAGGTAGACGGTGATCGGGATCATGTGCGGGTGGGGAAGGGGGCGCCAGAGGCCTCTGGCGGAAGTGCCGGGAACGGGGCTCGAACCCGTAAGGAGCGGAGGCTCCGGCAGATTTTAAGTCTGCTGCGTTTACCATTTCGCCACCCCGACAGGGGCATCTAGCGCGTTTCACCACCTCAAACGAGGGGAGATCGTGCTAGGCTGCTACGATACTGCTACGACCCGTAGCACAGCGGCCCTTGACTTGTGACTTTAGCAAGAGGGCGTGTGCCGTCATGTAGTGTGCGCTCAGGTTGTCAAATCGAGCGGGCTCAGGTGCCTCGCTAGGTCAGGGGGTCCCTCACATCCCGAATGTAACTATGGTCAGCGCCAAAGGCCAGGCATAATCGGGCTTATTGGGCTAGATTCGACGTTTATGAGTATGGGAATGTATCGCTTCGAAGATCTACATGAGCCCGAAGTCTAGCACGTGAACCATAACCAGGGGGCAAGCCCTACCCAGCCTACCCAGTTCACCCATCGGACGGAGTAGGCCCGCCCGTTCGCCTCTGGCGCCAGAGGCCGAGCTTCGCGCAAAACTTTACGGCTTTACAATGTCGCTCAAGTCGTTAAGCCTCTGGCGGGATCGAAATACGCCACAGGAAGCCGCTAGGGGCATTTGCGGGGCGTTGACGCTTTACACTTCCCGTCGAATTAGATGCTCAAGTGTAAATGGCTGCGCCCATGCTAGATGTGAGCTTTTCCTAGTAGTTCAAGGCTAACTTGTGCCAAGCGAGTCTCTGGTGCGGGTGAGTCCCGCAGCTGCGACCGTCAATACATTAACGAGGCAAAAATAAAAAATGACAGAGCGTGCTGTGGAGATCATGCTTCCCGTGTCAACATCTGCCAATCAGTCGAATAACAAGATCGATGTGAGCGGGAAACAGGTGGTGATAACTGGAGCAAACGGATCGGGAAAAACAAGAATGGGCGCATGGATAGAGATAAATGCTCAATCGAATGTTATTGTCAAAAGGATAAGTGCACAAAAATCTATAAAGTTTCCTACACTGACGCATTTAGCTAAAGAGTCTGATTATAGTCTAATGTTAGATTATAGTATAAAACACGGTTCTCTAAGTTCTTATAGATCATATACTAAGAAAAATCTAGATCAAAGTAAAAGAAATGTCAAGTACGGTGGTGATTACTTTGTTGGAGCGCTAGATGATTATCAACAGCTTTTAGATGTTCTTTATTCAGATTACACTGCGAAGGCTAGTGACTTTTTGCAGAGTTATACGAATCTAGAAGAGGATGCGACTTTGGAAGCGCCAGCGGAAACACTTTTAGACAACGTTAAAAGACTGTGGAGTATTATATTCCCTCTTAAGGAGTTTGTGATGTCATCTAACGAGCCTAGAGTGATACACGATGGCAAGCAAGAGGAGTCTTATAGGGCTTCGGATATGAGTGATGGGGAAAGGGTTGGGTTTTACCTGATAGGCCATGTGGTGACCGCCCCGAAGTCATCTGTGATCATAATTGATGAACCAGAACTGCATCTTCATAAGGTAATACAAAACAAAATTTTTGATCTACTGGAATCCGAAAGAGATGATTGCGTGTTCGTGTACGTGACTCATGATCTTGATTTTGCTGTTTCAAGAAGGAATGCAGTGAATGTATGGGTAAAAGGATATAATGGGAAGGCTTGGGACTGGGAAGAGTTCGATAATGTTGATGGACTCCCAGAATTGCTTTCGCTGAGAGTTAAGGGAAGCAGGGAATCTGTTGTATTAGTAGAAGGCGATTATGATAGCTGGGATTACAAAATATACTCAGTCGTTTATAGTGACTTTACAGTTCTGCCAAGTGGGGGTGGTGCTAGGAGTGTGATTAACTATACAAATACTTTAAGAGGTATGGACCATATGCATAGGCTTAAGCCTGTTGGTATAATAGATAGAGATTTTAGAACAGATATGGATATATCTAGTCTTGAGGCGAAGGGCATCTATGCTATTAACACGTATAAGGTAGAAAACTTGCTCGTCTCAAGGGTGGTTATAGAGGCATTCATGGAATGCGCTTCGTATACAAAAGATCAGGCATCTAAAGCTATGGATCATATAATATTGGGTGTCAAGGAGAAGATTAAGGAAAACAGAGATAGAATAGTCGCAAATGCAGTTGCTTCTAGTGTTAGGGAAAAATTCAGAAGCATAGGATTGGGTCATGCCGACGCTGATAGTCTAAGACATAATGTAGCAAGCGTATATAACAGCGTAGATTTGGACAAAATGATTGAAGATGTGAGTGCTACTGTAGACGCTTATATAGCAAGCGGTGATATAGACAATATGTTGAAGCTATACTCTGCAAAAAAGGGTGCGTTATATGCAGTGGCAAGCGGTCTGGGCCTTAGTGTTGTGTCATATGAGGAGCAAATTATGAGATATCTATCGTCGGATCATTGCAGCGGCGTAAGGGACGCATTTATATCCATATGTCCTGTTATTCCTGGTTAGCTCTTAGCCATGTAGGTGTGTAGGGTAGTCGTCCGTTCTGCGCAAGCGGCAGATGAGCTGTATTTGCTCGATAACTTTTTCTGTGCGTCTAGTTGCTCGAATGCTCACGCCGTCGTGTTGCCAGAGCACGATTCGCCAGTTTGGACGCGCTTTCCTAGACTCAGCTTCAGCCAACTCTAGAAGTGGCTCCATGAGCCGTAGCTCACGAGCCTGATTCAATTGCGCGAGGATGGAACGGCTAAAGTCACGCTCGTTGGCATGGCCGAAGCCGTTTTTCCCACGGCTGATTTGCTTGCCGAAGCAGTCTAGCACGTAGCCACGGTCACGAATCGCCTCTCGGATGCTCTCAAGCTCTCGTGTGCGCCCCTCTAGCGTCTCCCGAATGAGAGGGTGGGTAAGGAGTCGGGATGCTTGCTCGGCGGGCATCTGGGAGCCTGTGAGCGCTTCGTGTTCCGCTTGCATATCCGAGATGATCCGTCGCTCCCCAGCGCCGTAGACGACTCCATAGCTACCGCTCTTGACGACCTTCTTGAACCTCAGTTCGGGCGGTAACCCTACATGCTCCAACAGGGGCATCCACAGGGACTGACCTGTAGAGAGGAAGTCGTATAGGTCGGGGAGTCCCCAATCCTTCGCGGCGATAGCGAAATGAGCGGAGCTAAGGTCAAGCTCTACGGCATCGGGCATGAACGCACGTCTCACAGTGTGATGCAAGCCTGTAATAGCCTGTCCAATGCCCCAGACTCGGGGCGAGTGCCTAGAGTAGCCGTAGAACGGCTGTGGCTGGTCTTTGATCGCCCTTAGAAGTCTCAATTGGTCAGCTGCCGCCCTAGGGTTGTCGAGCGCGCGCGCTGCATCCTCAGCAGGGGCAAAATCCAGTCGCTCGAAGTAATGAGCAGGCAAGCTGTTCATGTAGCGACCGACTCGGGCTGCCAAGTCGCAGTGAGCTTCGGGTTCCTCTCTACCAGCTAGGATGGATCGCGCTCGACTTCTCTCTCGGCTCCTACTTGTCGCAGAGAATCCCGCTCCAGTATCAAAGTAGACGCGGTCTGGAGACTCATGGGGGAGTGGGAGGGAGGCCCACCCGTCAAGAACGTCCTTGTCTATGCAGGCCTCAATGGAGTCCACAGGCACGCATCTGGCTAAGCCTTCCGCCCAATTGCTCTCCTCTATTACAAGTGCTCCGCCGAACACGTCTTTATTGAAGCGGTGAAGGACGCTTCCTGTGCTGTCGGCCCCTGCAAGGCTTCCGTTGACGTACTCCCTCTCAGATCCCATACAGCCTGCGAGAACAGTACCAGGGAGAACGATGGCGGCCCGACCGTCCTTTGTCTCGCCTTTGTGGTTCGGGCTCAGCAAGGCGCCGAAGAGACGGGCGTAGTCGGCGTTGTGCTTTATCTCTGGGTGACGCTCAATTGCTAGGGCGCGAAACGCGCTAGGCACCGTACCACGTTGGTGTATACGTGTGTAGGGGCGGGTACTTGGAGGTTTGTACTCCGTGTAGTCATTTGTCGGTTTGGTATTAGTGGTGGCGTGAGTGTGCTGCTTCGGTACACTTATTACAGCGGGTGTGCTCTCGTTGGACGTAGTTAAATCGACCTCTAGGGACGATTTTGGAGCGATTTTGGGCGCCAGAGGCTCGGGTTGAGCACCGATACATAGCGTGGTGCGTCCTGCCTTGTGTTGGGGGGTGGGGTGCCCTGTTCCTCCTTGTGTCCCTGTTGCCTTCCTTCCCCCTTGGCCTCCCCCTTCCTTTTCGGGTTGCGGCCTCTGGCGCGATACGGCGATCTGTCGATTCTTCGGTGTAGCGTGGTGCATAGCGGACTGCTAGTGTTGGGTATGACTGCAATCGGTCTATGCAATGTGCGTTCCACCATTTGGCTCTTCTGAAATACACGTTTTCACCGAGCAGGGGCCTCGCCTAAGTCATGCAAAAAACAATTGTCTAGTATTCTGGACTGTGTCGGCTATTGGCGGCATCGGTTGAGCGCGGTAACTCTTAGGGCAATAGCGCCGAGGGCATGACTTCTTCCTCGCTCGCCTCTCCTGGTACGGTTCTCCTTACCGTCTTATCGAATGTGATAGTGATCGATACGTTCGGCTCCCCCTTACACATCAGTCTCTTCTAAGCGACGGGTAGCCTCCGCGCCGCTTCGCTTGCGGCAGTCGGTAGACTCTCTGCCCACTCAGCTCTTAAGCGCTTGTCTAGCACTAAGGCGACACCACCACGGATGGACCTAAACCCCTGCTCGAACGGCGCATGAGGGGGCTGGAAGGCTCCGCGTTTCAAGATGGAGTTAACGCCCCCTCGTGTTTTAGGGTCTAACGCAAGAGCGGCACCCCCCACCGTCCAATGCCCCCACCCCCTCATAATTTGGGGCATCTCCCAATTCTGTGGAAGATGCCCCGCTGCCCTGGTATCGTTCGTGCAGACACCACTGGGTTAATCAATAGGTGCGTGCTTGTTTTTATGCGAGTGCTTTACGAATACTACTGCTGAACATGCTGTCGCTTAGATGCATGTATCTCTCTGTTACGGTAATGGTTGAATGTCCTGCGAATCTGCGAATTGCTTCAATCGGTACACCTCTCTGTGCTAGCCAAGAGCACGCAGTATGTCGGGTGTGATGGAGATGTACTCCCTTGAGCCCAGCCTTGGTCGCATATTTCTTGAAGGCTTGAGATAAATAGTCGGGGCTGATCTTGCCATTGGAGCACGTAAACACGTATTCGCAGTTAGGAGCCGCTTCTACCCGTCCTAGGACTGCCTTAGCCGTTTCGGAGAGAGGGACCTTTCGGTCAGCGCCGCTCTTCGTCCTAAAAGATTCAGTGTTCGCAACGGTTAGCATTCCGCTATCGAGGTCAACGGCATCCCACCGAAGATTGACTAGCTCGCTCCGCCTCAATCCAGTGTGGCAGGCGAAAACAACCAAGTCAGCTAGCCATTGCACGCTACGCGCCTCTCTTCGAACCGTTATTGCAAAGCGCTCAACCTCAGCGTGGGTCAGGAAGCGCGGATACTTGCGGGGGAGCTTTCTAAGCCGAACGTTCTCAGTCGCTACAACGTCAGTCAGCCCTTCCTTCCGCGCCCAGCGGAAAAAGACCTTAAGGTTGCGGCAGTAGGCGTGCCGAGTTACATCCTTCGCCTCAGTGCTGTCTAGCCATTCTTCCACGTCTTTAGCAGTAACGCGGCCTACGGGCGTGCTAGGCCCTACGTGGAGCACGAATCGGCTAATGACCTTGCGATAGTCTTTGAGCGTGAGGGAAGCTTTATGGCTCTTGGCATCGAAGAACGCTTCTGAAGCCTCCGCAATCCCTTCTGGCTTCAGCGGCTTCCTATCGTAAGCCAGGGGATCATCAGTCCACGGATCAAAGGTCCCGACCGAGTAATCGCGTTCCAGCTTGCGTCGGATCGTTTCAGCGTCTCGCTTGACACGTACGCGGAGCGGGACGCGCTTCCGCTTCGGGGATCGGTCGGCCTTGTAGAACTGTAGTGAGTAGAGGCCGTCTTGCTGGATTAGGCTCGCCATTTGGGAAATGGATGCGAGCGCACAAAAACTGCTACGGCATTGCTACGAATCGTAGTGGGCAAGGCCCGAAATCTGTAACGGATCGGCTAAATCCGAAGGATTTGGGCGATTCTGCCATATGGTGAGGTAGAGCCTGAAGACTATTTTAAGTCTGCTGCGTTTACCATTTCGCCACCCCGGCGGGGCGGCGGAAGGTAGGGACGTCGGGCGGTACCTTGCGCGATGGATCCACACGACGCCCTTCGCCAGATCGCCCGCCGCACCGCAAGCCAAGCGGTGGTCCCGTTCTCGAACACGCCGGTCGGGGTGGCGCTGCTGCTCACCGACGGCTCGGTGATGACTGGGGCGCGCATCGAAAGCGCCTCGTACCCGCTGACGATTCCCGCATTGCAGGCCGCCTGGGCACGAACGCGCGCCGCCGGCCGGTCCGACATCGTCGCCGTTGCCGCGAGCCGGCCTCTGGCGCCGTCCGAACTCACGTTCCTCTCCGAGGACACGCGCCGCCGTTGGAAGGCCTTCGACGGCGAGATCGCGGCCGTTGACGGGGTCGCTCTTCACGAATCCAAGGCCCCGATCTCTGCAGTTGTGGAGGCCTCTGGCGACCCGTTCGACGCCGCGCTGCGTGCCGCGACCCACGCCCACGCGCCGGTTTCCGACTTCCCCGTTGGGTGCGTGCTCGAGACCGCCAGCGGCTGGGTGGCCGGCTCCAACGTGGAGCACGCCGCCGACTGGACGCGCGGGCTGTGCGGCGAGCGCGTCGCGCTTTCGGCCGCCGTCGCCTCTGGCGCGGGCGCGATCTCGCGCATCTGGCTCGCTTGCCCCAAAGCCCCCGGGGCGACGCCGTGCGGCGGCTGCCGACAGCTTCTCGCTGAGCACGCGCCTCAGGCGGAGGTCCACATTTGGAACGGCGACGGCGCGCCCATCGTGACGACGCCCGCCGACCTGCTGCCGGGCGCCTTCGAGGCCGACCGTCTCCTGGGATGACGCACCGGACGATGCCGCACGAACGCGCGCGAGACGTCGTTGAACCCGCCTCTGGCAGCGCCGCCAGAGGCCGCCGCTGACCCGTGGACCTCGCCCTCGCCGCTCCTCCCTGGCTTCTCGCGCTCTGCGCGCTGCTCGCCGCCGCGCTCGCGTGGTGGACCTACGGCCGCACGACGCCTACGGTCACGGGCTGGAGGCGAGGCGTCCTGACGGCCCTTCGGAGCGCCGCGCTGTTCCTCGTTCTCCTGCTGCTTTTCGGGCCGGTCTGGCGCTCGATCTCCGCCTCTGGCGACGCGCCGCTTCTCGCCGTGCTCGTGGACGAGAGCGAAAGCCTGACGCTGGGCGTCGGGCCGCCAGAGGCCGCCGTTCGGGAGGCGTTGGGCGCGCTCCCCGATGATGACGCGCTCCGCTTCTACGGCTTCGGCGCCGATGCCGCGCCGGTCTCGCGGGACAGCCTCGCGTTTGTCGATCCGCGGACGGATATCGCGAGCGCGCTCGGGCGCATCGAAGCCGACTTCGCGGGGCGGAATCTCCGCGGCGTGCTCCTCGTCTCCGACGGCCGCGTGACGCAGGGCCGCAGTCCCGCCACCCTGGCAGAGCGTTTCCCGGTCCCCATTTTTACCGCCGTCGCGGGGGACAGCCTCTCCACGCGCGACATCCAGCTCGCGCGCGTCGTCACCAACGAGATCGCGTACGCCGGGAGCCCGCTGCCCGTCCGCGTCGGCGTGCGGCAGCAGGGCTACGACGGGCAGACCGTGCCCGTCACCATTGCCTCTGGCGGGGCGGTTGTAGCCCGCACGAGCGTGGCGTTGGCCCCGTCTGGCGCCGAGGCGACCGCCGAGCTCGACATCACGCCGAGCGGCGAGGGGCTCCGGCGCTACACCGTGACCGTTGGGCCTCTTGCGGGCGAGGCCACGACGCGCAACAACACCGAGACGTTTTCGGTCCGCGTGCTGAGCGGAGCGCGCCGCGTGCTGCTCGTCGGCGCCGGGCCGGGGCCGGATCTCGTCGCGATGCGCTCGGTCCTCGAAACCGACCGCCAACTACGCGTGACCACGCGCACGCAGCGCAGCCCCGGCCAGTTCTACGAGGGCCCGCTGCCCGCGAACCTGACGGCGTTCGATCTCCTCGTGCTCGTTGGCTACCCGGGCGGGGCGGCCTCTGGCGCTGAAGTGGAGCGCCTCGCGGAAGCCGCCAGAGGCGGCCTGGCGACCCTGTTCGTGCTGGGCACCCAGACCGATCTCGCCACGCTGGGGCGCTCCTTTGGAGACGTGCTCCCCGTTGAGCCCGCGCAGATCCGCTCGGCGTTCGTCGAGGCGGGCGCCGCCGCGACGGCCGCTGGCGAGGCGCACCCGATCCTGAGCGAGACCGGCGTGGACCCGGCGCGGCTGCAGGCGCTCCCGCCGCTGCAGATCAGCACGACGCGGTGGGTGCTCCAGCCTGGCGCCCGCACGCTGCTCGCCGTGCGCCGCGGGGGGCAGACCTTCGACGCGCCGCTTCTGGCGGTTCGGCAGCAGGGCGCCGTCCGCTCCGCCGCGGTCCTGGGCACGGGCCTCTGGCGCTGGCGCACGCTCCCGCCCGACCTAGACGTGCTCGCGCCCGTGCTCTCTGGCCTCACGTCGGGACTCGTGCGGTGGACCACCGCCGTCCGCGATCGCCGCCCGGTCCGCATCCGCGCCGACCGCGCGCTGTTCGACGCCCGCGAGAGGGTCACGCTCTCCGGGGAGGTCTACACCGAGACGTTAGAACCCGTCGAGGATGCCGAGGTCGCGCTCACCATCCGCGGCGCCGGCGCGCCGGTCGAACTCCCCATGCGCCCCGTCGGCAACGGGCGCTACGTCGCCGACGCAGGCTCGCTCGCGCCCGGCTCGTACACCGTCGAAGGTGTCGCCACCGCCAGAGGCGCACGCCTGGGGTCGGACCGCGCCGTGTTCGGCGTTGGGGAGGTGGGCGTCGAGTTCCGCGAACCTGGGGCTGACGTGGGGTTGATGCGGCTCCTGGCGGAGCGCTCCGGCGGGCGAACGGTTCCGTTGGACAGCCTCGCGCCGTGGCTGGCTGGCCTCCGCGAAGCGGGCGGCCTCGCGGACCGTCCTGTGGAGCGCGTCGAGGAGACGCCGCTGCTCGCCTTGCCGTGGCTTCTGGCGATCATTGTCGCCCTGCTCACCACCGAGTGGGTGGTCCGCAAGCGCGCGGGCATGGTGTAGCAGGGAGGCCAATCCCGCTGCGACACGTGTGGCCTCTGGCGCCAGAGGCCTAGCCTGCTCAGCGCTACCGCCTACCGCACGATGTGCAGCGCGCGGTCCCAGCGCGCCTTTCCAGACTCGGGGTCCCACGAGAAATAAATGAGGCGCGCGCGGCCCACGAGGTGCGTGTCCGGCACAAACCCCCACGAGCGGCTGTCCGCCGAGTCGTCGCGGTGATCGCCGAGGACGACGTAGTAGTCCTGGGAGAACGTGAACGAGTCCGCGGGCACGCCCTCCACTCGGAAGCCGCCCGCGACGCGCTCCACCGCCAGAGGCTCGTGCTTGAGGATCGCAGCGCGGTAGAGGCTCCACGTCTCGCTGTCGAGCGGGATCGTCCAGTCCCTGAACGGGACGCGGACGGGTCCCCAGTCGTCCAGGCTGTAAGCGCCAGAGGCGGGGAAATCGGCGCTGCCGTCGCCCGGGCGGCGCACCAGCGCCTCGACGGATTCGACGCCCGGCAGGCGGCGCACGCGGGCGGCGACCTCTTGCGTGGCCTCGATCACCCGCTCGCGGTCGCTCACGCGCTCGATCCGCCCCGTGAGTCCAACAGAAGTGAGGCTGTCGGGTTGGAGAAACGCGCGCTCTGCGAGGAGCACCACCCAGAACTGGCGTCCTGTCGGCGCCCTTTCGACGGGCGCGCCGTCCGCGAACACCTGCTTCTCGCGGATCTCCACGACCTCGCCAGGAAGCCCCACCAGCCGCTTCACGTACGGCGTCCGCCGGTGGATCGGGCCGCCATCGGCGGGGTAGTGGAACACGACCACGTCGCCTCTGGCGGGCGCGCCGATCCCGGGGAGGCGCACGCCGGGCAGAATCGGGTTCGCGCGTTCCCGGCGCGAGAGCGGAAGCCGGAAGGTCTCCGGGATGCGTGTCCCATAGCCCAGCTTGCTCACGAACACGTAGTCGCCCGGCTGAAGCGTCTGCTCCATCGACGACGACGGGATGCGGTAGGCCTCGAACACGCAGGCCCGTAAGAGGAACGCCGCTAGGAACGCGCTCGCGATCACGCGGAACACCGACCACCCGCTCCGGTGCGGCACGGCCGGCGCCGTGGCCTCTGGCGCCAGAGGCGGGACCGCCTCTCGCGCGAGGTGCGCGTCCATCCTCGGCGGATGCACGCGCCAGCGCGGCACGAGCGGCGACGCCAGAGGCGTGACCTCTGGCGCCCGCTGCGGGGTGGGATCGTCGCTCACAGGGCGCCGCTACCCATCAGCGAATGGGGCGGAAAAACCGACTCGGACGGACAAAGGGGAACTCGCCCTTGAACGACAGGAACTTGAAGACGGCCTTGCCTACGAGGTGCGTTTTGGGCACGAAGCCCCAGTAGCGGCTGTCGACCGAGTTGTCGCGGTTGTCGCCCATCGCGAAGTAGTAGTCGGCTTTGAACGTGTACGTGTCCCGCGCGACGCCGTTGAGGAGGTAGCCGCCCCCGCGCGCCTCGGCGACCTCGACGCCTTCGTACTGCTCCAGCACGTCGGCATAAGTCTCCATCGTTTCGGCGGTGACGTCGATGGTCATGCCCACACCGGGCACCACGAGCGGGCCGTACTGGTCCGCGTTCCACGCCAGGGCGGGGTCGTAGATGAGGTCGATCGCGCGCGGGTCGAACAAGCGGGGATCGCTAAAGGAAATCGAGTCCGGAAGCACGAACGGCTCCACGCGCGCGACTTCGGGGTCCGCCGCCAGAAGCTGGGCGCCGCCGGGCGTCGTGGTGATGTCGAATTGACGGACGCCGTCTGCTGCCTGTCCGTCCGTGCCTTCCAGGTACTGCACGTTCATGTCCAGCATCTCGCGAGCGGTCGGCCGGTCGCCATCGGCCGAGAAGGCGCGCCAGCGCTGCTTCAGAGTCGCACCGAGGGGCACGGGCGAGCCGTTGAGGATCAGCATCTTGTCGACCATCGCGAGCGTGTCACCAGGCACGGCCACGATGCGCTTGATGTATGGCGCGCGCCGCTCGATAGGCGTGTCTGCCGGGATCACACCCCGCTCCACGTCGACCGCCGCCGGGTAGTTGAACACGGCCACGTCGCCTCTGGCGGGCTCCGAGAACCCGGGCAGGCGCGTCTGCGGGAAAACGAGGCCGGGGACGTAGATCCGCGTAAACGGGATGCCGATCGTGTTCGGCGTGCGTGCCCCGTAGTGCAGCTTGCTCACGATCAGGAAGTCGCCCACCAGCAGCGTGTCCTCCATCGACTCCGACGGGATCCGGTAGGGCTCGAAGATGAACGCCCGCAGGAACAGGATGACGACGATCGCCTTGATCCAGAACGAGACGTTCTCCTTGAACGTCGGCTTGATCTTTTCCGGCTTGCGGCCAGACCTCTGGCGCGTGGTGCGCCCCGGCCTCTTGCGAGACGGGCGGTCAGGGGTCACCGAGGCGTCGGGAGGGGTACTGGGCACGGGCGGAGAGGGAGGGGGCCGGCTCTACGAGCAAAGCGGCCGAATGGTACGAGCGGTGCAGCGCCAGAGGCCTGGGGCTACTGCCGAGGCGGCGCTCAGCGGTGGATCAGCCACTTCGTGTCGACGAAGTTGCGCGCCCACCGGGGCGTCCGGATGCGTTCGGTGAAGTAGGCCTCGCCGTCGAAGCCGGTCTTGAACCACTGCTTGCGCTCGAAGTCGTGGTAGTAGTCCACATACGGGACGGTGGCAGGCGCCGCCAGAAGCCGGGCCGATAGGTCAGCCTTGATCTTCGGCATGAGCGTGGACTGCGACTCCCGGCCAGCGATGAGCAGCCCGCGCCCGAACGGTCCGGCGGTATCGAGGACGAGCAGCGGGATCGTGTCGTTGACGACGAACCAGTACTCGAACTGCACGAACTCGCTGCCGAGGTACCGCTCCTGCGCTGCGGCGGCCGCGTTGCGCGTCGGGGTCCCGAACAGCTGGGTCAGCCTCGTGCGCAACTCCAGCGTCCCCATCGTGTCGATGGGCGACGGGATCAGGGCGCTAGCGGCCTTCCAGTACGTCTCGCGGAAGTCCTCCAGAAACGGCTCCTGTGCGCCGGGGTCCGTCTTTTCCCAATCGAGTACGGTGAGCCGCCGCGAGGCCCGCAAGAGGCTATCGGCGCGCGCCGCGAGGGAGTCGGCCTCGCGCTGCCTCTGGCGCTCCGCGTCGGCGTCGAGGCGGCGGAGGGCCCAGTCGGACTGCGGGTAGGCGCGGACAGGAAGCGGGTGGACCGTCGTGAGGTCGGCTTCGGCTGCGGCCTGAGCGGAGCGCACGCGGTTGGCGTCGTCCTGCAACATTTGCACGACGTCCTGCGCCGCTGGCGCGGACGCGCCGGCTACGCACGCGAGGGCGACGAGCACCGCCATCAGGAGCCGGCTGCTCCCAACCGGCCGCCAGCGCGCCAGAGGCCGAGGGTGTACGGGCCTCTGGCGACTCACGAATCCATCGAGAGGACGGCGAGAAAGGCCTCCTGCGGCACCTCGACGGCGCCGATCTGCTTCATCCGCTTCTTGCCCTCTTTCTGCTTCTCTAGGAGTTTCCGCTTTCGCGAGATGTCGCCGCCGTAGCAGCGTGCGGTGACGTCCTTGCGGAGCGCCTTCACGGTCTCGCGAGAGATCACCTTGTTGCCGAGCGCGGCCTGGATCGCCACGTCGAACATCTGCCGCGGGATCAACTCGCGGAGCTTCTTGCAAAGCCGGCGGCCCATGTCGTAGGCCTTGTCCTTGTGCACGATCGTCGAGAGCGCGTCCACGGGGTCGCCGTTGAGCATGACGTCCAGCTTCTGGAGGTCGCTCGTGCGCTCGTCGATAAACTCGTAGTCGAAGCTGGCGTAGCCGCGGCTGACGCTTTTGAGCTTGTCGTAGAAGTCGAAGACGATCTCCGCCAGAGGCAACTCGTACTGGAGGTCCACGCGGTCAGTCGTGATGTACTCCTGCGTGATGTAGGTGCCGCGGCGTTCCTGGCACAGCCCCATCAGGGCACCGATGTACTCGGTCGGGGTGATGATCTGCGCCGTCACATACGGCTCGCGGATCTCGCTGATGATGCCCCGGTCGGGCATCTCGCTCGGGTTCTCGACCTCGATGGTCTCGCCAGAGGTCAGCTCGACCGAGTAGCGAACGTTGGGCATCGTGGTGACGATGTCCAAGTTGAACTCCCGGTCCAGACGCTCTTGCACCACCTCCATGTGGAGCATGCCGAGAAAGCCGACGCGGAAGCCGAAGCCGAGCGCGGCGCTGGTCTCGGGCTCGTACGTGAGCGCGGCGTCGTTGAGTTGGAGGCGTTCCAGCGCGGCGCGGAGGTCCTCGAAGTCGGCGGAGTCGGTCGGGTAGATGCCCGAGAACACCATCGGCTTCACGTCGCGGTAGCCGGGGAGCTGCTCGCTCGCGCCGCCGCGCGTGTGCGTGACCGTGTCGCCGACCTTCGTGTCCTGCACGTCCTTGACGCTGCCGATGATGTAGCCGACCTCGCCGGGGGTCAGTTCCGGCATCGGCTCCATGCCCAGCTTGAGGTAGCCGATCTCCTCCGCGTTGTACTTCGCGTTGGTGGCCATAAACGTGATCGGGTCCCCCTTGCGGAGCGTGCCCTCCTTCACGCGGACGTACACGATGCTGCCGCGGTACGTGTCAAACGTAGAGTCGAAGATGAGCGACTGCAGCGGCGCGTCGGGGTCTCCTCCTGGGGGCGGCACGCGGTCCACGATGGCCTGCAGCACCGCGTCGATGCCGACCCCGGTCTTGGCCGAGACCTTGAGCACGTCCGCGGGGTCGCCGCCGATCAGGTCCGTGATGGACTGTGCGACGATGTCGGGCTGAGCACTCGGCAGGTCGACCTTGTTGAGGACGGGGATGATCTCCAGGTCCTGTCCCATCGCGAGGTACAGGTTCGAGATCGTCTGCGCCTCGATCCCCTGCGCGGCGTCTACGACCAGGATTGCGCCCTCGCATGCGTTGAGCGCGCGGCTGACCTCGTAAGTGAAGTCCACGTGCCCCGGCGTGTCGATCAGGTTGAGCGCGTACGTCTCGCCGTCCTCGGCGGTGTGCCGCATCCGGATCGCGTGGCTCTTGATGGTGATGCCGCGCTCGCGCTCCAGGTCCATGGAGTCCAGCACTTGCGCCTGCATCTCGCGGGACGTAAGCGTGCCTGTGGCTTCCAAGAGGCGATCGGCCAGGGTGGATTTCCCGTGGTCGATGTGGGCGATGATGCAGAAGTTGCGGAGCCTATCCTGCGGGATGCGCGAAGCCACGGAGCGGTGTTGGACGTGCGAGGGGAGATCGAACGCGAAAGTACCGCCGAGCGTGCCTGTGGAGGCCCAAGAAGCGGGGAAGCGGTACAGCGGGCTAGAGCCACCGGCACGCGGTGGCGCGCAGGCCCCGTCGCCAGAGGCCTCTGGCACTCAGCGCCTTGGGTGCGTGGGGCCTCTGGCGTGCCGCTCCTCTGGCGCCAGAGGATCAGAGGCGCACGCGCAAGCCCACCTCGAAGGACGACACGTTCGCGGGGCCGTCCATGAGCGCTGCGCGCCCTTCCGCGCCGATGCCTACGCTGCGCTGCGGGTAGTAGTCCAGGCCCAATCCCACAACCGCGTACGGCCGTGCGCCGCTGAAACTGGACGACGGGGAGCACACGTCGCCGAACTCGGGGAAGCACCCGAAGCCGCCCCCGTCGTAGTCCAGGACGGCTACGCCGAGGCCTGCAAGCGCGCGGAGGCCGAGCCCGCTGCCGCGAGTGGCTAGCGATGCGAAGACCTCGCCGGAGCCCCCGGTCATGGAGCCGCCATCGTCGATCCCGACGTCGCTCTCAGCAAAGCGGGCGAGCCGACCGCCAACGGCAACGGGGCCTCGAACGGTTCGCTCCGCGCTCAACGAGACTGCGGCGTTGAGCCACGGGCCCGCGATACCGCCAGAAGCCGCAACCCGCCACGGTTTGGCCTCTGGCGCGACCGTGGACCGCGTCTCTGGCGCTGTTTGCGCAGCCACGTGGGACACCGCGAGAAGAAAGACGAGGGAGAGCCGACGCATGGGATTCTGGAAACAGCGCCAGAGGCTCAGAAGCGGAGGCGTAGGCCCGCATCCAGCGTGGACGCGTTGGGGCCGGAAAACGATGGGTCCACGCGGTACTCCGCGCCGATCGCGACGGCGTGCGTGAGGTGAAGGTCGGTCCCGAGTCCGACGATGGAATATGTGTAGAGGCCCGAAAAGCCTTGGGATCCGGTGCAGGCTCCGAACTCGGGCTCGCACGGGAGGCCGCCCGAGTATCCCTCCAGGATGCCGAGCCCAAGCCCGCCGATGAGCCGAAAGCGGACGCGCCCGTTCGTCTGCAGAGCGAGGTACACGTCGCCGGTCGCGCCGGTCTGGCCTCCGCCATCATCAACGGGGATGCCCCCGCCGCCGAACGCGGTCGTTCGGACGCCCAGCGCGAGAGGACTCAGAACGCTTTTGTCCGCGGAAACGGCGACCGCCGTACCGAGCGCCGCATGGAGACCGCCAGAGGCCGCAACCCGCCATGGCCGAGCCTCTGGCGTGCGCGGGGAGCGCGCGTCGGACTCGGATTGAGCCAGGGCGCCAGGGGCGGCCAGTACGAGCAGCAGAATGAGCAGGCGCATGGATGGTGCGGTGGCAGGCGTAAAGGCTAGGGTCGCGCTCTACATTTCGCCATGCGTATCGCGTTGACCTGCCTCATCCTGCTTTCCCTCGCGCTCCCCCGCGCGCACGCTCAAGCCGCCAGCGGCGTCGTGCTAGACGCCGAGAGCGGCCAGCCGATCCCTGGCGCCAACGTGCTTCTCGCCGGCTCCCAAACCGGCGACGCGACCGACGCCGACGGCCGGTTCGCGCTCGTGACGCCTCTGGCGGGCTCGCGTACGCTCGTGATCTCGGCCGTGGGATACGAGACCGAAACGCGCCCGGTCGTGCTCCCGACCGATGGCCTGACGGTTCGGCTGAGCCCTGCCACGCTGAGTCTCGGCGAGGCCGTCGTCGAGCGCGAGCAGCCGCGCCTCTGGCGCCAGCGGCTGCGGCGGTTCGAGCGCGAGTTTATCGGCACGTCGCGCAACGCCAGAGGCGTGCGCATTCTGAACCCGGAGGTTCTGGACCTGCGTGAGTCCGAAGGCGGGTTGTTCATGGCGGAAGCCGAGGCTACGCTGGAGGTCGAGAACGCATCGCTTGGGTACAGCCTGACGCTCTACGGCCTTCGGTTCACTTCTACCGGGGACCGGTGGCAGTGGCAGGGCGAGGTCACGTTCCGCGAGATGGAGGGGACGGGCCGCCAGAGGCGCCGGTGGGAGCGGGCGCGCGAAAGTGCTTACAACGGCTCGTGGCCGCATTTCGCAGCGCGGCTGGCCTCTGGCGACGCCTACGCCGCAGGCTACCGCGTGCTGCCGACCTCGCGGCCGGGCACGCGGATCTCGATCAACACGCTGACGCTCAGCGAGGACCAACTACAGGACGCCATCACTGTCGTCGATCCCGGCGTGCTCCGGTTGAGCGTTCCCGCCGCGTGGCACGTCCGGTATCTCCGCGAGGAAGACCCACGTTCCACCGCAGCGCGGAGCCGCGGCGGCGGGCAGGTTTCATACCTCGTGCTCAAGGGCGGCGACGTGAGCCTCACGCCATCCGGCCAGGTGCTCGACCCGCTCGACGTGGTCCGCTATGGCTACTGGGACTGGGAGCGCGTGGCCGATCTCCTGCCGACGGACTACGTGCCGAGCGCGCGCTGACGCCAGAGGCCTCTGGCGCCGCTACACGACCGGCGGAGGCGCCGGGTCGGTGTGCGGCTCGGCTACAACGGGCTCGTCCACAACGGTGACGGCCTCTGGCGTCGCGGGGCGGTTCCGGTCGTGGACGTACTCCTGGAACGCCTTCTGCGTCACCAGGACGCCGACCACGCCCGCGATGATCGCGAGGTCCGCGATGTTGCCGATGGGGAACAGGGCGACGTACTTGCCCCCCCAAATGGGGAGCCAGTCCGGCGGATAGCCGCTCCATACGTCGAGGTGCACGAAGTCCACGACCTTGCCGAAGAAGATGTGGCCGTAGCCCCAGATCTCGGCGTAGAACACGCGGTCGATCACGTTGCCGAGCGCGCCCCCGAGGATCAGCGCGAGCGAGACGCGGTACCCCGCCGGGGCGTCCCGCACGTGGCGGAGGTAGAAGAAGATGGCCACGGTCGCGACGACCGAGAAGATGCTCAAGAGCAGCTTGCCAATGGGCTCCCCGTCCCACAGCTCCATCCCGAACGCCATGCCCGGGTTTTCGGTGAACGTCCACTTGAACACGTCGCCCACGACCGAGATCGACTCGCCGAGCCGCATCGTGGACTTGACGATCACCTTCGTGACCTGATCCACGAGGACGATGGCGAGAGTATACCAGAGAGCGCGCATGAGCCAGAGCGGGGGAGTGGTGGCCTCTGGCGTCAGAGGCCGTCGGGCGTAGACGAGCGAACGCGCGAGACGTTGCGCGCTAAGCCGCGGGGCGGCGAACGGCGATGGTAACGGGGCCGTGGCCGAAATCCGTCTCCGTCGCGGCGTCGCCAGAGGCGTCACCGGACGAAAGCGCGAGCGCGAGGGTTTCCGCGCTCACGTACTCGTGGTGCGCCAGAAGGGCCGCGGAGACGGCCTCTGGCGCCGCGTAGACGATCTCGATGCGGTCTGTCACCTCGTAGTCCGCGTCCTTGCGGAGCGCCTGCACGCGGTTGACGAACTCACGCGCAATGCCCTCGGCGCGAAGGTCGTCGGTCAACGCCGTGTCCAGCGAGACGGTGACCGTCCGGTCGCCCGTGGTCTCCTGACGCACGGGGCGGCCCTCCACGCCTTCGCTGACGACCTCGATGTCGCCCGCGACGAACGTCACGTCCTCGCCCGCCAGCGGCAGCGTAAGCGTGCCGTCGCGCTCGTAGGCCACGATGGCCTCTGGCGAGAGCGTGGTGATAAGTGCCTTGGCCGCGCCCATGTTCTTGCCCAGCCGGCGGCCGAGCGTCTTGAAGTTGGGCCGTGCGCTCTTGTTGACGAGCCCGCCGCTGCCGCTCACCGTTTCGAGCCGCTTGACGTTCACCTCGTCCAAGATCACGTCCTCGACGGACCGGAGCGTTGCCTCGTCCACGCCGTCCACGTCGGTCACAACAAGCAACTCCGCCAGAGGCTGACGCACGCCGATGCCAGCATCGTTGCGGAGCGCGAGCGCGGCGGTTACGACGGCCCGCGCGAGTGCCATCCGGTCTTCGAGGTCGGTGTCCAACCGCTCGCCAGAGGCCTCGGGGAAATCGGTAAGGTGGACGCTTTTGCCGGGGCGGAGTTGGCTGTACAACCACTCAGCGGTGAACGGCGCCAGAGGCGCCATGAGCTGCGCGACGGTCCGTAGGCACTCGTAGAGAGTGTCGTAGGCGGCGCGCTTGTCGGCGTCGTCCGTGCTCTTCCAGAACCGGCGTCGGCTGCGGCGGACGTACCAGTTGGACATGTCGTCCACGAACGTCTGGATGGAGCGGGCCGCGCGCGTCGGGTGGTAGCCGTCGAGGGCCTCGTCGGTCTCCGCGATCGTGCTCTGCAGGCGCGAGAGCACCCAGCGGTCCAGCTCGCTCCGGCGCGCCAGAGGCGTCGCGGCGTCCTCGTCGTAGTGGTAGCCGTCCACGTTCGCGTAGGTCGCGAAAAAGCGGTACGTGTTGACGAGCGTGCCGAAAAACTTGCGGCGCGTCTCCAGAACGGCGTCGTCGGAGTAGCGCAGGCTTTCCCACGGCGGGCTCGCGGCCATCATGTTCCAGCGCACCGGGTCTGCGCCGTGCGTCGCGATGGCGGCGAACGGGTCCACAGCGTTGCCCTTGGACTTCGACATCTTCTGGCCGCTGGCGTCCAACACAAGGCCATTCACGACGACGTTCTTGAAGGCGACCGAGTCCGTGATGAGCGTGCCGAGTGCGTGGAGCGTGTAGAACCACCCGCGCGTCTGGTCTACGCCTTCGGCGATAAAGTCCGCCGGGTAGTTGCGCGCAAAGGCGTCATCGTTCTCGAAGGGTTGGTGCCACTGCGCGAACGGCATCGCGCCCGAGTCGAACCACACGTCCAGCAGGTCCGGGATGCGGCGCATGGTCCCGCCGTTGGGCGCCGGCCACGTCAGCGCGTCCACGTAGGGGCGGTGCAGGTCTACCTCGCCAGAGGCCGGGTTGAGCGCCTCTGGCGGGAACGTGCCGCCGCACTTCTCGCGGAGCTGCTCGATGCTGCCGATGACTTCCACGTAGTCCGGGTCCTCGTCACTCACCCAGATGGGAAGCGGCGTGCCCCAGTAGCGCATCCGGCTGAGTGCCCAGTCCACGTTGTTCTCCAGCCATTGGCCAAACCGGCCTGTACCAATGGCTTCCGGCTGCCAGTTGATCGTTTGGTTGAGCTCCACCATCCGATCCTTGACCCGCGTCGTCTCCACGAACCACGAGTCTACCGGGTACGACATCAGCGGCGTGCCCTTGCGCCAATCGTGCGGGTAGTTGTGGACGTAGGAGTCCTCGCGCCAGAGGAGGCCTCGGGCGGCGAGGTCGCGGATGATCGGGCGGTCGGCGTCCTTGAACCAGAGGCCGCCGCAAACCGGGAAGCCCTCGGCAAACGTGCCGTCGGGCTCGACGGGGTTGAGCAGCGGAATGCCCTCACGTTGGCCCGTCAGGTTGTCATCGGCGCCGAAGGCGGGTGCGGTGTGGACGATGCCGGTGCCGTCGTCCGTCGTGACGTAGTTGGCGCCGACAACGCGCCAGAGGCCTTCGCGCGCAAACGCTTCGTCGCCCGTGGCGCGGTCCACGAACCACTCGCCCGCTTCGGGCATCATGGGCTCGTAGCGGCGCCCGATGAGGTCGGCGCCCGTAAGGTGCTCCACGATGACGGCGTTCTCGTCTTTGATCGTCGCGGCCATGCGGCTCTCGGCGACGATGAGGTGCTCCGTCCCGCCGCCTTCTTTCGCGACGCGGACCTTGACGTACCGGATCTTCGGGCCGACGGCCATCGCGGCGTTGCTGGGGACCGTCCAGGGCGTCGTGGTCCACGCCAAGAGCGACGTGCCAGGCTCGTCCGCCAGAGGCGCGCGGACGATGATGCTCGGGTCCTGCACCTCCTCGTAACCCAGGCTCACCTCGTGGCTGGAGAGAACGGTCCCGTTGGCGGGGCTGTACCACTGAATCTTGTGCCCGCGGTAGAGCAGCCCCTTCTGGTGTAGCACTTGGAGCAACGCCCAGACGCTCTCGATGTACTCGTTCTCGTACGTGACGTAGGGCGCCGAGAGGTCCACCCAGTAGCCCATGCGGACCGTCAGAGAGTCCCAAAGGCCCTTGTACTTGAGTACGCTCTCGCGGCAGGCCGCGTTGTACTCCGCGATGCCGTACTCCTCGACGGCGTGACGCCCTTCGAGCCCGAGCGCCTTTTCGACCTCGATCTCGACCGGGAGGCCGTGCGTGTCCCAGCCCGCCTTGCGGTCCACGCGGAAGCCCTTCATCGTCTTGTAGCGGCAGAAGAGGTCCTTCAGCGTCCGCGCGAGAACGTGGTGAATGCCGGGTTTACCGTTCGCCGTCGGCGGGCCTTCGTAGAAGGCGAACGTCGGCGCGCGGTCGCGGAGATCGAGGCTGCGCTGGAACGTGTCCTCGGCGTCCCACCGGTCCAGAATCGCCTTCTCTACCGTGACCTGGTCGAAGGCGTCGGCGTCGGGGTAGCGGGAAGCGGTGGGCATCTGCGGCTCTGGAAGTGGAGCGCGAAAGGTACCGCTACACCTCAGGCCTCTGGCGCCAGAGGCCCGGTTTCGCCTAGAGGTTCATGTCTGCACTTCCCGCGGGCTGTGCAGGCGAAGTAGGAGCGGCTGCAAGAGAGCAACTGGCCAGTCAGGCAGGTGCATCGTCGCCGAGACCACTTCGCGCAACGCACGGACTCACGGGGGCTGGCCGTTGCGCCAGAGGCGGATTGCGCGGCGCCACTGCGCGTCATAGGCACGGTCTCGCACGAGAGTCCACACGTCGAACGGGGCGTCGCCGCTCTCGCGCCGCGCCGTGCGCTCAAAGGCGAAGACGCCGCTGGCGTACGACCACACTTCGCGGTCGAAGCGGTTTTCGACACGCTCGGGCGGTCCGAAGATGACGTAGATCATGCCGCGGTCCGTTTTCCACCCTTCGGTGTAGGTCGAAAAGCGCCGGTTGGCTTCTTCGACGCGCTCGTAGTAGGCGCGGAAGGTGGCAGCAGCCTGGCGGCGGTCGCGGAAAAGTCCGCCCCAGAACGCGTCGAACGCGAAGCGGAGCGAGTCGGGGCCGGCATCGCGCAAGAGGTTCTTCTCGCGAGGCGTGGCGAGGTACGCCAGAGGCTGAACCAAGTCCTCCACGCCGACGAGCAGGGGAAAATCCTCGGGCCGGACGACGAACGTACGCTCCGTGGTGGCTTCTTCGCGCGCGTCGCCCTCGGCCGTCATGACGATCCGGTACACGCCCGGCGCCAGAGGCGGCAGCGCGGTCTCGATGGTCAGGCGCGCATCTGGAGATGGGATCCTCTGGCGCGAGACGAGAACGGTGTCGGGGTCGCTCGCGAGAACGCCTCTGGCGCGAAGCGAAACGCGCGAGGGGGCAAACGCCGAGGGCGGCTCCGCAACCGTCGTGTCCGCGCGGAGCCGCAAGAGGTCGGCGCGGACCGAAACGGCCCCGGCGGCACCGAACACGTCGAGGCGGACCTGGAGGGAGTCCAGGTCTGAGGGCACGCCGAGAGCGAGGAGTGGTTGATAGGCCTGCGTGGTGGCCAGGATGCCGCGGAGGCGGGGGAGGCCGAGCGCCAGCCCCTCGCTCGGCTCCGGGACCCGGATGCTGAGGCGTCGGAGCGCCGTCCGGCCTGTCCGCACGTCCTCCACTTCGGCCTGTACCACGAGCGCGCCGGCAACGGCAGGCAGCCGCTGGCGTACAACGAGCGGCACGAACGAGGCCGTCTCGGCGTAGGTCGCCACGCGCAGCGTGTCTGCGCGGGCGGGCGACGCCAGAGGCGTGTTCTCGAGGTCGGACAGCCGGAACGCCGTTCGGACGATCGTGCGGAAGCCCTCGTCATCACGCGTGAACACGAGCGACGAACGCGGAATCGAGACCAGCGCTTCGATCTCGACCGGGTCGACCGCCGAGATGACGCTCGCGTCCAGATCGAAATCCGGCACGCCGGGGGTGTAACCGTTGGCGCGGCCGTCGGCCGACGGCCGCGCGCCGCCGCAGCCCGCGAGAAGGGCGAGGCCGCAGAAGGCAAACGCGAGCGCGGCTCGGCTCACGCAGCCTCGGCCGCTGCGCGCACGATCGCGGCAAAGCCTGCCGCATCCAGCGACGCGCCACCGACGAGCCCGCCGTCGACGTCCTCTTGCGCGAACAGCGTCGCGGCGTTGCCGGGCTTGACGCTGCCGCCGTAGAGGATTTGCACGCCAGAGGCGAGGTCGCCCAGCCTCTGGCGGAGCGCTGCGCGAATGGTGGCGTGCATGTCTTGCGCCTGCTCGGGAGACGCCGTCTCGCCCGTGCCGATGGCCCAGACGGGCTCGTACGCGATCACGAGGGCGTCGTCAGAGGCCACGTCGAGGCCGTCGAGCGACCCCTCTAGCTGGCGCCGCACGACTGCTTCCGCGTCGCCCGATTTGCGCTCCTCCAGCGTCTCGCCGACGCACACGATGGGCACCAGCCCGTGCGCCATCGCGCCTCTGGCGCGGGCGGCTACATCCGCGTCGGTCTCTCCGAAAAGGGCGCGGCGTTCAGAGTGGCCGACGATGGCGTAGGTGCATCCCAGGTCGCTCAGCATCGGCGCCGAGGTCTCGCCGGTAAACGCGCCAGAGGCCTCGGCGGCGACGTTCTGCGCGCCGAGTGCCACCTGGGTACCCCGCACGCGCTCTGCGACGGCGTCCAGCCACACGAACGGCGGGCACACGCCCACGCCGGCCTTCCCCGCGATGCCCTCAGTTTCCCGAACCACGTCGGCCGCGAGGGCGATCGCCTCTGCGTGCGAGGTGTTCATTTTCCAGTTGCCGACGACGAGCATTGCAGTTCAGGGTGGGGGAGGGGCCCGAAGATACCGAGCGCGGCCGCTGCTTCCCGACCGGTGCTGTGACCCTTGCAAAACGATCCACGTGCGCGCCTCTGGCGCCAGAGGCGTCTACCCCCTCACGTCGTCCCCGACCCGGCGAAAGATGCCTCGGACCACCGGCTCGCCGTTCTTCTCGTCCGCCGCCGCGCGTTCGGAGAGCGCGAGGCCTGCGCCAGAGGCTGCCGCTTCCAGGGCCTCTGGCGAGCCGGCCGGTGCGCTGGCCCAGACCCAAGCTCCAGGGTGCATCACGCGGTGCACGTAGGCGAAATCTTCTGGCGTAGGGAGCGCTTCGAAATGCACCGCCACCCAGTCAAATGTGTCGTCGGCAAAGCCGAGCGAATCCGGGGTTGCTCGGGAGACGCGCGCCTCGGCCACATCAGGGCCGAGGACGGCCGCGAGTGCGTCGCGGGCAGGCTCCGGGTTGGCGTCGCAGGCCCAGACCTCGAATCCGAGTCGGGCGATGTTAGCCGTCAAGGTGCCATCCCCACAGCCGACGTGCAGGATGCGGGCCAGGGGCGGGACCGCTGCCAGTGTTCTGAGCAGGTGGTCCATCCGGCTACAACGTGACGGTTTCCTCGACGGTGGACTCGTCCTGAACCGTGCTCCAATCTGTTGCCTCGCGCATGTGGGCGCACCAGCGGCAGCGCACGGCGCGGCAGGCGGGGTCCAGTCGCGGAAGCGAGGCGATAGAGGGCGGAAGCGTCACGTCCCCGTTGTCGCCAGAGGCCACCTGCATCTGGGCCGTCGCGGTCTCCGCGAGCGCGGTGATAAACAGGGGGTGGCAGTTGAGGCCGCTGGCGACCTCGTAATGCTCGATTCCCGCCGTCACAGCGCGAGCACGCTCCACCACGTCCAGGCCGTACGCGGTCTCGATGTGGTCAGATGTGAACGTGACCGGCACCACGAGGATGCCCTCGAAGCCTTCGTCCGCGATCTGCTCGATGACCTCTCCCGTACTCGGTCCCAGGCCACGGCCGGGCACGCCGACGCGGTGGAAGGAGACGTGGGAAAAGCGCCCGCCGTCGGTATCTGCGCGGTACTTGGTGACCTCTTGCACGGTCGCGTGGACCAGGCAGCAGTACGGGTCGCGGCTTTCCTTCAGCGCGTGCAGCGGCGCGCCGTGCGCCGTGAACACGATGTTGACGCGGTCACGCACGGAAGAGGGAAACCGCTGCAATCCCTCGTCGATCCGCTCAGAAAGCGCGCGGATGTACTTGGGGTGGGCGGCGTACTCGTAGACGTAGCTGGTCGGGCGAGACTCGATCTCGCCGTTGTCCTCCAACGCCTTCCAGAAGGCGAGCGAAGTACCGGTCGTCGTGCTGGAGTAGTGCGGGTGCAACGGGAGAAGGACCAGCCGGTCCACGCCAGCGGCCACCATCTCGCGCGCGGCGTTGTAGCACGTCGGGTGCCCGTACCGCATCGCGACAAACGTCTTGAACTGAACGCCGAGCGAGTCGCCGTAGCGGTCCTGGAGCTCCCGCTGGAGCGCTTTGGCCTGCTCTCTCGCGTGGCGGACCACCGGGCTTTCCCCGCCAATTAGCTCGTACTCGCGCATGAGCTTGCGAGCCCGGCGCTTGGCGTACAGCCGCGAAAACCGGTCGCGGATGAATCCCGGGACGCGCATCCGCATCGCGGCGGGGTCCATGAGCCGGTTGTACAGGAAGGGCTCCACGTCGGCACGCTCTAGCGGGCCCCCGTGGTTCATGAGCACCACACCGACAGTCTCGCCACGCCGTACCTCCACCGGGGCCTGATCGTAGAACGCCCCCGAGATCAATCGGGGGTCATCTTGAAAGCCTGCGAGGTACTCGCGTGGGGTCATCTCGTTTCGACGCTGCGGTGAACGGAAACAGCCGGGGATTTCCCCGGGCTCGTATGAGCAAGTAACTCCATCGCGTCCCCCCCGCGCATGGCGAGAGGGTGAAGCGTGGCCGGGACCTCCGGTTTTGACTGTACCTGAATACTGCCGCGCTGCGGCGTGGCGATTGCAGCGCGCCAGAGGCCCTGTCCACGCGCGCTTCGTATTCCTAGAGCGCGACGAGCGTCTCGGCAAAGGCGTGCCGGAGTTCGGGGCCGCGGAGCTCGGCCCACGTTTCGTGCAGTTCCCGTTGGCGCTCGGCCTCTGGCGTGGTCTCGCGCGAGAGGTGCAGCGACATCAGACGCGCTTCCGCCCGGTCCAGGATCGCGTCGGCCTGGCGCACGGGCCCGGGGGCGGTGGTTTCCGCGATGCCGAGCACGAAGCGGATGCCGGAGCAAGCCAAAGCGAGGTGGTACGCGACGTCGGCCTCTGGCGCGGCGCCGTCCTTTTCCCAGGAGATCAAGGCCTCAATGCGTTGCCAGAGCGCGCTGCCGAGCAGGTGGCGGACCCGCGTGCGGCCCGGAATCACGCCGGGGTCCGCGACGTAGTCGTCCCACACGTGGGGCGCGTCGTCTGGCGTCTCGACGCCCGCGCGCTGTTGGGACGCCAGTCGCTCGACGAGCCGCTGCGCGCGCCCGATCCACGACTCGAAAGAGTGGCCCTGGAGAACGGTGCGAAGCGAATCGAGCGACCTCTGGCGGCGCAACTCGATGGCGTCATCCCCGGGGTTGTCTTCGATCAGTCGTTCGAGGTCGAACGTGTGGTTGAGTCCGTACGCGAGGCGCCGGAGCCCGCGGTGCAGCGATTCGACCGTCTCGCGGGGCAAGATGGGCTCGAAGACCTCCAGCGAAAGGCGGACGCGGTGCACCGCCAGCAGCAGCCGGAACGGCCCTCGTGGCCGGTCCAGGTCTGCCGCGCACCACCCGAGTTGGCCGAAGTGGTACGAGAGGATCTGCAGCGCCGCCTCCAAAATGGAATCGTCGGGCTGGATGCGGGGACGTCGGGCCGTGGGCCGGTCGCCAGAGGCCTCTGGCGCGGTCTCCGCTGCGGTCAGCCCGATCGGCGAGACGGCCGAGCGAGCAACGGAGTGGACCGTCGGCGAGGGCCGTACTTCTGGGGGCGATGCTGACTCCGGCGCTTCGACTCGAAGTCCCGGAACGCTCTCCCGGTCGTCTGGCGTCGCGGCGGGCTCCGTGAGTGCGGGCTCCGCCACATCGCCAGAGGCCTCGTGCGGCTCTGCGTCGGGCTCGGGGACGCCGTCTTCGTCCACGGGGTCGTGGAGGATGGGTGTCGTCGTTTCGCCGGGCTGAAACAGGGCGAGAAGATCCTCGATGTCGCTGACCTCTCCGGACGGCAGCGCGATCTCGGGACGCATCGGGGGGGCGCCGTCGCCAGAGGCCTGGGGCTCGGACGGAACCTCGGCGCGCGCAGATTTGGGGCGCGGAGCCGAGTCCATCGGGGGGACGCGGTCGGGCGAGATCGCCACCGGCGCGACGGCCTCCGCGCCACCGGCCATCATCTCCGACACGCGGTACGCGTGGTGGTCGGAGGCGGGCGCTCGGGTTTGCATCTCGAAAATGGCCATCCGCTGTTCCCGGAATTGCTGCTTCCAGTGCCTCACGCGCGCCGTGCTGAGTTCGACCTGGTTCGCGATCGTGGACGAGCGGAAGCCTCTGGCGTCGAGCAGGAGCACACGCGCGCGGCGGCGGTGGAGAGCCTGGTCCGACTCCGCGAGGATCTCAAGCGCCTCGCGCTCGTCGGGCAGCAGCAACAAGGGCTCCGTCAAGGAGCGGGGGAGGCGCATCACGCCACGCTCGAACTTGGTAAGCGCGACCGGTACGAGGCCACCTTCTCGGAGCAACGGGTCGAGGGCGTACAGGTCGGCTTCGTGCCCCGCGTCTGATAGCTCGATGTCCAATTCGTTGGTCGCGTACGGCCCCTCGGGCAACTCGATCACGACCACGTCGAACGAGAGCAGGCCGAGAAGGCGGGTGCCGTCGTACGCCATCCGGGGGGTGCGGTACTGCCGGAATCGGATCAGGGGATGCAACGGCTCCACCAGTCCCGGCGCGCTACCGCCGACGAGCGATTCGAGCGCTTCATGGAGCAGTCCTCTGGGAGTGTCGAACACCTCGGTGTGCGGGCCGTCCAGGGTCGCCTCGATCTCCAGCCTCGGGTCGTCCGGCCGGACGCCACGCAGAAGGGCGCGCCGCTCGCCGCCTTGCTCGCGGACGCGCAGGCACATGCCCTGCCGCAGCAACTCCGCGTCCTCCGTGTCGAAGTAGTAATCGCGGATGTTGACCGACGGGAGGGCCTCCAACTGGTAGCCCGCGAGGTCCCGCGCCTGGACAAGGCCTCCAAAGGCGCCGGGGCGCTGTGCGACGTAGGTACGAGAAGGCATGAGCGGGACCGGTGATTCGGCAATCTACGAGTCAGCCGCTCCATTCGGTCACGTTGCGCGACACCTCGCGCAAGAGCCCCGCGCGGCCTCTGGCGCGTCGAGACAGGCTCTATGCCTTCGGTAGGCCTGCTCTCGCCGAGGCGTACGGCATCACGCACGCTCTTCGAGAAACGATCCGAGAGAGATGGCGTACCACCTTTTACCGCCCTCCCAAGGGCCCCCATCTCCGAACTCTCCCTCTCACCATGGCCACTTCGAACCCCAACACCGATTCCACCGACGAGCCTCTCGCGGACCGCGCCAACGTCGGCTCCGACAAGACGGCTGGCGGCCCCGAGCCCGTTACCGATACCGCTCCCGTTGTGCCCACCGGTTCGGCTGAGCCTGCCAAGCAGGCCGTTTCTGGCTCAGCCTCGCCCGCTCCAGGCCGCGTCGCCATGCCTACGCCGGGGGAATACGAGATGCCCGACGATTACGCGAGCGACAGCCCCGTCGAGAAGGTGAAGCAGTGGGCAGAGGCGCACCCCGGCCTGGCGCTTCTCGCCGCCAGCGGCGTCGGCCTCGTAGTCGGTCGTTTGCTTATCGCGATGTCGCCCGATCCTGAGCCTCCGACCCTGACCGAGCGCGTCGAGAAGCGCGCGAAGGTGCTTCAGAAGCAGGCGAAAGGATCGTACGCCGAAGCCAAGCACACCGCTGGCGACGCCGCAACCGCCTCCGCAGCAGCCCTGGCTGCCGCCGCGGTCGCATTGAAGGAAGCCGCCGAGCACGTCGCTGAGCGCGCAGGCGAAGCCGCCGAGGAAGGCGTCGACAAGGCGAAAGACTTCGCCGACGTGATGAGCGACGCCGTCAAGGTCGCCGTGACCGGCGTCGTCGCTAAGAAGGCTGACGGTTGGATCAAGAAGTTCCGCGACTAGCCTCTGGCGTCCGCCGAACGAAACAGCGCCCACCCGGATCTCCAGGTGGGCGCTTTGCTTGTGCGCCAGAGGCCTCTGGCGGTGCACGGCGAGCAACGCGTCCAGGCTACATCGGACGCGCGCGGTCTCTAGTCGGAGCTGCTCGTGCTGGGTTTCGCTGCGGGCTTCGCGGTGGCCTTTTCTGCCTTGGCCGGCTTCGCGTCGCCAGAGGCCTTCTTGTCCTCGCCGCCGCTTTTCTTGACGTAGTCCGTCAGGTAGAAGCCGGAGCCTTTGAACTGCAGGCCGGCGCCACCGGAGATCACGCGCTCGACGGGCTCTCCGGTCTCCGGGTCCTGCGTCAGGGCGTCGTCAGACATCTTTTGGAAGTGCTCGAAGGTGGTGCCGTCGGCGCGGCGGTAGCGGTAAGTCGGCATGGGGCGTCGGGTGTTTCGGGAAAGCTAGAACGGGCCTCTGGCGCACGCCTTCGCGTGAGCTTGGTCTGACACGCGCACGAAGTGCGGGCGTTTCGCGTCTCGCCAGAGGCGAGTTCTCGCGTTCTCCGCCCAGCGCGCGTACCCATGTCACGTGGGGCTGCGTCCATCCCCCACGGTTTCCAGCTCTCGCATGCGCGCTCTCGTCGTCGGTTGTTTCCTCCTCCTCGCCGCTTCCGCGGGCGCCCAATCTGTCAACGGGTTCGTGCGCGACGCCGCCTCTGGCGAGACGCTGATCGGTGCCAACGTCGTGGTCGTGGACGGCTCCGCGGCCGGGCGTGGGTCGGCCACGAACGTCCAGGGGTTTTATACGCTGGGCAGCCTGCCCGCGGACTCGCTGACGCTCCGCTACTCGTTTATCGGGTACCAGACGCTGACGCGCCGCATCGCGCTGGCCTCTGGCGAGACGCAGCGGATCGACATCGACCTCGCGCCAGAGGCCTCGCTGGGTGAGGTGGTGGTCGAGGCCGACGAGCCCATCGAGCAGGCCGCGGCGGTGGGCACGATCGACGTGCCGATCCGGCTCGTCAAGGACCTCCCGACGGCGTTCGAGGCGGACCTTTTCCGCGCGATCCAACTGCTGCCGGGCGTGAAGTCCTCCAGCGACTTCTCCAGCGGCCTATACATCCGCGGCGGTAGCCCGGACCAGACGCTGATCCTCCTAGACGGCACGACGGTTTACAACCCGACGCACTTCTTCGGCTTTTTCAGCACGTTCAACACGGACGCGATCAAAGACGTGCGCCTCTATAAAGGGGCGTACCCGACGACCTACGGAGGACGCCTGGGCTCGGTGATCGACATCTACAACCGAGACGGCAACCGCAACGAGACCCACGGCAACGTTTCGGTTGGGCTTCTGGCGAGCCGGGTCGGCATCGAAGGACCTGTCCCGGGCGTGGGGCGGAGCTCGTACTCCTTCAACGCGCGGCGCTCCACGCTGGAGCCGCTCCTGGCAACGCTGCGCGAGAACCTGGATCAGGACGGCATCCCGGACAAGTTTTACTTCTACGACCTCAACGCTAAGGTCGGTGTCGACCTCACCGACCGTGACCGCGTATCGGTCTCGGCGTACGCCGGGCGCGATATCGTCGGCGTGCCGTTTGGTGAGAACTCGCAGTTCGACCTCGACTACGGCAACCGGACGCTTTCGGCGTCCTACAACCGCATCCTCGGCGAGACGACGTTCCTGCAGACGCGCGCGACGGCCAGCCGCTATTTCTCGCTCCCGGAGGCGCTCGTCTTCGGGACCGAGTTCACGAACACGAACACGGTCACGGACTACTCTGGCCGCGTGGACCTGGAGTGGCTCCCGAGTGAGAAGCTGGAGGTCTCGACCGGCGCGTGGGGAGGGCATTTCCGGCTGGACTACAAGCAGACCTTCAACGAGCAGGTCCAGATCGACTTTACGAGCCCATCGGGGTACGGGTCTGGCTACGTCCAGGCAAAGGTCCGGCCCACGCCACAGTGGATCTTGACGGGCGGTCTGCGCGCGCAGTACTTCTCTCGCGGGGACTACCTCCGCTTCTCGCCGCAGGCGCAGATCGAGCGCAAGCTCGGCTCCGACACCGTAGTCCAACTCGCGGCCGGGCGGTACCACCAGTTCCTCTCGCTGATCTCCAACGAAGCGTTCTCCGGGTTCGACACGTGGGTGACCGTCGGTCAGGGCGTCGTGCCGCAGGAGTCCGAGCAGATGGTGCTCGGACTCAAGACCCGCGTCGGTAAGGCGTACCGATTGGATGTGGAGCTGTACGGCCGCCTCTTGCGCGATCTGTTCGACCAGCGGCCGGGCGTCCAGGACGTGAGCGGCTTGGACTACGACGAGCTGTTCCGTGTCGGCGAGGGCTACGCGTACGGGGCGGAGATCCTGCTAGAGAAGGGGCTCGGCCGGGCCACAGGCCTGATCGGCTACACGCTGGGTGTCACGCGCCGCCGCTATCCCGGCGAGTTCGGCTTCGAGGACTTCTTCGCGCCCAAGTACGACCGTCTGCATGACCTGAACATCGTGGCCTCCTACGACCTGGGCAAAGGCTGGAGCGCGACCGCTGTCGGCAAGTACGCGACCGGACAGGCCTACACGTCCGCCGACGCGAGCTATACCGTCTCGGACGTTCCCTTCCTAGAGGACGGCGAGCTCGATGGCTTGTACACCACCGCGCTCAACAACGCGCGATTGCCACCCTACCACCGCGTTGACGTGGGTTTCAAGCGCGTCGGGCGCTTTTTCGGCGTGGGCGATTACGAGCTCCAGCTGCAGGCCATCAACGTCTATAGCCGCCGCAACATCTGGTTTCCGACCTACGACTTCGACACCGACCCCATCACCGTCGACTTCGTGCGCCAGCTTCCTTTCCTGCCGAACGTCTCGTTCAGCCTCGACTTCTAGCCGATGACGCCCTTCTTCTCCTTCCGCCAGAGGCTGACCCCGACCGCCGCGCCTCTGGCGCGCGCCGTCGCCGCCGTGCTCCTTCTCCTCGTGGCCAAGGGCTGCGACCTCAGCGGTCCCGACTACGAGGAGCAGATCGTCGTCAGCGCGATCCTCGAGGTGGGCGAGCCGCTCCGCGCCGTGACGCTTTCGCGCACGACCGCGCTGGGCGGGACCTCTGGCGCCACGCCCCCGGTCACGGACGCGAGCATCACGATCTCGCTTCTGGACGCCTCTGGCGCGCCAGAGGCGGAGTACGCCTACGCGCACATTGGGGGAGGGCGTTACGTCACCGATGATTCGACGTCGATCACGCTGCCCGGCCGCACGTACGCATTCAGGGCCGACGTGCCGGGCCGCCCCCTGATCACGGCGCGCACGACGACGCCAGAGGCGGTAACCCTGGCGGAGGACGTGGCGCCAGAGGTGACGTACCTCCAGGGCTTCAACGGACTCGGACCGAGCTTCCGCGTACGCTCGGGCGCCGCCGCCAGCGGCGATCAGAACGTGTTCCTGATTGGCATCTCCGCCGATGCCATTGACGACTACGAGGTGTACCAGCGGGACGACGAGTCCTTCGGACTCCGGCGCCAGTTCGTCGAGGGCCGCTTTGGCCCGACCGCGGACGCCGCTTCGTTTATCGATGGCATCGACTGCGAGCCGCTGGGGAATGGCGCATACGACTGCGATTTCCTGCCCGAGGACATCGCGGGAGGTGAGTCGCCCCTGCTGAACGAGGAGTCGTACGTCCGCAACGGGGACGGGACGCTCACGGTAATTGTCCCGTGGCTGGCGGTGAGCTTTTTCGGACCGCACACGTTTACGCTGAACTCGCTGGACCCAGCGCTCGTGGCGTTTATCTCCACGCAGTCCGTCCAGTTCAACCCGACGACCATCTCGCCCGGGGAGATTCCGAATGTGACGACGAACATCGAGAACGACAGCGGTCTCGGCGTGTTCGGGTCCTTTGCGCGGACATCCGTGACGACGACCATCGTACCGTAGCGGCATAAAAGAAGGGCGCCACACACGCGTGCGACGCCCTTCTGGGTCTGAGGTCCGGAGGCGGACTATGGAAGCAGGACCTTGTCGATAACGTGGGCGACGCCGTTGCTGGCGTACACGTTGGCCTGCGTAACCGTTGCGCCACCGACCATCACCTTGCCGTCCATCTTGCGGACCTGAAGCTGCGCGCCGTTTACGGTCGTCAGCATCTGGCCATCGCGGAGATCAGCGGCGCTGAGGCGGCCGGGGACGACGTGGTAGGTCAGGACAGCGGTGAGCTGGGCCTTGTTTTCGGCCTTCAGCAGGTTGTCAACCGTTCCAGCGGGAAGCGCGGCGAAGGCGCTGTTCGGCGGAGCGAACACGGTGAACGGGCCGGGGCCGGAAAGCGTCGCGCCGAGATCGGCAGCCGTTACGGCCGCGACGAGCGTGGTCAGATTGCTGGCGCCAGAGGCGTTCTGGACGAGGTTCTGAGTGGGCAGCATCATCGAGCCGCCTACCATCACGCCGGCGTTGGCGTCCATCTCCATTTCGCTGGAGGAGGAGCAGCCTGCGAGAAGCGTGAGGCCGAGAAAGAGGGAGAGAAGGGTCTTCATGAGAAGGGAGGGGTTGGAAGTGAAACAGACTACCGAGCCCCAAAGAGGGCGAGTAGCCGATGGACACCCAAGCGGACGTAAGTGTTTGTCCGAGCGCTCGCGCCAGAGGCGGAGCGGGTGCGTGGTTGGTACACGCCGCTACCCTTGACGCGGTTTTCACTTCCGAGTGAAAGTTTGAGAGAGCCCTGTTTACGCTAAAACGGCACGTCATCCGTCACGTCCTCTGGCGCCCGCTCCCGTACGGCCAGGCGAATGCCTCTGGCGTCGAAGCCGAAAAGGTCCTCTTCGGAAAACACCTGCCGGAAGGCGTGGTCGGTCTCGAAGAAGGCCGAGAACTTGGACGCGAACTGGTCCAACCGGCCGATGTAGTGCGCGGTGTCCTCGTCCGGGTCCGCCGGGTCCCACTCGCTCGCGAGCTTGGCGGCCTCGAACACACGGCCACCGCCCCCTGCGATGTAGAACGCGATGCGGTCGCCGATGCGGACGGGCTCGCCTGTGGCCTCGGCGCGCTGTTTCGCGAGCTCGTAGGAGGCCGGTCGGTTGCGTTTGCCGTCGCGCACGTCGCGCTCGTATCGCGCCAGAGGCTGCTTGAGCGTTTCGATCCGCTGGAAGCTGGCCACGCCGTCCCAGTCGTGCGCGATGATCCTCTGGCGGTGGTTGAGGTAGAGCGCGTGGAGCGCGGCCACGTCTTCGGCTAGGAGCAGTTCGATGGCGCGGCGCACGAAGCGGCGGCCAAAGCGCTCGGTGCTGCGCGAGACCAAGCTGGAGCCCTTTACCTTCAGCGTTCCGTCGTAGCCGAGCAGCGCGTAGGTCTTCTTTTTGAATGACAGCATCCGCTCGAATCGGCCGTCGAAGCCGATGCGGATGCCCTCGGGCATCTTCTCGGAGAGAGCCGAGACGAACGCGCGCTCGGCGTCGCCAGAGGCGGATTGGGCCTCTGGCGGGGGGACGAACAGGACGCCGTCGGTGTCCACCTCGACGATGCGGCCGCCGCGATCGCGGATCAGCGCCATGATCTGCCGCAATAGCTTCTGGCCTGTGGCCGCCACGCGGTCGGCTTCGGCGAAGTCGTTAAAGGCCGCGAAGCCGAAGCCCATGTTGCCGTAGAACGAGTTGATGATGTTCTTGTAGGCGGTTTGGCGCGCGTCCAGTTCGCGCGTCTCGTTCTCGCCAGAGGCCTCGCGCATGGCGCGCTTAGTGACGAATCGGAGGTCGGTGAGGCGCTGGAGCAGGCGTGGGAAAATGCCGAGCGCGTCGCGGCGGGGCTGCACGCCGTAGTTGAGCATGATGGACGGGTACAGGCTCTCGACGTCGGCGTAGACGACGGGGCCGACGACGCCGGTCATGAACACGTCGGTGTAGCCGCCCACGATCTGGCTGCCGGCCTCGGCGCGGGGCACGCTGTGGCGCGCGTGCAGGTAGCCGCGGACGAACAGGCTTTCGATCTTCGACGCCGGCCCGCTCCGCGCGCACTGGCCGTACGGCATCGGCACCATCTGGGTGAGGTAGAAGGTGCTCCCGCTCAAGTGCTCCGCGATGGCAGCCGTCTCGATCACATCGTCCAGCGCGTAGTCGATGAGGCGTTGTGGGTCCTCGCGCCACGTCTGCGCGATGTCCTCGCCCTCGATGTACGTGCGGCCCTCTGGCGCGAAGCCGAAGTACTTGGCGACGCCCTTCAGCGTGTAGTTGGGCAGGTCGCGCGAGAACACGTCGAAGCTCATCACCTGGAACAGTGTGTCCACGATGTGGCGGCCGGCGATCTCGACGGCCTCGAACTCAATCTGCCGCTCGGCAAAGCGCATCGAACTCGGAAAGCTCCGCGGCTCGCTTCCGTCGCGGCCGAGCGCCAGAGGCACGCCGTGGCGACGGCAACGCGCGGCGAGGTAGGGGAGGTCGAAGCCAAAGACGTTATGGCCTTCGATCACGTCGGGGTCGCGCTCGCGCATCAGCTCCAGCGTTTCTTCCAGAACGCTTTGCTCGTCCATGAGCGGGCCGCCCACAACGCGGCTCCACCCGCGGTTGTCGCTCAGCGCTACGAGGATGATGCGGTGCTCGGGTACCTCGGCCTGCGGGAAGCCCCGCTCGGAGTACACCTCCAGGTCGAACTGGAGCCGGTGGAGGTCGTGGAGCTCCATGCCCTTGAAAAGCGTCCGGCCAGTCTGCATCAGGTACTGCTGTTCCGGGCCACCCACGAAGTAGATGGCGTCCGGGCGCTCCTTCTGCGTGTCGCTCGCCTGCTGGATGTGCCGCCGCGCGTCCCAGTAGCTCCCGGCGTCCGGAAAGACGACAAGCCACTGGTAGGCGTTGGAGCCCGCCAGAGGCTGAAACTGGAAACGGTCACGCGGGAAGCCTTTGAGCAGGTCGATGTCGTCCAGCAGGAAGAACGGGTGGTAGCGCTCGTCCTCCCACGTCACCGCGTCCTCTGGTGTGCGGCGGTACACGCGCATTGTGCCCGGCCCGACGGGGTGGAGCGCGACGATCCGCTCGGTCAGGTCGTGGCCATAGAGCAGGGCGTCCTCCTCGGGGCTGAGCGCCTCTGGCGGGAGTGCATCAGCGCCAGAGACGTCCGGTACGTTTTCGCGCTCGGGCGCTGTCATTGGCCCCCGCCAGAGGCGTCGAACATCACCTCGAACAGCTGAGCGAGGCGTCCATACAAAGGCTCCATGCCCGCTTCGGTCCCTTCGTGCGAAACGGTCAAGAGGTATTGCCCGGCGGGAGAGGCGTAAAAGTCCGCAAGGCGCGTGACGGCTTCTGGCGGAACGTCGCGGTAGGCGTAGCGCGACGAGGTGATCATGGTGCTCTGAAACCCTTCGAACTGCGCGCCCAGCACGGAGTCGACCTGTTCCTCGACGGACTTTCCACCGAACGCGACATCTTGGGCGCCACTGGGCATAGCAGACATCATGGCGATCGTCATCTTGCGCGAGGACTCGTACGAGGTCTCAGCCATGCCGGTAGAGCTCACGAGCCGCGCGACGGTTAGGCTATCGGCGAGGTCGTAGGCGCTCGGGTTCGCGAGCACGGAGACCATCTCCTCCCCAGCCTCGGCGCTTGCCATGGACTGCTGGATATCGAGCAAAGGCCGGAGGACTGGATCCGTGAGCACCTCGATAGCGGCGACCGTGTTGTCGCGGTCGTAGTTGCGCACAAAGGCCGCGCGCACGCTGTCGACGATGGCCTGAGACGCGAAGGCGGCGAGCAAGCTGTCGGCGAGCGGGGCTGGCAGCGGGGCGCTAGCAAACTGATCGGCAGTCATGTCCGGGGACTGCAGTACGCCCGAGACCTCTAACAGCCGCTCCACGAGCACGCTGTCCTCAGGCGCCAGAGGCTGGGCCGCAAGGGAAGGGGAGACGATGGCGAGAGCGAGGAGGAGAACGCGCATGTGTCAGGTTACTGTGTGAGGGGTGTCAGGCGTGTGTCGCCGTTGGTCTCGGTCACGTGGTACACGGGCTGCCGGCGCTCGCGGAGCGCGACGAGGACGCTGTCGTCTTCGAGCGTGATGAGAACGCGGCCGAGGATGGCGGCGAGAGCCGGCGCGCGCTCCATCGCGATGTCGTCGTAGAACGATTGCTCGGCTGCGTCCAGCCTCTGGCGGAGCGGCGTGGCGAACGCCGAGGTGAGACCTTCGGGGAGCGACGGTGCCTCGGGTGCCCTGCCGCCGTCGAAATCGAAACGTCGGTACGTGATGTCGAACGTGGTCCCGTACTCGTGGCTGGAGCGGCCGCGAACGGCGTTGACGTTGGTGCCGCTCAGGTTGGCCTGATCCTCGCCGGACCGGAGCAGCGACGAGACGGTAAAGCGGAACTGCGGCAAACCGCGCGCCTCCAACTCGCGCCCGAACCGAGCCGAGATGGAATCCAGCGCGACCCCCACGCCGGGCGTGGCTCGGTAAATGGAGTGCGTGGCGTCTAGGAGATTCACGCTCGCGTTCGACGCCAGAGGCACGAGGCCGCCCGCGTCGGCGGAGTCGGCCAGGGCTGCGCGCTGGGTGACGGGCGGAATGCCGCGCGCCTGCGCCTCCTCCACGTGCGTCGCGTTGCGCGATCGGCGGAGGTCTGCGATCTCCTCGTCGCTGAGGTCGGTCACGCGCGAAAGCCTGGATTCGATCTCGCTCAAAAACGCCTCATGGGCGTCGGCTGCGTCGCTTACCAGCGCGGCCTGCTGCGTCGTAAATGCCACGATGCCCACGCCGACGAGAGCGAGAAACACAGCGGCCCATCGCTTCTTGAACCGGCGCCGAGAGGCCGCCTCTGGCGAGAGATCGTCGGGTGGTGCGGGAGGAGAGGCGCCAGAGGGTTCGGCGGGCGCCAAAGGCGCGCTAGTCGGAGTCGGGGTCGGATCGGTCGAGGTCACCAGGGATTCGATGCGTGACGTGAAAGACGGGCTGCTCGGCTTCGAGCAGGACCACCAAGCGTTCGTCGCGCTGCATGGAGCCCAGCGCGCGAGCGAGCGCGCCGTACAGGTGGTCCCAGCGGGAACGCGCGGCCTCCGTATAGGTGTCCACGAGCAACCGATTCGCCCGATCTAGATGCGGATCGGCAACGTCTACCGTGATGGAATCCTGAGGCGAAGACGCGTACGCATAGCGGAACGTTACGATGTCGACACTTGCGCCGTACTCGTGGGAGGACGTGCCCGAGGTCGCGTTGCGGTTGCGCCGGCCGAGGTCGGCCTGCAGGTCCGCTGTTCGCAGCGCGGACGACACGCTAAACCGATAGGGGGGGAGTCCAGACCGGGCGAGCTCAGCCTGGAAGCGCCGGCCCGCTTCGGCCAGGCTTTCGCGCAGTGCTGGGGTGGTAAATGGCTTGGAATGCTCCAGCGTGCGCACCACGTAGAACTCGGTGTCAACGAGCGGCACGAGCGCGCCAGAGGCCAGGTGACGCCCCAACTCAGCCTCGCTCGCCAGCGGCTGCACGCCGAGCGAGTCCGCCCAGCCGAGGTGCACGCGGTAGTTCGGCGTCCGTGGGCGGCGCAGGCTGTTCTCCTCCTCTGGCGAAGGCGGCGCGAGCCGCTCCAGCGCGCCACGAAGCCGAGCCGCGCGGGCATCCAGTGAGTCCAGCGCCGGGGAGTCCGCAGCCTCTGGCGGAGGCGGGGGAGGCACGCGCTGATCTCGCTGGTTCCAGCCCAGCGCGAATGCGAGGCCGCTGGCGAGAAGGAGAAGCAGGACGAAACCGAGCGTGCGCATCATCTCGTTGGAGTCAGGACGCCGCATCCGATCACCTCGCCGCCGCCAGAGGCCCACCCATCGTCCTGGCTGGCGCGGACGACGACGGCGCGGCCAACGGCGGACACGTACCCGTCCAGCGAAACGACGGGGTCGATCCGGTCGAACCGGCCGCGGCGGCGATCATCGCCCTTGATGTTGCCGAGGTCGCCCGCGTGGCGCCGGCCTGTCGTGGCATCGTACGGGCCGTGCGTCGCGCGTCCATCGCCGAGGTGACGCGCAGGGTCGAGGTCATCGCAGGAGCGCGCCGAGAGGATCTGCACGCCGTGGAAACGGTCGCGACCGAGACCGTCCAGGCTCATCAGGACGCGCGTGCCGCCGCCAACGCGCCGCAGCGTGACCGTCCCTGTCACGTCACCCTCTACCTGAGCCCGGGCCGCCGAGACCCCTTGCACGTCTACAGTATCGGCGCTGATCGCGCGAGGGGCGGACGCCTCTGGCGCCAGAGGCGTCGGGTCGTCTTGCGCGCAGGCAGCGAGGCCGAGAAGCAAGAAGGGGAGGAGGCGCACGGGGTCAGGTAGCTTAGCCCCATGAACGGAGAAACCCGCCCAAAGGTCCGTCTCAGAGGGCGAGACATCACGATGCACTACGGCTTCCGCGCGATCCTCCGCGGGATCTCGCTCGAGGTGCGCGAGGGTACGCCTCTGTCGGTGACAGGGCCGAACGGGTCGGGGAAGTCCACCTTGGTCAAGGTCTTGGCAGGCGTCCTCACCCCGACCGGCGGAAGCGTCGACCTCACGGTGGGTGAGACGCTCGTGAGCGCCGACGAGCGTGCGCACCGTGTCGGCCTCGTCACGCCGGACCTCGCGCTCTACCCCCAACTCAGCGCCCGCGAGACGCTGGACTTTCTCGCCCGCGTCCGAGGGCTCACGCCAGAGGCCGACGTGCTGAGCACGCTCGCCCGGGTCGGCCTGGGGGACCGCGCCGACGATTACGTGTCCACCTTCTCGACCGGCATGCGCCAGCGGCTCCGCATCGCCACGGCGCTGCTGCACGACCCGCCCGTTTTGCTCCTGGACGAGCCCGGCGCCACGCTCGACGCCAGCGGCCGGGATCTCGTGGCATCGCTCGTGCGCGAACCATCGCGCGCCGTTGTCCTCGCCACGAACGACCCGGAGGAGGCCGCGCTCTGTGCCGATCAGATCAGCGTGGTGTGAGGGTGTGAGATGGGTTGTCCCGCCAGAGGCCGCGTTCGCGCGCCCTAGCTCTGTCACCCTCTAGCCTCTGGCGCTGGGGCGGGCTCAGCGTTCTACCGACACACCCACCGCGCCCAATCCCTCGCGCTCTCTATCCGTCCGCCATCGCGAGGGCTGCAACCGTGACCTCCGCGCCGGCGTCAAGCAGCGGCTGCGCCGCCGCAAGAAGCGTCGCGCCCGTCGTCACCACGTCGTCCACGAGGAGGACGCGGACGCCCGCGAGAGGCCGAGCCTCTGGCGAGCGCGCGAACGCACCGGCGACGTTTTGCCACCGCTCGCTAAACGCGAGCGTGGTCTGCGTCCGCGTGCTGCGGGTGCGAACGAGCAGGTCCTCGGTCTCACACGCGAGCGCGTCGGCTGCGCCAGAGGCCAGCCCGGCGGACTGGTTGTAACCGCGCTCCAACTCGCGGATGGGCGCCAACGGGACCGGGCACACAACGTCCGGGGCCCAGCCTCTGGCGTGACGCTGCGTTGCGTCGCCTAGAAGGCGCCCCAAGGGGATCCCGAGGCTGGGGCGGCGCCCGTACTTGAGCGCATGCTGCACGCGCTGGACCGTCCCGCCGGGATCGAACCGCCACAGGGCGACGCTGCGGCGCGCCAGAGGCTCGGCGCAGTCCCGCGCGAGGAGTTGGCCGGCCAAAGCCTCGGGCGCCGGTCGCGGTAGCATCCGCACGCACGAAGCGCATATCGGCGCGGCGTCCGCCAGAGGCCCGCCGCAGCCCAGGCAGAGGCTCGGAAAGACGAGGCCGCTGGCGGCACGGACGGCAGAACGGAAGGCGCGGAACACGAACATCGCGAGGGTGCGGGAGGGAATATCTTCCGGCTCCCTCACGCATCCAACCCTCCTATGGCCGAACGTCGCGGCATGGTCGTCAAAAACGTCACCGAAGGCCCCCTCACGGTGCGCCTCGCCTCGCGCTCGTTCTCGCTGGAGTCGCAGGAAGAAACCGTCGTCAACGCCACCGAGGTGCGCGATGTCACCCTGCGCGACTGCTTGCAGCGTCGCACGCTCGCGGTCGTCCGCCCGGCCTCGGCCGAGGAGACGGAGGGGATCGGGGAGGACGCCAGTGGCGAATAGCCGGTGCGCGTCCTCGCGCTCGAACCCTGGCACGGCGGCTCTCACCGCCGGTTTCTAGACGATCTGGTGCGCCACAGCGCGCACGACGTGCGGCCGGTCACCATGGCCGCGCGCTATTGGAAGTGGCGGATGCAGGGCGGCGCCGTCACGCTCGCCGAAAAGGCCCGCGAGGCGTGCGCCGACGGCTGGACGCCAGAGGTCATCTTCGCCTCGGACATGGTCAACGTCCCGGCCTTTCTCGCGCTCACGCGCGACGTGTTCGCGGACGTGCCGGTGGTGCTGTACTTCCACGAGAACCAACTCACGTACCCGCTTCGCGAGGGAGAAGACCGGGACTACACCTACGCATACCTCAACATCCTGTCCGCTCTCGCGGCCGACCGTGTGGTCTTCAACTCCGAATTCCACCGCTCGGAGTTTTTCAGCGCGTTGCCGGACCTCTTGAGGCGCTTCCCAGATTACACGCACGTAGGCACGCTGCCGGCGCTGCGCGAGAAGTCGTCAGTCCTGCATCTGGGATTGGACCTTGCCGGGCTGGACGCCGCGCGGCCTCTGGCGGAGAAGCGGCGCGTGCTGGAGCCCGGCCCGCCGATCCTGCTCTGGAACCACCGCTGGGAGTACGACAAAGACCCCGAGGCCTTTTTCCGCGTCGTCAACCGATTGGACGACTCCGGCCACCGATTCCGGCTCATCCTGGCCGGGCAGTCGTTCGAGGAGACGCCGCCGGCGTTCGAGAAGGGGTTCCGGCGCTACGCCGAGCGCGTGATGCACTACGGCTACGCCGAAAGCTTCGAGGCCTACGCCTCGCTGCTGCACCGGGCGGATATCGTCGTGTCCACGTCGAAGCACGAGTTTTTCGGCATCGCCATGATGGAGGCGATCCACTGCGGGTGCCACCCGCTGTTGCCCAACCGCCTGACGTACCCTGAACTGATCCCCGCTCAGCTCCATTCGCCGTTATTGCACGCGCCCGTTCTCTACGAGGACGAGAACGACCTCTTCGAAACCCTCAAGCGCTTGCTTTCAGGCAGCGACAGGCGCCTCCCCGCCGAGGTGCTCCGCGAGATCCCTGCGCACCTCGCCTGGCGGGAGCACATCGCGCACTATGACGCGCTGTTCAGCGAGGCCGCTGGCGCCAGAGGCAGATCCTCTGGCGCGGCAACCGACGAGGGGTAAGGCCCGGGGCGGTCGCTACTGATCCTCGCCGAGAAGGCCGCCCAGGAGGCCGCCAGCGGCGAGCCCTCCCAGTGCGCCGAGGGCGCCGCCGTTGCCGCCCGTCTCACCCCGGTTGCTGAAAGACCGGCTCGCCGCCACAATCCGGTCTGCGAGGCGGGAGAACGGGAGGCTCTGGAGGTAGACCTTGCCGGGGCCCTGGATTTTGGCGAGGAACAGCCCTTCGCCGCCAAACAGCGCGTTTTTGAACCCGCCCTGGAACTCGATGTCGTAATCCACGCTCGTCTCGAAGGCGACGAGGCAGCCGGTGTCCACTCGGAGCGTTTCGCCTCTTGCGAGATCGCGTTCGATCACCGTCCCACCCGCGTGCGCGAACGCGAGGCCGTCGCCCGTCAGCTTCTGAAGGATGAAGCCCTCGCCGCCAAACAAGCCTGCGCCGATCTTCTTGGTGAACGCCACCTCTATTTCGATGCCCTGAGCCGCGCACAGGAACGTGTCCTTCTGGCAGAGGAACGTGCCGCCGAAATCGGACAACTCGATGGGGATCACTTTCCCTGGATACGGAGCGCTGAACGCGACGCGGGCCATGTCACGGCCGCCATTCGTGAACGAGGGGATAAAGAAGCTCTCGCCGGCGATCCGGCGCTTGAGTCCCTTCATGAACCCGCCGCCGGTGCCGGTGTCCATCTGGATCGGGCCATCCATGTACAACATCGCGCCCGCCTCGGCGCGTACGGCCTCGCCGGGATCGAGTTCGATCTCGACGATTTGCATGTCGTCGCCGTGGAGCGTGTAATCGATGTCGTGGGCCATGGGTGCGTGCAGGGGTGTGATCTCGGATACGGGAAACCGCCGCCGCCCCCGTCATGCGCGCGTGGCAGTGGCGCCTCTGGCGTGGCGGCGGCGCCAGAGGCTACCGCTGGGCTTCGAAGGCGCGGATCAGCCGCTTCGCCGCGGCCTCGTCGAAGGCCATCCCGCTGTTGGTTTCGCCCTCTTCCTCGAAGCTGAACGTCGGACCGTCGCCTTCGCCGTCGATGATCAGACGGCCGCTTTCGTAGCGCAAGGCCTGGACATCTTCGTGGGGCAGTTGCACCGTCGAGGCGAGCGCCTTGGCAATGACTCCGCCGGCGAGGCCCTTGACCATCTCGTCGATGCTGTCGTCGCCGCTTTCGGCTTCAAACCCTTCTTGGGCCTTGGCCTGGGCTTTCTTCGTAAAGCGGAAAAACACGACCTCGTCCGTGACGCCGACCTCCACCTTGCCGTCTGCACTCTGCTCAAGCGCAGCGATCTCGCCCCGGATAGGGTCGCTGAAGCCAACGTCCGCACCGGCAGAGTCTTCCGCTTCGCCCAAGGCCTCGGCTGGAGGCGCCTCTGGCGCACCCGCGTCGGTGTCGTAGTCGGAGCCGCAAGCAGAAAGGACGAGAAGGGTGAGGGAGAGGGCAGCGGTTCGCATGAGGGCGATTGTGTGGTGGTCGTGCGGCTACGCGGGCCTCTGGCGCATGGTTACGCCAGAGGCCCGCACGGAGAGGGGATGCGCCAGAGGCTAGCGGCCCGCTTCGGAGGCGCGGCGGGTTTCGGCAAACGCCTCGCTGGGTCGCCACTGGGGACGGAGGTCGCTTGTCGCGATGCCGTAGCCGATGCGGAAGGCGACGCGGGTTTGCTGGAGGATGCCGCCAAACGAGAGGTCGTCGGTCATCTCGTCCCCCGGCTGGTGGTAGCGCTTGCCGCGGTAGTCGGCGCGGACCTGGGCGGCGTAGTCGGCAGGGCGGCCGCGGTACGACTCACCCGTGTTGATAAAGACCGCCGGGACGCCGCCTCTGGCGAAGGCGAGTTGGTCGGAGCGGAAAAAGAGCCCCTGGTTGGGCGCCACGTCCATCGTAACGCGCAAGCCCTCGGCACGGGCGGCCTCGGTGAGGTAGCCGAACATCTCGCTCCGCTCGGCGCCGATGCCTACGATGTCGTCGGTCTCGCCGTAGAGGTTGCCGGAGTCCACGTTGACGTTCGCGATGATGTCGCGCAGCGGGACCGGCGAGTTGGCCGCGAAGTGGGCCGAGCCCAACAGGCCGGACTCCTCAGCCGAAACCGTCACGAAGTACACGCTGCGGCGCGGCGGCGGGCCAGAGGCCACGAACGCCTCGGCGATCTCCAGCAGCATCGCCACGCCAGAGGCGTTGTCGATCGCGCCGTTGTAAATCCCGTCCTCGCCGCGGGCCTCGGCTTCGCGGTCGATGCCGAGGTGGTCGTGGTGGGCGGTGTAGACCACGGCCTCTTGCGCTGCGTCGGCGCCGGGCAGCTTGCCGACGACGTTGGTGCCGGTCACGCCTTCAGCGTGCGCAAAGGCCATCGACGCTTCGAACGTGGCCGGGACGCTCACGGGCTGGAAGGACCGGCTTCCGGCCATCCGAAACCAGTCCTCGAGCGACATGCCGCCCATGCGTGCCAGGCCTCTGGCGGCCTGTTCGGAGATCCACCCGGCGAGCGCGAGCGCTCCTTCGGGGACCTCGACGTTTTTGTAGTGCTCGCCGTAGGCGTCGCCGTTCAGGACGGAGAACGGGTAGCCGGCCGTCGCCTCGGTGTGGACGAGGAGCATCCCCAAAGCGCCGCGGCGTCGCGCTTCCTCGTACTTGTAGGTCCACCGACCGTTGTACGTCAGCGTATCGGCCTGGAAAAGCGTGGGCTCCGAACTTGTCGCGGGCGGGTCGTTGACAAAGCTGACAACGATTTTGCCGCGCACGTCCGTGTCTTTGTAGTCGTCCCAGTCGTAGCCGGGGTTGGTGATTCCGTAGCCCACGAACACGATCTCGGCGCCCGCAAGGTCGAGGTTCGAGATCGTGCCGCCGGGTGTGCCGATGATGTCCGGGCCGTACGCCAGAGGCATCGGGGTGCCGCCCGCCTCTGGCGCGAAGGCGATGTTCTCGGCCTCGGTCGTGCGGACGCTTCGCAGCGGCACCGGCTGGCGGAAGGAGCCGTCTGGCATCCCGCCCTCCAGGCCGATCTCGCGCATCTGCGCGATGATGTAGTCCACAGTTTTGCGCTCGCCCGCCGTACCGGTCCCGCGCCCTTCGAAGGCGTCCGACGAGAGCGTGGCGGTGTGCGCGCGAAGGTCCACGCTATCGAGCGCGGCCAGGGCAGCCTCTGGCGGCTCGGGGAGCACGCGCGGCGCGGTGCTGCCGGCGTCTACCGTGGCCGGCGAGCCGGAGCACGCGGCAAAGGTGAGGCTGAGCGGAAGGACGAGGAGAAGTCGTGTCATGTCGGGAGATGGGAGCAGCAGGTGCAGGCGGAGCCTCTGGCGCCAGAGGCCGCTGGGGATCACGCGGGAACGAGGCGGAGCGTCCAAACGGGACGGCCGGGCAGGAACGGGAGCGGGCGGCCTTCGACCCAGGCGTCGTGGCCAGCGCCCCAATACGGGGACAGCGGGTGGCCGGCCTGCCCGCCGGGCATGTGTAGGATGCCCTCATCCTCGCGGCCGGGCGAGACCACCATGCGCTCGCTGGAGCCAAACGACGCGGCCGCGACCCGCGGCGTCCAGGCGTCGCCTGGGATCGGGTCCGCCGGCATCCGCAAAAGCCGCCCGACAAGCGGGAGCGCGTCCGCCAAAGGGTGCTCGATCTCGGCCTTGTTCTCCAGTCCCCAGGTTTGCGGCGTGGCGGCGGCGGCCTCATCCGCTGCACTGAGCAGGAGGGCTTCCCACGAGTCCCAGTCCGGCGGCAGGAGGTGGGCGGGGCGCTCGCTCGCGAGCTGCCAGATAGCGGCTTCGCTGAGCGCGCCCGGGTCGTCGTACATCGCCAGAGGCAGCGCCATCAGTGACGCCGCGATGCGGCTGCCCACCTCGGCGCGGAACCGCTTGACGACGCCGTAGCTGGGCGAGTCGGTCGAGGCGCGGCCGGTCCACCCATCCAGCCTCTGGCGCAGGGCCGAGCGGTCCACGCCGTCGCTCGCGTCGGTGACGATGCCGCTAAGCAGATCGCGCCAGCGGCTCATAAACACCGCCCGGTCGTCGAGTTGGATCGCGAGGAGGTCGGCGGGCACAATGGGCCGAGTCAGGGCGCGGAGCCCGTCGCGGATCTGCTGCGCGCGCGCGCCAGAGGCGTACCCGCCATCGCCGATGAGCCGGAGCGCGTCGCCGCTCACAACGCGGGCGTTGGCGGTCCACAGCTGCCCATCTGCCGGGTCCACGATGCGCGGCACGGCCTCTGGCGCCAGAAGCCCGGTCCACAGCGCGTCGGGATCGGTGGAGGCGGTGGGCTCCTGGCCGCTTCGGCCTACGCGCTCGGGGATGCGTCCCGCGATGGTCCAGCCGATCCGCCCACTCCGGTCGCCTGCCACGAAGTTCTGCGCCGGGATGCCCGAGCGGTTCGCGATGTCCAGTGCCTCGTCCAGTGACTGCGCCCCTTCGAGTTCGATCAGCCGCAGGTTGGTCGCCTCGGGGCGGTGCGCCGCCCATTGCACGGCGTAGCGGTCGCCACGGCCGTCCTCTAGCAACACGGGGCCCCATGGGCTGATCTCGACATCCAGCAAGACGGAGTCGGCGCCGGCCACGTACAGCGTCTCGCGCTGCGTGCTCAGCTCTACCGTGCCCGTGTCGGTCCGCACGAGGTTGGTCATCCCCGGCTCCATCTCCAGCCGGACGAGGTCCACGTAGTCCCCGTACGAGTTCGTAAAGCCCCACGCGACGCTCCCGTTGGAGCCCACGATGACGAGCGGCGTGCCGGGCAACGTGACACCCGAAACGGTCATCGCCGCGCCGGCCTCTGGCGTGACGGTCATCGACGCGCGGAACCAGATGTTCGGGAGGCTGATTCCGAGGTGCATGTCGTTGGCCACCATCGCAGCGCCGCTGGCAGTGCGCGCACCCGAGACGGCCCAGTTGTTGGAACCCACGCGAAGCGCGTCCCGCTGCAACTCCGAGAGAAAGCTGTCCTCAATGCCCGAGTCTCCGACGGGACTGGGAAGGAACCCGCCGAGCGAGTCGGCCTCTGGCGGCGGCGGCGGGGAGACGGCTTCTCCCGCCAGAGGCGCGTCCCACTGGTCGCCTCCGGGGTCGAGAAAGCGGGCTAGCGCCGGAGGGAGCACTTCGGTCCGGGCAAAGACCGCCAACTCGTCGTCCAGGTCCGACCGCTGGAGGTCGATGGTCATGGCGTACGCGGCCAGCAGCGCGTCCTCCGGACGCCAGGCGTCGGGCGATTGCCGGAGCACGAGGTATTCGAACGGACGCGCGCCGAGAGCATCGGTCCCGGCGTTGACGCCAGAGGCGTACGCGTCCAGAATCGCGCGGTGGTCGTTGGGCAAAGCGTCGTAGGCCGCCCGTGCGCGTTCGCGGAAGAGGTGCGGGCGGAGCACGCTGTCCGCGCTCAGGAGCGTGGGGCCGAGCAGTGCCGAGAGCTCGCCGCTGGCGGCACGGCGCAAAAGGTCCATTTGGAAGCGGCGCTCCTGCGCGTGGACGTATCCCAGTGCCCGCGCGGCATCGGCGCGGGTGGTGGCCTGGATGTGGACCACACCCAGGCTGTCACGGTCTACAACGACCTCACCCTGGAGTCCCGCCAGAGGCTCCTCGCCGTCCAAGTCTGGTAGGGACGCACGGACGGCCAGCCATGCGCCGAGGCAAACCAGGGCTACAACGACCAAGAGGACGGCGGCGAGACGAGCGAGCAGTTTCACAGATCACGAGGGGAAGGGCCAGAAGGTATCTCCGCCCTGCACCGCGCCCGTGGCGTCTCCAATTGGCCCGCGTGCGCCGCCGCGCTACTTTTGTCCTCCCCGCCTCTGCTCCCTATGTCCGATCACAACGTCTACCACATCGTCCCCCGCAACGGTCGCTGGGCGGCACGCCTGCAGGGCTCGCCTACGGTATCGCTTGAGGCCGACTCCCGCTCGGCTGCGCTGGAAGGCACTGAGGCGATCGTGCGCCAGTTGGGGGATGGGCGCATCGTGCTGCACGGCGAAGGGGGAGCCATCGAGTCCGTCCACACCTTCGAGCAAATCGTGGACAACCCAAATTCTAGCTGGACCGACGCGCTACGCTCGGCCCCGTTCTTGGTCGGCATGGCGGCCGTGTGCCTTGTTGGCGTCGGCTTCGCTCTCCGCGGGCGGCGGTAAAACGGATCCGCCAGAGGCCTGATCCGCCAGAGGCCTCTGGCGGCCACGAGAAAGCCCCGGCCTCACAGGGAGACCGGGGCTCGTGCGGCCGAAGCCGCGGGACCTACGGGGCGTTCTAGCGAACGACCGTGAGACGCTGCGTGGAGACGAACGTCTCGCCCTGCGCGCGGATCACGTACGGGCCAGCCTGGAGGCTGCTCGTGTTCACCGTAAACGTGGTCTCCTGACCAGAAGCCAGCGGGCCCTCGTGGAGGGTCGCGACGGCGCGGCCGAGGAGGTCGTACACGACGACGTTCACCGACTGCGAGGTCTCAACTTTGAGAGAGACCTGCGAAGCGCCAGAGGCCGGGTTCGGCTGCGGCGCGGTAAGCGCGAACTCCGCGTTGGGAGCGTTCTCGTTTGCCACGACTGGCGTGAGCGCCAGGTCGAACGAAACGGCGCCGGTGGCCGCGGTCGTAACGCCGAAGCCGGCGACGCGGATGAGGTACGTCGTGCCAGCCGTTACGGGGACGTCGCTGAGGAGCGAGGTGAGACCCGTTCCGCCGTCGTCGTTGCAGTCGATCTCCGTGCCGTCCGCCTGGTGGAAGGTGAGGATGGTGTCGAAATCCGAAGCGGAGAGGTCAATGGTGACCGTGCCGTCGGAACCCGGCGTGTACGCCCAGAAGATGGACGCGCCCTGGAGGCTCTGGCAGCTCGGCACTGGCTCATCGGTTTCCAGCGTCGCCAGAATGTTCGATCCGCTGTACGTCCCGTCCTCGCTGATGGGGGTAGCGTCCGCGATGTTGTCGTTGTCTGGAGCGGTTGCGGCAATCCCGGAGAGGGCGATGGTGCTGGGCGAGCTCGCGGCGTTGCTGGCGATCGTCACGCTTCCACCCTCGTCTCCTGCAGCCGTCGGGGAGTAGGAGATCTCGAACGTGGTTGAAGCGCTAGGCGCCACCGTCATGGAGGTGCCCGTCATGTCAACCGCGAACCCGTCGCCAGAGGCGTCGATGGATGAGATCACGAGGTCCGCACCGCCGTTGTTGGAAACGGTGATCGTCGTCGTTGCGGTGCTGCCGACCGGGACGATGCCGAAGTCAACGGCCTCGCTGCTCAGCGCGATGACGGAACCCGCAGGCGGCTGCTCCACAAACACGTCGTCGATCACGAAGGCGTCTCCGTCATCGTTGCTGAAGACGAACGCGATGTAGATGTCCATGCCCGCGTAAGCAGACAGGTCGTACGTCGTCGCGGTAGGACCTTCTGCGAGGGTGGGCAGGGTGGCCTCCGTAAACGTCGCGATCACGTCCGTGAAGTCGGCAGCCGAGGCGTTACCGGACGTGGACACTCGGATCTCGTAGGTGGAACCGTACTCTGCCGCGTACAGCTCGAACAGAGTGGCACGGAGCCGGTCGCCGTTGACGATCGAGACCTGAGGCGTCACGAGGTAGTCCACGGCGAGGCCGCTGGCGACGTCCTCGAAGAACACACCGGCGGCTTTGCCCAACGAGGGGTCATCGGCGCTGTACGGGAGCACTGCCCAGGTCTCGGCCGCGGCTGCGCCGGTTCCCGCCTCGAACTGCGTCCAGCCCTCCGGGAGACCACCGTTCTCGACGGCGTCGAAGTCTTCGGCGAGGGTCGCGCCCGAGCCTCCTGATTTGTGTGCGGGCAAAGCACGAACGTGCTGACCCTGGTACAGATCAACCTGAGGAGAGGCGACGGGCCCGCCTTCGCCCTTCGGGCTGAATGTTTTGGTCTGAGCGGACGCGCCGGCGGTAAAGCCGAGCGTCACACACAAAGCCAATAGGTGTGTAGAAAAGCGCATGGTGGTGAGGGGGTGGGGATGAAAACGCGGCTCGTATTTGCCGCGGCCCCATGATACTTAGAGCCTGTGTGAAATGTCAGGCTCTGCCTAACAAACGTGTAGGACAATCCCCTAACGGCCATGCATAAGTGAGCCCCCGGTGCCGTTAGCACCGGGGGCTCGAGTTCGTCGCCAGAGGCCTCTGGCGGGAACGGGGGGACGTCTACATGTTCTCGATCAGCGCGTCGCCAAACTCGCTGCACTTGAGCAGCGTCGCGCCGTCCATGAGGCGCTCGAAGTCGTAGGTGACCCGCTTCTGCGAGATGGTCGTTTCCATCGCGCGGATGATGGCGTCGGCGGCCTCGTTCCAGCCCATGTAACGGAACATCATCTCGCCGGAGAGGATAACCGAGGACGGGTTGACCTTGTCCTGGCCGGCGTACTTAGGCGCCGTGCCGTGCGTGGCCTCGAAGATGCTGACGCCGGTGTCGTAGTTGATGTTGGCGCCCGGCGCGATGCCGATGCCGCCGACTTCAGCCGCGAGGGCGTCGCTCACGTAGTCGCCGTTGAGGTTCAACGTTGCGATCACGCCGTAGTCCGCGGGGCGGGTGAGGATCTGCTGCAGGAAGGCGTCGGCGATCACGTCCTTGACGGTGATCGTGCGGCCGTCTACCTCGAAGGTGCGCCAGGGGCCGCCGTCCAACTCTTCGGCGCCGTACAGTTCTCCGGCCGTCTCGTAGCCCCAATCGCGGAAGGCGCCCTCGGTGAACTTCATGATGTTCCCCTTGTGCACGAGCGTGACGCTATCGCGGCCCTGAGCGACAGCGAAGTCCAGCGCGGCCTTGACGATGCGGCGCGTGCCCTCTTGCGAGACGGGCTTAATGCCGAAGCCAGCCGTATCTGGGAAGCGGACGTTCTGGAAGCGCGTCGGGAAGTGCTCCTTCATGAGCCGCTTAAACGTCTCGGCGTCCTCCGTCCCGTTCTCGAACTCAATGCCGGCGTAGATGTCCTCCGTGTTCTCGCGGAAGATGACCATATCCACCTTCTCGGGGTTCGTCACCGGGCTCGGGACGCCGTCGAAGTAGCGGACGGGGCGGACGCACGCGAAGAGGTCCAGCTTCTGGCGGAGCGCCACGTTGAGCGAGCGGATGCCGCCGCCGACGGGCGTCGTGAGCGGCCCCTTGATGCTAACGAGGTGCTCGTTGATGGCATCGAGGGTGTCCTGGGGCAGCCACTCGCCGAACTGGTCGTGGGCTTTCTGGCCGGCAAAGACCTCGAACCACTCGATCTTGCGGTCGTCGCCGTAGGCCTTCGCGACGGCGGCGTCCAGCACGCGGCTCGCGGCGGCCCAGATGTCGGGGCCGATGCCGTCGCCCTCGATAAACGGAATGATCGGGTTGTCAGGGACGTTCAGCCCGGCGTCCGACATCGTGATCGTGTCGCCAGAGGCAGGGGTCGTGAGGTGCGTGTAGTCAGCCATGGGGTGCGGTTTGGAAAGGAAGTCGGCGAAGGTACGGGAGGTGCCGCTGTGAGCGCCGCGCGGGCCTCTGGCGCCAGATGCCCGCACACTGCAGTTAGACGCGGTGCGAGCGCCAGATGGCGAGCAGCGCCACGAGCGCGAACACGGCGTGGGGGATCCAGGCGGCGGCCACGGGCGGGATGTCGCCGACGTATCCCAACGGCTCCATCGTCTTTTGCATCGCGAGGTACAAGAACGCGACGCCGAGACCGAGCACGAGCTGGGCGGCCTGCCCACCGCGCCGACGGCGCGACGCCAGAGGCACCGCGAGCAGCACGAGGATGAGGTTGGCGAGGGGGTAGGACAGCTTGCTCTGGAGCGAAACGATGGGGCGGCCTCGCTCCCGCACGCCGGCCCTACCCAGGGATTCGACGTATGCGCGCGCTTCGGGGATCGTCATGCGCTCCGCGTCGCGGTCACTTTGTGCGAGGTCGCGGGGCAGGACCGAAAAGGCGGTGTCCAGTTGGGTCGCCTGGCGGAGCGTCTCGCCGCCTCTGGCGTCGAAGGTGCGCGTGGTGACGGTCGTGAGGCGCCACGTCCGGAGCGTGTCGATCCACTCCATCTGAGGAGCGTCGATGCGTTGGAGGACGCCGGAGGGCAGGCCGCCAGAGGCGGTATCGAGTTGGAGGGCCGTGATGCGGATCGCGCGGCCTTCCTCGCGGTCGAAGTAGCCGACGGCGAGGATGGCGTCGGGCGCGAGCTGACGGACGATCTCCGAGCCGGTGCGCTCCTCGGGTGCCTCACGGTAGTACCGGTTCTGGAAGTCGTGGACGACGGCGTTCGCGCGGGGGACGACCCAGCCGTTGAAGGCAAACAGCGCAGCCGTTATTGCAAACCCTGCCAGCACAAACGGCCGCGCGTACCGCCACACGCTCACGCCCGCTGAGCGGAGCGCCGCGAGCTGCATCGACTGCGCCAGCCGCGCTGTGGTGTAAATCGCGCCCAGGAACACCGCCAGAGGCGAGACCAGCCGTACGATCTCGGGGATGTAGTGGAGGTAGTACGTGCTGAACACGTCCTTCTGCGTCGCCCCGCGGTCCAGGAAGTCGTCCACGTACTCCACGTAGTCCAGGACTACGAACGTCACGATGAGCAGCACCAGCAGCAGGCCGCTGGCGGCGAGAAAGCGGACGAGGACGTAGCGGTCGAAGCGGGTCAAACGGGAGGGCGGGGACGTCGGTGCAAGTTCAGGACAACGCGCGGGCCGCGCCTCTGGAGCGAGAGGCGTGGAAGGAGGCTGCGGATTCGGCTCCGCCAGAGGCCTCTGGCGAGGCCGGGGTCTGGCTGGGCGGCCTCTCAGTTAAGTGGTACAAAGCGTCAGGCGAACCCGCGCTACCGCGATGCTCTCCAGCGCCTCTGGCGCCAGAGGTCCCACCGGCTCACCTTCAGTCCCCAGTCCCCAGTCCCCAGTCCCCAGTCCCCAGTCCCCAGTCCCCAGTCCCCGCCAGAGGCACCGCTTTCCCTTACGCTCCACCCAACAGGCCTCGGGTGGGGGCTAAGTTTGTGCTTTCCCCTCCCAACCCGCCCTCCCGATGAAGGTCCACGAGTACCAGGCCAAAGAAATCCTCGACCAGTACGGCGTCGCCGTGCAGCGCGGCATCGTCGCCGACACGGTCGAGGAGGCCGTCGAAGCCGCCCAGACGATGGCCGCCGACGGCGTCACCCAGTTCGTCGTCAAGGCGCAGATCCACGCCGGAGGCCGCGGAAAGGGCGGAGGCGTCAAGTTCTGCCCCAGCATCGACGACGTGAAGCCCGCCGCGGAGAAGATCCTCGGCATGCAGCTCATCACGCCGCAGACCGGCGCTGAGGGCCAGCTCGTCCGCAAGGTGCTCGTCACCGCCGCCGAGGACATCGCGCACGAGTACTACCTCGGCGTGACGCTCGACCGCGCGACGGGCATGGACGTCATCATGGCCTCCACCGAGGGTGGCGTCGAGATCGAGGAGGTGGCCGAGGCCACGCCCGAGAAGATCGTCAAGGTCCACGTCGACCCCACGACCGGGCTCCGATCCTACCAGGCGCGCGAGATCGCGTTTCAGCTCGGACTCGAAGGCACCGCCTTCAAGGAGGGCGTCAAGTTTGTGATGGCGCTGTACAAGGCGTACCGCGCGTCCGACGCCACCATCGCGGAGATCAACCCGCTCGTCAAGACCGAGGACGGCCGGATCATCGCGCTCGACGCGAAGATGGATCTGGACGACAACGCGATGTTCCGCCACAAGGACCTCGCGGAGATGCGCGACGAGGCCGAGGAGGACCCGCTGGAGGTCGAGGCTGGCAAGCACAACCTCAACTACATCAAGCTGGACGGCAATGTTGGCTGCATGGTGAACGGCGCCGGGCTCGCGATGGGCACGATGGACCTCATCAAGCTCGCTGGCGGTGAACCAGCCAACTTCCTCGACGTGGGTGGAACGGCGTCCCCGGCGACGACTGAGGCGGGCTTCCGCATCATCCAGTCCGACCCGAACGTGAAGGCGATCCTCGTCAACATTTTCGGCGGCATCGTGCGCTGCGACCGCGTCGCCAAGGGCGTCGTGGAGGCCGCGAGCAACATGGAGCTCACCGTTCCGCTGATCGTGCGCCTGCAGGGCACCAATGCGGAGGAAGGCATGCAGATCCTCAAGGACAGCGGCCTGCCCATCCAGACGGCGATCCGCCTCCAGGAGGCCGCCGACAAGGTCACCGCAGCGCTCGACGCGTAGCGCATCTCTGGGCCTCTGGCGCGAGTTCCCGACTGGGGGGCGCCAGAGGCCCGTTTTGATCCCTCGGGGCACGGCACGCCGTGCCCCGACCTGTTTCCGCCCATGCGAGACACCGCCGCAGGCATCGAGATCGACGCCGTTACCAAGCTGTACGGCAGCGTGCGCGCCGTGGACGGCGTCTCGCTAAGCGTTCCGCCGGGCTCACTTGTGTCGCTGCTCGGCCCGTCAGGCTCGGGCAAGACAACGCTGCTCCGTTTGGTAGGCGGCTTCGAGACGCCAGAGGCTGGAAGCATCCACATCGCGGGGCGTGACGTGACGCCTCTGGCGCCGCAGAAGCGGCCCACGGCGACGGTGTTTCAGAGCTACGCGCTCTTCCCGTCGATGAGCGTGGGCGAAAACGTGGCGTACGGTTTGGACGCGAAGCTGCCGAAGGCGGAGCGCCAGAGGCGCGTGCAGGAATCGCTGGCACGTGTGGATATGGCCGTATTGGGGGAGCGTCCTGTTGCCGCGCTCTCCGGCGGGCAGCAGCAGCGCGTGGCGCTGGCTCGCGCCCTGGCCGTGGAGCCCGACGTGCTCCTGTTCGACGAGCCGCTGTCCAACCTCGACGCCGAGCTGCGCGTGCAGACGCGCGCCGAGATCCGCGCGCTCCAGCAGCGCCTCGGTATTACCGCCCTCTACGTCACGCACGATCAGGAAGAAGCCCTCGCGCTTTCGGATCAGATCGCGGTCCTGCGTACGGGGCAACTCGTCGCCACCGGTACGCCAGAGGCGCTCTACGCGCAGCCGCCGACGGCCTACGTCGCCAGCTTCCTCGGCGGCGCTAACGTCGTACGCGGGCCTCTAGCGGAGCGGCTGGGAGGCCGGCCTCTGGCGGATGAGCAGGCGCTCGCCGTGCGTCCTGAGGACCTCGCGCCCGAAACGGACTCCGCGTCGGGCGTGCCCGCCACGCTTCTCGCCCGGCAGTACCTCGGACGTGAGGCGGAGTGGGTGGTCGAAGCCGATGGCGTGCGCCTCGTGCTCCGCGTGGCGCCAGACCTGGCCCCGCCAGAGGCCCTGCGCCTGGCCGCCCGTCGCTCAACGGTCGTCCTCGACGACCTCTCTCAGAACCCGACACCGTCGCCTGAGTAGGCACGGCCCTTTCTACGCTCACATGCAGAACGCTGACATGCAGGACTCTGCCGACTTCGAGATCCGCGACACGCAAGAAGGCCTCACGCCCGGACGAATCGCGACGCTGTACCGGCGCGCGCCGCTCCTGCGGCAGACCGATGACGCTGACCGCCTGCGCGAGTCGTTCGAGCGGTCGCAGCTCGTGCTCTCGGCCTGGCAAGGGGACCGCCTCGTCGGCCTCGCGCGCGTTCTCACCGACGGCTACCAGGTGAGCTATCTCTGCGACCTCGCCGTGGAGCCCGACGTGCAGGGCACGGGGCTGGGCAAAAAGCTGATCGACACCGTTCTGGAGCGTTGCAAGGGGACGGAGCTCGTCCTGCGGGATTCCAACCTTTCGACGGGCTTTTACGCGCACCTGGGCTTCAAGCCCATCGAGAACGGCTGGGTCCGGAGGGCATGAGCGGGCTGACACAGAAGATGTTCGCCTCTGGCGAGAACTCGCTCGGGGCCGACCTCGGCCTGCTCGTGCTTCGCGTCAGCGTGGGCCTCGCGATGGCGTTCGGCCACGGGCTCGGTAAGCTCCCGCCGAGCGCCGGGTTTGTCTCGAAAACGGGAGAGCTCGGCTTTCCGGCGCCAGAGGTATTTGCGTGGTTGGCCGCTCTTTCGGAGTTCGGCGGCGGGCTCCTTCTCGCGCTCGGACTGCTCACGCGGCCTGCTGCCGCGGCCGTCCTCTTCACGATGGGCGTAGCCTTTTTCCTCGCGCACGCCGGCGACGCCTTTGGCGACCGCGAACTGTCCTACGCCTACGGGAGCGCCGCCATCGCGCTGCTTCTTGCAGGGGGCGGGCGCTACAGCCTGGACGCGATCGTAGGGCGCCGTTTGCGGCGTGCCTGAACATATCGACGCCTCCGGCGCCAGAGGCGCTTGGTGTCGGGCTACGCGTCGGCCAGCCGGAGGTGGTCCACGATGCGGGTAACGCCGGGCTGCCGCGCGATCAGGCCGAGGATAGCCTCGCGCTCGGCGCCGTCCGCGACGTTGCCGTACACGGCAACGGCCCCATGCTCGATGTAGAAGCTCAGGCCTCTGGCGGTGACCTGCTCGCGGGTCATAGCGTCCTTGAGGCGGAGCGCGAGAGACTTGTCGGCGGTGGTACGGGCGCGGCGCTCCTGGAACCCTTCAATAAGGGCTCGGAGCGGGCCGGGAAGGCCGTAGGCAGAAACGGGGGCGGAAGCAGCCACGGGGAAGGCGGTCGGTTGCTGGCACCTGTCTTCAAGAGCCGTGCCGCGCGCACGCAACGCCATACGCGCGCAAACGTCCACGCTTCGGCCGTTCAGACGCCACGATTCGGAACGCAGGCGTTCCCCTTCACCCCGATTGCCCGGAACGCGCGACGCGGCCTAGAGTAGCCTCTGGCGTGATCCAAACCCAGACGCTTCTTACCCTGCTCCCGGCTGAACGTGTACGCGTCGGCCTTCCCGCCGCGTCGAAACGAGAGCTATTGGAGACGATGTCGGCCCTGGCCGCGCACGGAACGGCCGCCGATGCCTCTGTCATCTTGGACGCGGTCCTTCAGCGCGAGGCGTTGATGTCTACGGGCGTGGGGCAGGGGCTCGCCCTCCCGCACGCGCGCACCCAGAGCGTGGACGACACGACGGCCGCGCTCGCCATCTTGGAGTCGGCCGTGGACTATGACTCGCTGGACGGTTCGCCCGTTCGCATCGTGCTTTTGCTCGCAGGACCGGAGCGCGAGCGGAGCGTGCATCTTCGGCTCCTGAGCCGCATTTCGCGCGTGATGGCGGACGCGGGTACGCGCCAGAGGCTGCTCGACGCCGAGTCAGTCCGCGATGTTCACCGCGCGCTGGCCGACGCAGAGGCCGCGCTGGGGTAGCGTCCGGCCAATGGGGCGGTGGCGCACCCGAGCAGGTCGCGGGGGATTCGTTTGACGCCAGAGGCCCGCGCGAGCAGTTTCCACGCTCCCGCTCCGCACGCCCCATGTTTAAGACCATCCGCGGCACGTTCGACGTGCTCCCCATCGCGCACGACTCCGGAGGGAGCGACATCCCCGGCACCCCCGCGTGGCGCCACGTCGAGGGCATCGTGCAGGACCAGATGCGGCGGTTCGGCTTCGACGAGATCCGCACGCCCGTTCTAGAGCCGGTCGATCTCGTCGCCAGAGGCGTCGGTGGGACGACGGACATCGTGCAAAAGGAGATGTTCACCGTGGAGCGCGGGCGCGAGACGTACGTGCTCCGACCCGAGGTGACGGCGCCAGTCGTGCGCGCGGCGTTGCAGCACAGCCTGCTCCAGCGCGGCGGCGCGCAGCGGCTGTTCTACATCGGGCCGTGCTTCCGCGCCGAGCGCCCGCAAAAGGGACGCTTCCGCCAGTTCCACCAGTTCGGCGTCGAACTTCTGGGCAGCGACCAGCCGCAGGCAGACGTGGAGGTCATCGCCAACCTCCGCGCGATCTACGCCGCCTTCGGAATCACGGACACACGGCTTCGTCTCAACACCATCGGCGACGCCGTCGATCGGCCGCGTTACCTCGACGCGTTGCGGACCTACTTCGCGCCGTTCGTGGATGAGTTGACGGAGACGAGCCGCCAGAGGCTGGACACGAACCCACTCCGCCTCCTCGACACCAAAGACCCGCGCGAGCGCGAGATTGTGGCCGACGCGCCCAAGCTGCCGGACTACGTCGGCGAGGACGCACGTGCGCACTACGAGGCGGTCAAGACGCACCTCGATGCGCTCGGTATCCCGTACGTAGAGGACCCGCTGCTCGTGCGCGGCATCGACTACTACACCCGGACCGTGTTCGAGTTGGAGAGCGACGCACTCGGCGCGCAGAGCGCGCTGGCCGCTGGCGGCCGGTATGACGGACTGGCGGAGGCGGTGGGCAGCAAAACGCCTGTTCCGGCGGTCGGCTACGCAGCCGGGATCGAGCGCCTGTTCCTCGCCCTCGCGGATGCAGGCACGGAGCTCCCCGGCCTCTCGCGCCCCGACGCGTTCCTCGTCGCGATGGACGACGACGCGCGCCCCTGGACACTCCAGACCGCCCAGGCGCTCCGCGCCAGAGGCCTCCGCGTCGAGTTCGACCTGCTGGGGCGCGCGTGGCGGAAGCAGCTGAAAGAGGCCTCACGTCAAGACGCCCGGTTCGCCGTCATCGTCGGCCCGGACGACCTGGCCTCTGGCGTTGCGCAGGTCAAGGACCTCGCCAGCGGCGAGCAAACCGCCACGCCGTTCGCCGATCTTGCCGGCGCCCTCGGAGCGGCGCCAGAGGCGTAGGTTCGGCGCACCCTCTTTCTCTGCTATGCGCACGCTCCTCTTTCTCGCTCTTCTCGCTAGCGGCTGTGCCTCCCAGAGCGCGCCAGAGTCGGGCAACGGCTCGGCCTCTGGCGACGTCGTATCGGGCACGGTCGCATCGGTGGACCTTACGCCCTGGACGTACGACGGCGACGGCGTAATCGTGATGACGACCGCCTCTGGCGAGAGCGTACGCGTGCTGATCCCGGCGCGGATGAACCTCTGCGAAGCCGAAGGGCTCGTAGACGTTAACGACTTGGGTGAAGGGGACCGTATCGAAGTCGTGGGTGCTACGGACGAGGCGGGGGCCGTCCGCCCCTGTGTGGAGCCGACGCACCGCGTGACGCGCCTCTAGCGGTGCCGGTCCTCACCGATGTCAAGAGGCTGTACACGTGCCCGCCAGAGGCCCGCGCCGACGATGTGGGTGAGATCGAGAGCGCGGCGATGGTGTGGCGCGAGGGTCGCGTGGAGTGGGTTGGGCGTGAGCAAGACCTCCCGGTTGCGTATGCGGATGAGCCGGAGGTCTCTGCCGCCGGCCTGACGGTCGTGCCAGGGTTGGTGGACTGCCACACGCACCTCGCCTTTGGGGGCGCGCGGGCCGATGAGTTCACCGAGCGCTTGAACGGAACGTCCTACCTCGACATCGCCGCAAGAGGCGGGGGCATTCTCTCGACGGTCCGCGCCACGCGCGAAGCGTCCGAAGAGTTGTTGCAGGTAAATGCGGACCTCCTGCTTTGCCGCATGTTGAGGCGCGGCGTCACGACGGTCGAGGCGAAAAGCGGGTACGGGCTTTCGCTGGCGGATGAGCTCAAGCAACTCCGCGTCTACAAGCGGCTCGCGCAGACCTCGCGCCAGAGGCTCATCCCGACGCTTCTCGCGGCCCACGCCGTCCCGCCAGAGTTCTCAGGCAACCGCGACGGGTACCTGGATCTGATCTGTAACGAGATTCTCCCGGCCGTTGCTGCGGAGCGTTTGGCGGTCTTTTGCGACGCCTTTGTCGAGACCGGCGCGTTCACACCGGACGAGGCGCGGCGGGTCTTCGCCGCCGCCAGAGGCCTCGGGCTCGTCCCCAAGCTGCACGCCGACCAACTCAGCGATACGGGGGGCGGAGCACTCGCGGCCGAGGTGGGCGCTGCGAGCGCGGACCATCTGGAGAACATCTCGGAGGCCAGCATCCGCGCGATGGCGCGCGCGGGAACGGTCGCGGTAAGCCTGCCTCTGGCGACGCTGGTGCTCGGCGTGGAGCCGCTGCCCGCTAGGGAGTTGATGGAGGCCGGAGTGCCTGTGGCCGTAGCAACCGACTTCAACCCCGGCAGCGCGCCCGTCGCGGACCTGCCTCTGGCGATGTGGGCCGCCTGCGTGCGCCAGAGGATGACGCCCGCGCAGGTGCTCCGCGGCGCTACGACCGTGGCCGCGCGGGCACTGCAATTGCACGGGTCAGTCGGGTCGCTTCTGCCCGGCTACCACGCGGACTTTGTCCTGATCAACAGCTCGTCGGTGGAGACGTGGATGTACTCGTTCGATCCCGACGCTATCTGGTACGCGTACATCGGCGGCGAGGTGGCATACGATTGGTCGGCCTAGCGTGAGCGGTCTTTCAGTCCCCTCAATTCTCGCGCCGCTGACTTCGCCAGAGGACCCGCGCCTCGGGCGGTGGCTCGCCGGCTCCCATAGCCGCGTGCCTGACGCGCGGGTGATCCTCGTCGGCTTCCCATCGGACGCTGGCGTCGCGCGCAACGGCGGCCGACCCGGAGCCTCTGGCGGCCCGGCGGCGATCCGCGATGCGCTCTACAAGATGACGCCGGACGCGCGTTCGCCAGAGGCGTTCGCGGCGCTCCTCGAACGGACGGTGGATGCGGGCGACATCGCGGTTTCTGGAGACGTGGAGGCCGACCAGCACGCCCTCGCGGATACGATCGCGCCATGGGTGGGGGAGAAGACCGTGATCGTGCTCGGGGGCGGCCACGAGACCGCTTACGGGCATCTCCTCGGCTACTGCCAGGCGCAACGCGATGTCCACGTCCTCAACTGGGACGCCCACGCCGATGTGCGCGAGGTCGGGGCCTCTGGCGCGCATTCTGGCTCGCCGTTCCGACAGGCGTTGGAGCACCCGTCCGGGCACGTCCGGTCGTACTCCGTAGCGGGCCTCCATCCCTGGCGCGTCGCCGCGGCGCATGCGGACTGGATCCGCGCCAGAGGTGGGCGCATCGCGTGGGGTGCCGATCTGGACCGCGCCGCCATCGACGCGTTTATCCATCCAACGCCTCGGCCGGCGATGGCGTCCTTCGACATCGACGCGGTGGCGGCGCCAGAGGCCCCGGGCGTGAGCGCACCGGGCGTGGGCGGGCTGTCCCCACGCCTGTGGCTGCACGCCGCGGAGGCCTGTGGCCGCGCCAGAGGCGTCGGCTCGTTCGAGGTGGTGGAGGCGAATCCCCGGCTGGACCAGGACGGGAGAACGGCGACGCTCGCCGCTCTCACCGTCTGGCACATTCTGCGCGGCCTCGCGGCGCGCTAGTCGTTGCCGCCGCGGCGGCTACGGCGCGAGCGCTCGTTGCGCTCTTCCTTCTCGGGCTCAGCCTCGCGGTTGTTCCGCTGGCGGCCCTGGCGGGTGTTCTCGCGCGACCGCTGGTTGGAGCGGTTCGCTTCCCGTTGGCGCTCGGAGCGCTGACGTGCTTCCCGCTCGCGGGTCTGCTTTTCCCGCGCCTCGCGCTGGCGCTCGGAGCGCTGCCGGGCCTCACGCTCCCGCGCTTCCCGCTGACGCTCCGTTCGCTGGCGTGCCTCCCGCTGGCGAGCGTCTCGCTCGCGCGATTGTCTCTGGGCCTCGCGCTGACGCTCAGAACGCTGACGGGCTTCCCGCTGCTGGGTAGCGCGCTGGCGAGCGTCCCGCTCACGCGATTGCCTCTGGCGGGCCTCACGCTGAGACCTCTGCTGCGCTGCTCGCTGCCGAGCCTCGCGCTGGCGATCTGCACGCTGACGCGCTTCCCGCTGCTGGGACGCACGCTCGCGTGCCTGACGCTCACGAGAGTCCCGAGCGCGATTCTGACGGCTGGCAGCCTCACGGGCCTGACGGGCGCGGTTGTCCTGACGGTTGCGGTCCACGTTGCGGTTGCGGTCGTCGCGGCGGGCGCGGCGTTCGCCGTCGTCGTACCGATCTCCGCGGTCCGCAGCACGCCGGCGCTCAACCGAACGCTTGTAGTTGGTGTGGTATCGGCCGACGCGGTAGTAGCGTTCGTGGCGGTCGCGGAACTGCTTGGAGCAGGAGCCGAAAAAGTCGCCGTGGTTAAGGTGGGCGTCCAGGTTTCTGCCCGAAAGCGTGACCGTGCGGCGGCCGTGGCACACGCGGTAGGTGTTCTGCCGAACGCGGGCGTAGGTGGGATAGGCACGGCCTCGGTAGTAGCCGTCTCGGTATCCATCGCGGTAGCCTTCGTCGTAGCCGCCGCCGTAGTCATAGCCGCCGTTTCCGTAAACGGGGACGTCGTCGTAGTACGGGTCGTTGTACCCGTCGTTGCCGTAGTAGCCGCCGCTGCGGTCGTTGCCGTACCCGTAGTTGTACGGAGAGCAGCCCGTCGCGACGAGCGATGCCATCGCGAGGACGGCGAAGAAAGGGAGTCGGTGCGCCATAAGAGGTGGAGGGAGGGTCGTACTGGGCCAGCCGCCGCTCGAACGGTCCAGGTCACACCGGCATTACATCTCCCGCACATTTAGGCCTCTGGCGCCAGAGGCCTCGGCGCTACAGCGCTCCTTCGAGCGCCGCGAGTTGCTTCACGTCGTAGCCGTAGGGGTCGTCGTGGAAGACGAGCGCGCCAGAGGCGTCGACCTCGGCGGTGAGGTAGACGAAGTGCGTCTGGATGGGCGACGAGAGGGGAACGCCCTGGCGCTGCGGCCCGTTTCGGTACGCCTGCTGCGCCCGCTCCTCCGTCCAGCCCTCGGCGCGCAGCAGATAGGCAGCGAGAGCCTCGGCATCGCCGGCATGGACGCATCCGCTAGAGACCGCCCCGCCGAAGTTGCGGCGGTTGGTGTCGTGGATGAGGATCGCGTACGGGTTCGTCATCGGGAATTTGGCGCGGCCGAGCGGGTTGCTGGGGCCTGGGCGCTGCACAAACCGGAACTGGCCGACCGAGACCGAGTCCCACGGCACAAGGCGGCTGTCTACCGGGGCGCCGTTCTGGTACACCTCAAAGCCAGAGCGGTACAGGCTGAGGCTGTCCGCACGCGCCATGGGAAAGACCTGCGCGGCAGCGAGCGAGCTTGGTACGTACCACGCCGGGCGGAAGACAACGCGCGTGATGGAGTCTGAGATCACGGGCGTGGTCCAACCCCGCGTTTGCGCGTTGCCGATGTTGACGGTCATCTCGATTCCGACCTCGCCGTCGGGCTCGCGCACCTCCAAATGGTAGGCGGGCATGTTGACCCACACGTAGCGCTCCCCGAAATCGTCGGGGAGGTGACGCCAGCGCTCGAGGTTGAGCGCGACGCGGTCCGCGAGGCTGTCTAAGTCCGTGTTAAGCGCGGCCGTTGTCGCGGCGTCCAGCGAGGAGTCGGGCGCGAGGCCTCTGGCGTCGCGGAAGCGCGCGAGCGCACGGCCGATCTCGGCATCGAGCAAATACGGCTCGGCGTCGTTCCAGCCGGTCTCTGGCGCATCAGCGCCGAGGTACCCGAGAGCGGCGAGGCGAGCGCGTACGTGGGGCACGCGGATGGACCGCTCGCCCATCGCCAGAGGCGAGCCGTCGGGAATAGGGGCGGCGTCGGCGTCGCGGAGGCGGCGGAGCGCGGCTCGAAGCTGCTGCGCTTGCGGGTGCTGCGGCTGAAGCTCATCGAGCGTGCGCAGCACGGCCTGCGCGTCGCCAGAGGCGACGGCATCGAGGACGCGGCCTCTGGCGAGCGAATCGCGGGAGTCGGGAAACCACGTGCCGGGGTGCAGCGCGGCGAGATCGATGCGCGAGCCGGCGAGCTTGTCGCCGAGCTGGAGCACAGCCTCGGTAAGGCGCACGTCCGCGCGGGCGAGCGCTTGGGGCCGCGGGTCGGGCGTGGCCTCCCGCGTCTCGTCGTCGAGCGCGGCCCACTCCTGGCGCGTGCCCTCCCACATCGCGAGGGCGTCTCGCGCGTCGTCGACGCCGATGGTCTCGGGCGCGATGCCGTCGCCAGAGGCCGCGCTGAGGCGGGCCATGAGCGCAGACCTTTCTTCCGAGCCCCACAGCGATACGTACTCGCGGGCGGCATACAGATCCCCGACCTCATCTGAGGCGGCCACAGCGAGGGCCTGGATTGACTCCTGCACGTCCGAGGCGGCGATCTGCTCGGGGCCCTTGTCTCCGAACAAACCGTCGAAAATGCCCCAACCAAGGGACCACGCGAGGACCGCGACGAGAACAGGGTGAACGACCAGACGGGACATCAGAGGGGGTGATGGGGAAGACGCCAAACGCGCGACGGCCGGAGAACGTACGCCAGAGGCTCGGCGGCGTGCGTTATGGTGCGGAAGCGATCTCGCCTCTGGCGGGAAGCTCCAGGCCCAGCGCTGCGGCGAGTTCGGCATCGCGGCCGTAGACATCCTCAAAGGTCTCCAGGGTCCCGTCCTCGCCAGGCCACGCGGTGAAATACACGATGTGGACCGGGAAGCGCTCGCGGAGCCGCACGCCCTGGGTGCGGGGTGCGCCTTCGATCAGGCCGCTGGCGCGACCGTCGGCCCACCCATTCGTGCGCGTGAGGATGGCGTCGGCGAGGGCGCCGGGGTCGGCGGCGCGGACGCAGCCGTGAGAGAGCGCCCGCTCGTCCGCGTCGAATTCTTCGGGCGTGTTCGTGTCGTGAATCAGAATCCAGTGCGGGTTGGGCATCACGAACTTCACGCGGCCCAACTCGCCGAGCGGGCCGCCGCGCTGCGTGATGCGGTACTGGCCGGCACGGGCGCGCTCCCAATCCACATCGCGCGGGTCCATTGTTCGGCCGCCGCGCGAGACAGTAAAGCCGCGCTCGTATAGGCTCTGGCCGCCGTCCAACCGCGCCTCTGGGATGATCTCGCGCCGCTGAATCGTGATCGTCGGCGTCCACGTGGGGAAAAACGAGACGGTGCGAATCGGGTCCGAGAGGACGGGGGTTTGCCACGCCGGCGCCGGCTGTCCGATGGTCGCGTCCATGGTCAGGACGGCCTCTGGCGCGCCGCCGTCGCCAGAGGTCTCGCGGAGCCACAGCGTGGTGGCGGGGACGTTGACGAGGACGTGAGCGTCTCCGAAGTCGTCCGGAAGCCAGCGCCAGCGCTCCAAGTTCAGGCGGAGCAGCGCGATCTTGGCGGCGTCTGGACGCTGGAGCGGGACCTCGGGGTACACCGCGGCCGAATCCGGAAGGCGGGCAGAGGCGGGCTGAACCACCGAAAGGTCGACGGCGAGCGCCTCGCGAAGCCTCTGGCGCAACGCGTGGTACTCGGCGTGGCGGGGTTGGAGCGCGTCGAGCGCGGCCAGGACGGCGCGCGCGGGCTCGTCGCTCGCCAGAGGCTCGCGGAAACGCGTGGCGGCAGGGGTGGCGCGACGGCGCTGTGCCTCTCGCGTCAGGAACCAGTGCCCTTCGTGGATCTGCTCGGGGTCTACGCGGCGGCCGAGAAGAACGTCGGCGAGGCGAAGCACGGCATCGGTGAGGAGCACGTCGCGGAGGGCACGGTCGGCGGCGTCGCCAGAGGCTCCGAGGGCGCGGAGCCGCTCGAGGTCGAGGTCGGCGGCGGTGAGGCCGTCAAAGCGGGCGTCCTCGAACCGCGCGAGGAGGAGGCGCGCGTCGCCCGGGGCTGTCCAGATCGGCGCGTGATCGCGCGAAGCGTACACCTCCTCGACGCCGGGGAAGACGTCCGTCCGTTCGAGCGCTCGCACGATCAGGTCGGCCTCTGGCGCGCCCTCCGGGGAGGATGCTGCAGACAGGCGAGACATTGACGTGTCCGCGGTCGCCAGAGGCCCCTGGGCGGCGGTCGCCAGAGGCAGGAGAAGGAAGGCGGCGAGGCGGAGGCGGGTCACGGCAGGCGTCCGAGTTCGACAGCGTACGGGCGAGAAGGGGTAGACTCGGGGCGCGGCCCCGGTCCGGCCAACAGGATAGCTTCTCTCATGCGTACAACTCCCCGCGTCCCTCCGATTGTGCCCTCCGTGGAGCCGATTTCTGTCCACGGACTGCTGGTCGCTTCCCGCGCTCCTACGGTTCTCGACTTCGACCCGGCCCGCGATGGCTTCTCGTTTACGAACTCATTCGTGTGGACGGACGCGGACCTAGGCGAACTCGCGCGGCGGCTCCGGCCGCTTTCGGCGCTCGCGCTCGCAGCCTCTGGCGCGGTTGGGGGGCGGCTTCTGGGCCGGCGCGCCTCTGGCGTAGGCGCGGTCGCGGGCGGCGCGGCTGGGGCGGCGGGCGGCGGCGACGTGCTCGTGCGCGGCATCGCGCAGCGGTGGCGCAGCTTCGGGTTATGCGGCGGTATGGCGCTCGCAGCGGCGGAGCGGTGGCACGCCAGAGGCTCCGTCCCGACGGCATCGCTGACGAAGGACGCGATGCGCTCGCTGCTGCGCCGGCGTCAGGCCGAAACGCTTCGCGCCTCGCTCCCGCGGTTTGTAGCGGCGTGGGCCCGCGCGCGGCTGGACGGATCGGCTCACCCGCCTCTGGCGGAAGCAATGGCGCGCGAGGTGGAGCACGCGGCGCGGAAGATCGAGTCCGGTCGGCTCGTCGTCCTCGGGCTTGTCGGCGACGCGCCGGACCCGACGCGGAACCACCAGGTCGTCGCCTTCGGCGTCGAGCGCGGGGAGGCCTCTGGCGAGGCGACGTTCCACGTCTACGATCCCAACGCGCCCGGCCAAACGCGCTTTATCCGCACCGCGCGGCTGGGCTCAGACCCCTCGCGTACGGACATCTCTACCGATATTCCGACCGGGCCGACCGCCAGAGGCTTCCGCATCTCGACGCGCCCGAACTGGCTGGCAACGATCCTGGTCGTGATGTAGACCTCTGGCGCCAGCGTCTACACCGCGCCGAGTTCTAGGCGCCAGAGGCCGTGATCCGGCCATCGTGCTGGACCGGGAGCACGTCCAGCGTGTCGATCTGGGCGCAGCGCGTAATGTCGTCGCCGAAGTCGAGGGCGATTAGCCTTCGGGCGTGCTCCGTGCTGCGGAGCGCGCGCTCGATGTCGTCGCGGCTGCCCTGGTAGAGGGCGTAGGCCATCTTGGACGAATCCGTGAGGCCGGAGGCCTGCGCGGCCGTTACGACGCGGCTCACGAGCAGTCCGGCGCACAGCGTGTCCTCAAGCGAGACCCGTCCGTGCCAGCCGGCGCAGAGGATCGTGCCCGGCTCGCCGCGCTCCAAACCCTCCGCGAGAAAGCGCGCCGCCCGCGCCGCGTTGACAAAGCCGCCAACAGCCACTTCGATGCCGGCCTTGGCTTTTGCGAGCGCTCGCGTCCCGTTCGTCGTGGTCAGCACGACGGTTTTGCCCTGCACCGCCTCGGGGCCGTACTCCGCCGGAGAGTTCCCCGCGCCGAAGCCGGCGACGGGTTTGCCGTCGCGCTCGCCGCCGAGCAGCGAGAAGTCTGGGTCCAGGTTGGCGGCCAACCGGCCGGCCTCGCCGGTGTCAGTCGCCGGGATGACCGCGCGGGCGCCAGAGGCCAGCGCCGTGGCGATCGTCGTGGAGGCGCGCAGAACGTCCACCATGACCACGCGGCGGCCCTTGAGCGCCTCTGGCGCGAGGACGGCGGGGGAGAGGACGACGTCGATATCCACGAGGACGAGGGCTAAGCAGGAAAAACCAGGGGCCGGATGGTACCGCCTATTTCTGCTTGTGGAAGGGCGGCTTCGCGACCGTCGCAGCCAATTCACGGCCTCGCACGCGGATGGCGAGGGCGCTTCCTGGGGCTGTGTACGCCGGGTCGTTCTCGACGAGCCCGAGTCCGATGCCCTGGGCTAGCACGGGTGACTGCGTGCCGCTCGTGACCGTCCCGATTACGCGGTCGCCAGAGGCGATCTCGTAGCCTTCGCGCGGGATCCCGCGGCCTTCCACGACGAGCCCGACGAGCTTGCGCGGCACGCCAGAGGCCTTTTGCTCACGCAGCGCCTCAGCGCCGACAAAATCTCCTGCGTCCAGCTTGACCACCCAGCCGACGCCCGCTTCCAGCGGAGTGATCTCGTCACTCAGTTCGTGGCCGTAGAGGCAGAATCCGGACTCCAAGCGCAGCGTGTCGCGCGCGCCCAGCCCGGCCGGCAAGAGGCCTCTGGCGGAGCCGGCTTCCATCAGCGCCTCCCAGACGCGCGGCGCCTCCTCGGGCGTGCAGTAGATCTCGACGCCCGCCTCGCCGGTGTAGCCGGTGTGCGAGACGATGGGCGACTCGCAACCCAGGAACGTTCCCGCCTCTGGCGCCACGAAGCGGTAGAACGGGAGGTCGGCCGGCACGGCGTCGGTGACCTCGCCGAGGATCTCGAACGCCAGAGGCCCCTGCAGCGCGATCAGCGCGGTCTGGTCCGAGAGGTCGGTCAGCGTGCAGTCCCAATCACCAGCCCCGTGCACGTCGCGCATGTGCGCGAGGTCCTTGTCGATGTTGCTCGCGTTGATGACGAGCATCCAGTCCTCGTGCGCGAGGCGGTAGACGAGCAGATCGTCCACGGCCGTACCGGACTCGTGGCACATGACCGTGTACTGCGCCTGCCCGTCCACAATCCGCGAGACGTCGTTGGTGACGAGGTGCTGGATAAACGCTTGCGCGTCCGGCCCTTGCACCGCCACCTCGCCCATGTGGCTCACGTCGAACAGGCCGGCCGCGTTGCGCACGGCGTGGTGCTCGTCCAAGATGCCGGAATACTGCACCGGCATGTCCCACCCCGCGAAGGGCATCATCTTGGCGCCAAGCGCGACGTGCTGGGCGTGGAGGGGCGTGGTCTTGAGGGCGTCAGACATGCAACGGGAGCAAGGTGGAGCCCGAAGCTACCCGAGCCTCTGCCACCCGCGTACCTTGCCTTCATGGATTCACCACGTCTGCCCGTGCGCGCGCTCCTTGTTGCCTTTCTGTTGACCCTCGCCTCTGGCGCCCACTCGCAAACCGCGTTTGTCGGCGCCAAGGTGATCCCGATTGCCGGGCCCGAGATCGCCGACGGCGTCGTCGTGGTCCAAGACGGACGGATTACCGCCGTTGGCGCCAGAGGCTCGGTCCGTGTGCCGTCGGGCGCGACGGTCGTGGACGTGAGCGGCAAGGTCCTCATGCCGGGCATCGTGGACACGCACTCCCACGTTGGCGACGGCGACGGCGGCGACTCCTCGGCGCCGATGCACCCCGACGTGCGCATTCTGGACGCGCTCGACCCCCGCGCCGATTCCTTCGAGCGCGCCCGCGCCGGAGGCATCACGACGGTCAACGTCATGCCGGGCTCCGGCCACCTCATGAGCGGCCAGACGGCCTACCTCAAGCTGCGCGATGCCAACGTGATCGAGGACATGCTCCTCTGCGACGATCCGCTGACCGACATCTGCGGCGGCATGAAAATGGCCAACGGTACCAACTCGCTCCGCGGCCGCAACGGCTTCCCGGACACGCGCGCCCGCGCCGTCGCCATCGTGCGCGAGGCGTTCTTGGAGGCCGAGGCGTTCCGCCAGAAGCGGGCCGCTGGCGACAGCGTCGGCCGCAACCTCCGTCTGGAGGGCCTGGCCGAAGTGCTCGAGGGCACGCGCACTGTCCACTTCCACACGCACCGGCACGACGACGTGCTGACCGCGCTCCGCATCGGCCGTGAGTTCGGTTTCACGCCCGTCCTGCACCACGTTAGCGAAGGCTGGCGCGTGGCGGACGAGATCGCCGCCGCTGGCGCCCCGGCCTCCATCATCGTGCTGGATTCGCCGGGCGGCAAGATGGAGGCGCGCGGCCTCTACTTCCGCACCGGCCGCGTGATGGAAGACGCCGGCGTTGACGTGGCCTACCACACCGACGACGGCATCACGGACAGCCGCCTGTTCCTCCGCTCCGCCGCCCTCGGCGTGCGCGCCGGCATGAGCCGCGAAAAGGCCCTGGAGGCCATGACGCTGGCCGGCGCCCGCATGCTCGGCATCGCCGACGAGGTCGGCTCGCTCGAAGCGGGCAAGAGCGCGGACCTCATCGTGCTCTCCGGCGATCCGCTCTCCATCTACACCCGCATCGAGCAGACCTGGGTGGACGGCACCAAAGTCTTCGACCTCGCCATACCCGAGGACGCGGCCTACTCCGTCGGCGGCTACGACGTCTACCGCGCCTTCTCTCAGCACGACCACGAATGAACAGCCTCTCTCTGCTTCTGACGCTTGTCGCCATCTCGGCCATCGCGCTCGCCGCGTGCGCGGGCTCTCCGCAGCCGCTCGTGCCAGACGCCAGCGGCCCGTACGCCGGGATTCCCGCGGCCGGTGGCGATGGCATGACCGCCGAGGCGAACCCCGTCGCCCCAACCGGCGACGACCGGCTGGACAGCTTCCTCGCGGACTTCGCCGCCTCGGTGGACCGGCACGACTGGTACGCGGTGGCCCGCGCGATGGAGCCCAGCGGCTTCGCTGAGCAGCGCGAGATGATCGAGACGGAACGCGCCGATGGCGCTGCGGCGCAGGTGATCGGCGAAACGCTCGGGCTCGGCGCGCTGGTGGACTACACCGGCGGGCGGCCGTGGAAAACCCTCAACACCATCGAGGTCATCACGCTCCGCAGCGTGACCTCCAACACGCCCGGCATCGTCGGCGGCGAGCCGTCCTACACCATCGACGGGGACGTGCGGACCGCCTCTGGCGAGACCCTCCCGCTCCGGTTCACGCTCGTCACCCGCGACGGCAACTACGTAATTCAGGTCCCCCTCGGATGATGACCCGTTTTCTACTCCTCGCCTCCCTTTTGTTCGCCGCCTCCGGCGCCAGAGGCCAGTCGCTCGTCGTCTACGCCGACACGCTGTACACGATGGCGGGTCCCGCGATTGTGGACGGCGCGGTCGTGATCCAGGACGGCACGATCGTGTCCGCCGGTCCCGCCAGAGGCGTCCGCGTGCCTGCCGGTGCGCGCGAGCTTCGCGGCTCCGTCGTGACGCCTGGCCTGGTAGACGTGCGCAGCACGGTCGGGCTCTCGGGCTTGCTTAACCAGCCGCAGGACCAGGACGCGCTCGATATGGGCGGTCCGCTCCAGCCGTCGCTTCGCGCGATGGACGCCTACAACGCCCGCGACGAGCTCGTCGGCTGGCTGCTGTCGCTCGGCATCACGACCGTCCACACGGGGCATTCCCCCGGCGCGCTCGCTGCGGGACAGACGACGATCATCAAAACGGCCTACGACACCATCGATGAGGCGCTCGTGGACTCCACGACCATGATGGCAATGACCGTCGGCCGCGGCGTCCGCTTCGACTCGCCTGGTACGCGTGCCCGTGTGATCGCGCAGATCCGCGCCGCGCTGTACAAAGGCCTCGCCCACGCGGAGAAGATGGACGCCTCTGGCGACGCGCCCTCGCGTGACCTCGACAACGAGGCGCTTGCGGCCGTGGCCACAGGCCAGATGCCTGCGCTGATCACGGCGCACCGCGCCAACGACATCCAGGCGGTCCTCCGTCTCGCCCGCGAGTTTCCGCAGATGAACGTGATTCTGGACGGCGCCTCGGAGGCCCCGCTCGTGCTGAAGGACATCCGCGAGTCAGGCGTCTCCGTGGTCCTGCACCCCACCATGTACCGGACCGGCGGGGAGACCGAGAGCCTCGCCTTCGATACCGCCTCCAAGCTCCGCGCCGCCGGGATCCCGTTCGCGTTCCAGAGCGGTTACGAAGCCTACGTGCCTAAAACACGCGTCGTGCTGTTCGAAGCCGCTGTCGCCGCAGCCTACGGCCTGGACCGCGTCCACGCGCTCGAAGCCGTCAGCATCGATGCCGCTCGCATCCTCGGCATCGCCGACCGCGTGGGCTCGCTGGAGCCCGGCAAGGACGCCGACCTGGTGATCTTCGACGGCGATCCGCTCGAGACGATCACGCACGTGTGCGCGGTCGTGGTGGATGGCGTGGTCGCGCGCGAGGAGTGCTTCTAGCCTCTAGCGGGCTGATTCGGGCCTCTGGCGCCAGAAGCCCCGCCGTGTGCGAGAAATGCCCGTCCGGCTGCCACACCCGCCGCGATGTCCCATCCCGGCACAACAGCTTCCAGTAGGGCCGGCGTAATGTCGGCATCAGCCGCGACGAGGGCGGCGAGTGCTTCTGGGTCCGGGTCGCCGACTAGCCCCAGGGCCTCTTGCGCGAACTCCGCTAGGAAGCCCGTGCCTTCCAGGCTGCACGCACGGATCAAGCCGACCGAGTCGAACCCGTCGGGCTTGGCGTACGGCGCGCGCCTCCACGTGGAACCGTCCCAGCCGTAGATGAACCCGATCCACTCGCCGCTTGGCGAGGGGTCCAAGTCTGCACTCCACCAGTCGGGGGCGCCTGCGAGCAAGTCGGTCTCCTCCTCGCCGAAATACTCCGCGGCGGCACCGAAGTAGGTTTCGGAATACTCGTGGTCGTGCCCGAAGAGCACAGCGCGAGAGGCGTCGTGGAAGCGCAACGTCGCCCAGTTGCCCCCGCCGTCGTGGTAGAGCCAGCGGTCGGGCAGCGCGCGGACGTCGGTCCAGCCTCTGCCGGCGTAGACGGCGGCGAGAGCGGCCCAGCCGCCGCGCAGTGCGTGGGGGCTAGGAAGGTCGAGGACGATCATGGGAGGAGGGGAATAGGCCTCTGGCGCCAGAGGCTAGCGCACCGCGGGCTCCAAGAGCGAGAGCGTGCCCCGGTCCGCGTCGATCTCCGCGAGCGCGCCGACCGGGACGGTCACCTTGTCCGTGATGTGCCCGATCGGCGCGCCGAGGTAGGTCGGCACCGCCAGAGGCTCGAAGTGGCGCCGCATGACCTCCTCCAGCGTGAACTGGCCCACGGCGTCGACTTCCGGCAGGCACCCGCGACAGCTGCCGAACGCGACGCCCGCGAGGCCGCCCAGCAAGCCCGCCTGCCCCAGTTGCGTCAGCATCCGGTCGATGCGGTAGACGCTTTCGCCGATGTCTTCCAGAAAGAGGATCTCGCCTTCGAAGCTGGGCATGTACGGCGTGCCCACCATCGCGCAGAGCACGGTCAGGTTGCCACCGACGAGTCGGCCTCTGGCGGTGCCGGCGGTCAGCGTCACGATGGGCTCGGGGTCGTCTTGAGCCAGCGGCGCCAGAGGCCCGGCCTCGGCGTCGAACACGAGCGCACGCAGGCTCGCGAGCGTGAACGGGCTAAACGTGGACGTTGCCACAGGCCCGTGAAAGCCGACCACGCCCGAGCGGGCGTAGGCCGCCATGAGGAGCGACGTGAGATCGCTGTAGCCGATTACCGCTTTCGGGTTCTCGCGGAGCGCCGTCCAGTCCACGAATGGGAGCATGCGGGCGCAGCCCCAGCCGCCACGGATGGCGAAAAGGGCGTCCACGTTCGGGTCCGTTATTGCACGATTGAAGTCTTCCGCCCGCGCCGCATCGGTCCCGGCGAGGTACCCGTGCCGATCCAGAACATGACGGCCCACCGTGTACTTCAGTCCCAGCATCTCCATCGAGCGCTTCGCCTCGTCCAGAAGCCTCGGGCGCACGGCACCAGCGGGCGCGATAAGGGCGACGGTATCGCCGGGGTTCAGACGCGGAGGGTGGAGCGGCGCGGGGGCGCCAGAGCGAGCCTCTGGCGCGGCGAGAGCGGGGCGCGCGAGTAGGGGCGCGGCAGCGAGAGCGGAGCCGGCGGCGAGAAAGCGGCGGCGGGAGAGGGGAGAAGCCATGCCGAAGTCTAGCGATTCCCGCCCGCCAGAGGCGCCGCAGTGTGACCGCGCGCCTCTGGCGCCCGTAGCTTGGGTCACGCTTCTCTCCTGCTATGTCGTTCCCGTTCGCCAATCGTCCCGTCCTCGTCACCGGCGGTGCCGGATTCATCGGCTCCCACGTCGCCGACGCGCTCGTCGCCAGAGGCGCTCAAGTCCACGTCCTGGACGACCTCTCGGGAGGCGTCCGTTCCAACGTGCCCGCTGAGGCCTCCTTCCATGAGATGGACCTCCGCGATGACGCCGTGCGCGATCTCTTCGCCGAGCACAAGTTCGCGGCCGTCGCGCACCTCGCGGCGCAGATGGACGTGCGCCGCAGCGTGAGCGACCCCGTCTTCGACGCCAGCGTCAATGTCCTCGGTCTGCTCAACCTGCTCGAAGCCGGGCGTCAGCACGGGCTCGAAAAGGTCGTATTCGCCTCCACCGGTGGCGCCATCTACGGCGAGCCACACCCGGACGTGAACGACGCCGGCCCGCAGCCGGAGACGCACCCGCAGCTCCCGATGTCGCCCTACGGCATCACCAAGCTGGTCAGCGAGCACTACCTCCGGTTCTACAACGAGACCTACGGCATCGATTCCGTCGCGCTCCGCTTCGCGAACGTTTACGGTCCGCGTCAGAACCCGCACGGTGAGGCCGGCGTGGTCGCCATCTTTACCCAGATGCTCCTTCGCGGCCAGCAGCCGACCATCAACGGTCCCGGCAAGCAGACGCGGGATTACGTGTTCGTCAAGGATGTCGTCCGCGCCATCATGGGCGCGATGGAGCACGAGGGCTCCGACATCTTCAACGTCGGCACGGGCATCGAGACCGACGTGAACCAGCTGTTTGGCCACCTCAACACCTTTACCGGCGCCGAGGCCCCGGAGAAGCACGGCGAGGCCAAGCCCGGCGAGCAGCAGCGCAGCGTGCTCGACACGTCGAAGATCCACAGCGCTTTCGGCTGGAGCCCCGAGACGGACCTCGCCAGCGGCCTGGAGGAAACCGTCGAGTGGTTCAAGCAGAAGGAGGCCGCCTAGCCCCGCCGCCAGAGGCCAGCCTCTGGCGTGATCCGGCCGCCTCTGGCGTCCGCCATCCCCCGCCATACCGTTGCACCGCGTCCACCTCAGCGAGTTCGAAGGGCCGCTGGACCTGTTGCTCTTCTTCATCCGGCGGGATGAGCTGGACATCCACGACATCCCGATCTCCCGGATCGCGGACGAGTACCTGGAGACGGTCCGCACGCTGAGCCACCTGGACCTGGACGACGCGGCCGAGTTCGTCTACACGGCGGCCCTCTTGATCCAGATCAAGGCGCGGATGCTGCTCCCGCGTCCGCCTGCCGTCGATGGCGAGGAGCCCGAAGACCCGCGCAAGGAACTCGTCGAGCGCCTGCTCGAATACGTCCAGTTCCGCGAGGCCGGCGAAAAGATGGGCCAGGCGTTCGAGGATCGCCAGCGGCGCTTTACGCGCGGCGCGGCGTCCGACGAGCGGCTGCGGCACGCGCCAGAGGCCGAAGAGGTCACGTACCGCGCGAGCCTGTTCGATCTGCTCGGCGCGCTCGCCAAAGCACTGGAACGCAGTGCCGACCTCGCCGACCCGTACCGCCACGCGGTCCTCCGCGAGAGCGTGGCCGTGGACGAGCAAAAGGAGTGGCTGCTTGACCGCCTGGCCTCTGGCGAGCGCGTTCGCTTTGCCGACCTGATGGAATCGCGCAGCAAGGCGTTCATCATCGCCACCTTTCTCGCGGTTCTCGACCTGCTCCAGCGCCAGAGGCTCCGCCTCACGCTCGGCGTCGGTGCCGAGGACTTCGCGCTCGTCGCCGTCCCGGAGCCGCCCGACGGTTCCGTCACCCCCACGCCAGAGGCCTCTGGCGCGACCGCAGACCCCCTCGCCGCCTGATGGAGCCCACCGTTCCCGCCGACCGCGTCTCTGACGATCACGACGCCCGCATCACGCAAGCCGTCGAAGCGCTCGTGTTCGCGTCCGACGTGCCGCTGCGCAACGACGACCTCGCGCGGGCCTACTCCGATGTGACCGGGTCCGACGTGACGCCAGAGGACATCTCGCGGGCCGTGGAGAGGTTAAACGCGGACTACCGCGCGGGTGGCCGGGCCTTCCGCGTGGAGGCGTTCGGCGGCGGCTACCGGCTGGCGACGGTCCCGGAACTGGCGCCGTTCGTGCGCTCGCTGTTCGAGCGCGAGGAAGAGCGGCGGCTCTCGCGATCACTGCTAGAGACGTTAGCCGTTATTGCATATAAACAACCAGCCACCAAACCCGAAGTCGAGCACGTACGCGGCGTATCGTCGGATTACGCGCTCCGTCAACTCTTGGAGCGCGGGTTTGTAGATGTCGTGGGTCGCGCGGACTCCATCGGCCGGCCGCTTCTCTACGGCACGACGGACCGCTTCCTGGACCAGTTCGGCCTCGCGACGCTAGAGGACCTCCCGAGCCCACGCGAAGTGGAGGAGATCTTGAGCGACCCACGGTTTTCGCGCGAACGCGCCCAACTCCTCGCCGAGTGGGCGGCCGACGCCCAAGCGGACGGCGCGCCCGGCGCCTCTGGCGATGACGACGGGTCTGGCGGAAGGGAAGAAGGAGGTCCGTCAGCGCCAGAGGCCTCTGGCGCTGAGGTAGCCGATGCCCTCCAGGCTCCGGAGCCGAGCCCAGAGGCGGTTTCATCCGAACCGATCAGCGCGCCCGCCCGCGCCGTCGTTTCTTCCGAAGACACTCCCGACGCCCCCTCCGATGGCTGAACGCCGACGCACCCCCGCCCAGCACACGAAGGGACGCAAGCGCGCCTCACGCGCCAACCGCCAGAGGCCCGAGCCGCAGGCCCCGGCCTCCATCACCGAGGAGGTCCGGCTCAACCGCTTCCTCGCCCGTGCGGGCGTCGCCAGCCGCCGCGGGGCGGACGACATCATCGCCGAGCGCCGCGTGCGCGTCAACGGCGAGATCGTGACCGAGATGGGCTCCAAGGTGAGCCCAACGGACCGTGTGGAGGTCGACGGCCGGCCCATCACGCCCGCCGGTCTGGTCTACATCCTGCTCAACAAGCCGACCGACACCATCACGACGGCGGACGACGAGAAGGGCCGCAAAACGGTGCTCGATCTCGTGGACCTCGAAGGGGGAGAGGGGGACGCGCTGTTCCCCGTCGGCCGTCTGGACCGCAACACGACGGGCGCGCTGCTGCTCACGACCGACGGCGACCTCGCGCACCGGCTTATGCACCCGCGTTACGGCGCGAACAAGCTGTACCTCGCCACAACTGAGCGCCCCGTCACGGCGCCCGAGATCGAAGCGCTCCGCGCCGGCGTCGAGCTCGAAGACGGCCTCGCCAAAGCCGACCAGGTCGGCTACGTAGACGAGGACAAGCGTAAAGTCGCCCTCGCGCTCCACGAAGGGCGCAACCGCCAGGTCCGCCGAATGCTGGAGCACCTCGGGCACGAGGTCAACGCCCTCGAACGTGTGGGCTACGCCGGGCTGGACCTCAGCGGTCTCCGCCGAGGCCGCTGGCGCCGTCTCCAGGCCCACGAGGTCAACATGCTCCGCCGCTCCGTCAAACTGAAAGCCATCGTGTTCTAGGTCTGGCGCCAGAGGCTGGCTAGGGCCTCTGGCGTTGTCCACACCCCCGAGTCTCCCGCCTCCATGTCCAAAATCGCATTCGAAGGGCTCACCTACGACGACGTGTTGCTCGTCCCGGCCCGCTCGTCCGTGATGCCGCGCGACGCGTCCACACAGAGCCGCATCACGCGCAACATCACGGTCAACATCCCGCTGGTCTCGGCCGCGATGGACACCGTGACGGAGGCCAACATGGCCATCGCGATGGCCCGCGCGGGCGGCATCGGCGTGCTGCACAAGAACGTGATTCCCGAGCAGCAGGCCGCGTTCGTGCGCCGCGTCAAGCGCTCCGAGAGCGGCATGATCCAGGATCCAATCGTGCTCCGCCCGGCGCACACGGTCGGCGACGCGCGCCAGAGGATGGCGCACTACCACATCGGAGGCATCCCCGTCGTGGACGACGAAGGGCACTTGGTAGGCATCGTGACAAACCGCGACCTCCGCTTCGAGCACAAGCACGAGCGGCCTCTGGCGGAGATCATGACCCGCACGCCGCTCGTGACCGCGCCGATGGGCACGACGCTGGACGAGGCCGAGGCGATCCTGCAGGAGCACAAGATAGAGAAGCTGCCCGTCGTGGACGGTGAGACGCACCTCCGGGGGCTCATCACGTTCAAGGACATCCAGAAAAAGAAGAAGCACCCGCACGCGTGCAAGGACGAGTTCGGCCGCTTGCGCGTCGGCGCCGCTGTCGGCGTCGGGGGCGACTCTATGGAGCGCGTCGCCGCGCTCGCTGATGCCGAGGTGGACTTCGTGGTGGTGGACACCGCGCACGGCCACTCCGAAGGCGTGCTCGGCGCCGTGGAGCGGATCAAGTCCGATCACCCCGGCCTGGACGTGATCGCGGGCAACGTCGCCACGCCAGAGGCCACCGAGGACCTCATCCTGGCCGGCGCCGACGCTGTGAAGGTGGGCATCGGTCCCGGCAGCATCTGCACCACACGCGTCGTAGCGGGAGTCGGCGTACCACAGTTGACCGCAGTCCTCCGCTGCGCCGAGGCTGCTGCGCGGTACGACGTGCCCGTAATCGCCGACGGTGGCGTGAAACAAACCGGCGACATTCCCAAGGCTCTGGCCGCTGGCGCGAGTACGGTCATGATCGGCGGCCTGTTTGCGGGCGTCGAGGAAAGCCCAGGCGACACGGTGCTGTACGAAGGCCGTCGCTACAAGAACTACCGGGGCATGGGATCGCTCGGCGCGATGGAGGCGGGGTCCAAGGACCGCTACTTCCAGGACGCCGAGGACGACCTCAAAAAGCTCGTGCCCGAGGGCATCGCGGGCCGCGTGCCGTACAAGGGGACGCTTGAGGAAGTGGTCTACCAGATGGTCGGCGGACTGCGCGCTGCGCTGGGCTACTGCGGCTGCGACAGCGTCGAGGCGTTGCGCGAGCGCGCACAGTTCGTGCGCATTACCGGCGCCGGTCTCCGCGAGAGCCACCCGCACGACATCACGATCACGCAAGAGGCTCCCAACTACTCCACGCGCTCGTGAGCTCACGCTTAGACGCCATCCGCGCCCGCGCCGAAGCCTCTGGCGCTGCGTCGGCCGTGGTCACGCACCTGGCTGACATCCGCTGGGCTGTCGGCTTTACGGGCTCCAATGGTGTGCTCGTGGTCACGCCAGAGGCGGCGCACTTTGTCACCGACGGCCGGTACAGTGTTCAGGCGCGGCGAGAGGTGACAAGCGCCGAGGTCCACGTTCCAGGGTATCAGCTCTGGGAGCACATCGCCGAGAGCGGGTGGCTCCGCTCGGCCTCTGGCGCCGCATTCCAGTCGGACCATATGACCGTGCAGCAGCGGCAGAAGCTGGACGGGTTGTTTGGAGACGTTCGGTGGGTGCCAGTGGCGGAGATGCTGGTGGAAGACGTCGCGGCTAAAACACCGGCGGAGGTAGAGGCTGTACGGCAGGCTCAGGCCCTAACATGTGAGGTCTTTGTATCCCTGCTTCCGTTATTGCAATCGGGCATTACAGAACAGGAGATCGCTACGCACATCATCACCGAGCACCTCAAAAGGGGAGCATCGCAGATGGCGTTCGAGCCCATCGTCGGGTCGGGCCCCAATGGAGCGCTTCCACACGCTAGGGCAGGCTCCCGAGCTCTTCAGGCAGGCGATCTCGTCGTGATTGACATGGGCGGCTACCTCGACGGCTACGCCTCGGATCTGACCCGCACAGTCGCGATCGGCGAGCCGGGCGAAGAAGCGCGAGCGGCTTACGCAGCCGTTCTCGCGGCGCAAGAGGCCGCCATCGCGGGCGCCTCCGCAGGGGTGACAGGCGCGGCGCTGGACGCCCTCGCCAGAGGCGTCTTGGACGACGCGGGGCTGGCGGAGTACTTCACGCACAGCCTCGGTCACGGCGTCGGCTTGGACGTGCACGAATGGCCCCGGCTCTCCAGCGCCGTGCAACACGTACTCCCCGAAGGCGCGACCGTCACGATCGAACCGGGGGTGTACGTTCCGGACCGCTTCGGCCTCCGGATCGAGGACATCATCGCGCTCACCTCTACCGGCTGTGACAACCTGACGCCTCTGGCGAAGGACCTGCTCGTTCTCTAGAACTCACATAGCGCGAGGTAGGGAGCGGGGGCGGGGTTACGTCCCGCCACGCCTTCCATGTGAGTAGTCTCCGGCGACCGCCAACGGCCAGCATGCGCATCACGTTTGTCCTGCCCACCCCGATCCGCATCCCAATGGGAGGGGCTAAGGTGGTGTACGAACATGCTCGGGGCCTCGCCGCAAGAGGCCACGTGGTCAAGGTGGTGGCGCCAAAGCAGGAGACGAGGTCGCCCATCGCGCTAGCGCGGCGTGCAGCCGTCGCGGTTCGGGACCGGATCCACGGCGTCGCCGGCGAGCACGCGTACAGCGCCTCAGGCGTCGAGACGATTGATCTCCCAAACCCTTCCGGCGCGTCGTTCCCAAAGGCCGACGTGACGATTGCGACGGGCGTCCAGACGGCTCCTTGGGTGGCGCGACTGCCGCCAGAGGCCGGTCGCTCCCTTTACTTCGTGCAGGGGGACGAGACGTTTGTACGCCCAGACGCCCGCGAATCCTGGCATCTAGGGATGCCGCTGATCACGTGTGCGTCGTGGCTCGCGCGCGAAATGGAAGCGGTGGGCCTGGAGCCTCTCGCGGTCATTCCCAACGCCATCGACCCCTCTGAGTTCAGCGTCGACGTTCCGCTCCACGCACGCCCGGCGCAGATCATCGCGCTCTACCATCGCCATCCGGTTAAGGGCCCCGACGTGCTGATCGGTGCGTTGGAGACCATTCGGCGCCAGAGGTCCGATGTGGGCGCCGACGTGTTTTGCGCCCGCCCTCCCTCGCACGCGCTTCCTGACTGGGTCTCCGTTCACGTCCGGCCCGCGCCGCGTCTGCTGCGCGCTCTGTACAACGGCGCGCCCGTTCTCCTCCACCCGAGCCGCAGCGAGGGGTGGCCGTTGGTGCCGATGGAGGCTGCAGCGTGCGGATGCGTCGTGGTCGCCTCGGCGAATCCAGGAGTGGGCGAGTACCTGGCCTCTGGCGAGTCGATGCTGACAGCAGGGATCGGAGACGGAGAGGGACTGGGCGAGGCTGCCTTGAACGTGATGTCCAACCCGACCCTCCGGTCCCGGCTTTCCCAGGCAGGACAGCAAGCGGTAGCCAACTACTTGTGGCGCGAGAGCACGGATCGCCTGGAAGCCGTGCTGCAGGACCTGGGATGACAATCGTTGTACCGGTCCTCAACGGCGAGCACGTATTACCGCTCACGACGGACGCTGTGTTGCGGCAACCCATCGAGCGCATCGTGTACGTCGACGATGGCTCCACAGATCGGACTCCGGCGCTCTTGCGCGATCTCGCGGCGCTGGATTCCCGCGTCGAGGTCATCACGTTCCCGTCGAACAGAGGCCGTGCCGCGGCGCGCAACGCCGGGGCCTCTGGCGCCAGAGGCCTCCTGCTGTTCCTGGATGCCGACGTCTCGCCCGGCTCAGGCTATGCCGAGTCGATGGCTGCGGCTGTCGAGAGCGACTGCGTGATCGCCGCTGTGGGCTCACTCCGCTTCCCTGCCCGCGAGGGCTCGGATCCTTACCACCGCTATCTCGCATCATCCCGGCGCGGGGTCGCGGCAGCGCCCGTGCGCGATGACGGGTCTGTCTCGTGGCGGTACTTCTTGGCCGGGATCGCTGCCGTGGAGGCGGCTGCGCTCCACCGCGCAGGAGGCTTCCCCGAATCGATCCGGTATGGGGAGGATCTCGCCCTCGCGTGCCTGCTCGCCCGAGACCATCCGCAGGGGCTCGCGCACGCGCCAGAGGCCACGGCCGACCTCTACGATGTGGGCACGCTGGAGACGGCTCGCACCAAGCTTGCCGCGTTCGCTTGCGATTTGGGAGCCGTACTGGACGTCTGTCCAGATGCCCTGACCGTTGCCGGTTTGGAGCGCCTCGCGAACCCGTCGGTCTTCAACCGTCTAGCGCTCAAGGCTGCTGCATGGCAACTCCCCGCAACGCTGTGCACCGCCGCAATCCACAGCCTACCCGGGAGCATTCAGCCTCTGGCGGTGCGATACCTTCTGGGCCACACTTTGGTCGCGAACGCCCGCCTGGATGGTCACCCTCGCACTTCCTAGCACGCCCGAGTCCGTGACGCGCGCCGTTGAGGCCGCCGAAGGCCTGAGCGTCCAGATCGGGCTCTCCGAGGAGACCACGTCGCGGGTCGGCCTTGCGGTGGCCGAGGCCGTTGCCAACGCGATCGAGCACGGCAACCGGGGGATCGAGTCCTCTGAGGTCCGGGTCCACTTGGCGCCAGAGGCCCGCGTGCTCCACGTCACGATCCAAGACGAGGGCCACGGTGTGGACTCCGAGCAACTGCGTGAGGCGTCCCTGCCGGACGACCCGTTGCAGACCGGAGGGAGGGGCCTGTTCCTGATTCGCGAACTCTCGGACCGCGCCGAGGCTGCGGGCACCCGCCTGAGCCTCTGGTTCTCGGATCGTTCGTGATGCGGCATATATCGGTAGGCGCGCTGGTCGCACTCACGGCTGCGATGGCGTGGACGGCCCGGACGCCAGAGGCCGGGGTTACGTGGCGTGTTGCCTTTGTCGTGTGCGCGCTGTTGGCTGTTCCGGCTATGCTCTGGGCGATCCACGAGGTGCGACCTCGGTTTCGGACCGTTCTGGGTGTAGCCCTGCTCCTACGTCTGCTCGCTTTGCCTCTGGCGCCGAGCCTCTCGGACGATGGGCATCGGTACCTCTTCGATGGGTACCTCACCCTTCAGGGAATCAGCCCGTACACGGACACGCCGCGCGAGCAGGTCGCCAGAGGCGTAGATGTCCCGGTCCGATTGCGAGACCTGAACTCACCGGATTACCACTCTGTGTACCCGCCGACCTCGCAGGCCTTTTTTGCCATTGCTGCGTGGGGCGGGGGGGAGGACCCCCGGCGGGCATGGTGGGGGTTCAAGATTCTGCTGGTCGCGGTCGAACTCGCTGGGGTGTGGGCGCTCGCTAAAGCGCTACCCCGTATGATGGTTGCGCTGTACGCGTGGCATCCGCTCGCCGTACTCGAGATCGCAGGTCAGGGGCATTCAGAGGGACTCGCGATCGGGTTCTTGTCTATTGGTCTTGCCGCGCTTGTGCGACGCAATGCTCTGGCCTCTGGCGGATGGTTGGCACTTGCGGGATGGTCTAAGCTGTGGCCGTTTGCCCTCCTCGCGATCTGGGCGCGCGCGCAACGCCGGGTACTCGTCAGCGCGCTGTTGATTTCAGTAGCGCTCATTGCGCCCATCCTCGCGCAGACCAGCGGGGCGATCACGTCGCTCGGCCTGTACGCGGGCACATTCGATTTCTACTCCGCACCCTACGCCGTGCTCAAGTCCGCGCTGTGGCCTCTTGCGGCGGAACGCTCCGGGCTGTTGGCCTCCCTAGCACTCGGATTGACGGCACTCGTAGCTAGTGCCGTTATTGCAATACGTTCTCATAGAGAGTTGGGTACGACACAGCTTACAGGATGGTTCATCTTTCCATTGATCCTGACATCTCCGACTCTACATCCCTGGCATCTGCTTCCCCTCCTTTGGTTTGCCGTCCTCATAGGGGAGGGGAGGGTCCTAAAGCCAGTTCTGTGGCTCGTTGCCTGGAGCCCAGCTACGTACCTGGTGTATGTCGGCCTACCGTCGCTCTACACGGCTGCGATAGTCATCGGGTGGACGGGTGCTGTCCTGCTCGCCTCTCTCAGCTTGATCCCACATATCCTTGAGCAGCGTGGGCGTCGCAAGTGGACTCGCATACAGCGTGCCCTGGGCTCGGGCGCCAGAAGCCGCTTGCTGGACTTTGGAGGCGCTGAAGGGTTCGTCGCGGCAGCGGCTCAGGCAGCAGGTCGTGAAGCCGTCATCGCGGACATCGAGGACGTGCGACGCGTAGAGATCCCCTTCTTGCGTGTCGTGGCGGATCGGGTAGAGGCTTCGCCAGGCGCTTTTGAGGACTCTTGTCTCGTCTTCGTGTTGCACCATGCTGATCGTCCCGGTGCTGTATTGGATGAGGCTCGGCGCGTAACGCGCGGGAGGATCATCGTGTGGGAAACAACACCGAGGCGCTGGTATCCAAAGCCGTTATTGCATCTTGTTGATCGGATCACTAACAGTCTGAGACCAACAGGACACGCGTTCCCATCCGCGAAACTGAGAACCCCACTTGAGTGGGAATCCATGTTCGAGCGGCATCAACTCCAAGTCTCCATGCGAACCGATTGGGGAGTGCTCCATCCCCAAACGTTCTGGCTGCTGACATCTGAACTGAATTCTCGCGGCGCGTCGTTCGCCAGAGGCTGATGTCGGATCAATACCTCGGGACAGACGGGTCTATCTCCTCGCTCCACGCGTCGATCCCACCCTCTAGGCTCAAAGCATCAAAGCCCCTCGACTGAAGCATCGAGACCGCGACGCCTGAACGGCCTCCGCTTTTGCAGTAGACCACGAGGGCTCGATCAGCGTAGGGATCCAGTTCGTCCCATCGGTTGGAAAGCTCGGGGAGGGGAATAATCGCGCCCCCGATGTCTGCAAACGCGTGTTCGTCCCGGCTGCGCACATCAAGCAGAAAGACGTCCTCTCCCGCGTCGAGTCGAGTTTTAAGGTCTTGAACGGTCAGTGTGGGAGTCGGCATCTGGGGTGTGCACGCGGCCGTGTCGAGGGTCGAAGCGTCGTCCAGCGATCGAATCGTTGGAGAGTGCCCACAGACAGGGCAGTCCGGATCGCGATCCACGAGGATGTCCCGAAATCGCATGGTCAGGAGGTCGGCAATGAGAAGTCGACCTTCAAGCGGATCTCCGACGCCGAGAATCCACTTGGTCGCCTCGGTCGCCTGGAGCATCCCCAGAACACCCGGAACGACGCCGAGGACGCCAGCCTCAGCACACGAGGGGGCGAGGGCCTCTGGCGGGGGTTCCGGATACAAGCAGCGGTAGCAGGGTCCGTTATTGGTTCGTATGAACAACTGACCACTGAACGATGAGACCGATGCAGACACGTTGACCGTCTCGTTAAGCACGCACGCGTCGTTGATCAGGTAGCGCGTGGCGAACGTATCCGTCCCATCGAGGACGACATCGTATCCGCTCACCAGGTGATCCGCATTGGAGGCATCAAAGCGCTCCGCATGCACCACGATGTCCACTTCGGGGTTCATGTCGCGCAAGCGGCGAGCTGCGGCCTCCGCCTTCCCGACGCCCACGTCAGACTCGCCATAGAGCACCTGCCGGTGGAGGTTGCTCCGGTCTACTGCATCATCGTCCACCAGTCCCAGCCGGCCCACGCCAGAGGCCGCCAGGTACAAGGCCGCTGGCGAACCCAACCCGCCGGCTCCAACGATCAGAACGGACGCCTCGCGCAGCGTTTGCTGGCCGCTGAGACCAATCTGAGGCAACCGGGTTTGCCGGCTATATCGCTCTAGCTCGCGGGCGCTGAACGTACTCATCGCGTGGTACGGGGTGAAGGCAGGAACAGCACGAGGCCAAACACACAGAGGACGTTGGTGACCACGAAGAAGATGGCTTCCTCTATGGGAAGGCTGAATATCTCGATGCCTGTCCTCGTCGCGTCCGTGATGTTCCAGATCCCGTCTAGGATCGCGAAACGGTCCGCAGCCCAGAGGTACAGGGATGGGATGGCAATGGAGATCGCTACACGAGCGCGCTCCTCCCAGATCTTATGGGCCCCGACCCAGCTCAAACCCGCGATCACAGGGGCCGCCCACGCGAGCACGAGTCCGAGGTACAGCGTATGCCCCCCAGTGATCAAGCACACTGCACCGGCGGCTGTGAGCGTCACAAACGCAGCCACGAGCGCAGCTCTAAAACCCTTCGGGCTTGCCTTTGGAGCGGAGTCGGTAATCCCACGGCCACGAAGCAAGAAGTAGAACAGGCCCGTTAAGACAGGCTGCAGGAGGAAAAACGCGTACTCCTCAACGGGCACGTACCCGATCGTCGCCAACACGCGCCCCGGGGGATACGTCCAGACTTCGTTTGCCACCAGGTAATTGTCCCAGGGCGTCGTGTAGACGAACGCGAGCGCGAGTACGGCGCCCATCCACTTCAGGGCCTCTGGCGCGCCGACTCCCGCCAGAGGCTTCTTCTGGGCAATCGCGAGAAGCGCGATCGGCGGCAGGACAAACACCAGGTGAAAGGTGAGGTAGGTCATGAGAGAGCTTTCAGGACGACACGAGCCGCGTTTCGGCCGCTGGCGCCCATAATCCCGCCGCCGGGGTGCGTGCTCGCGCCCGTCAGGAAGAGACCATCGACGGGGCCTTTGTACTGGGAGAGGTCCATCGTGGGACGAAGCGAGAACATCTGGTCGATCGACATCTCAACGTGCATCACGTTTCCGCGGCGCAATCCGAGCTCGCGCTCTAGCCACTCCGGGTGCTGAAACAACTGGCCCATGATGTTCTCGCGCGTGCCAGGTGCCACCTTTTCGAAGGCCGTCAAGATGGAATCGGCGACCCCCTCCTCAATGTCGGCCCATGAGCGGCCTCCTGAGAGCTCGTATGGGAAGTACTGTCCCCACAACCACAGTGCTTCGCCTCCTGCAGGCGCGAGGGAATCGTCGACGGCTGAAAAGCTCATCGCCACGATGGGCGGGTCCTTTGCCGGTTCGCCGCGGAGGTAGTCGGCATACGCGTCCATAATCTGCTGCCGGTCTCGACACACGAGTCCAAGCCCGATCCGGGCGTCGTCTCCGGGATGTGAGCTGTATCGCACGGGTTCGGACAGCGCGAGCCGCAGGATGGCGCCAAACCCGTTCCCTACGCGGACGCCCTTCAACGACTCTGGGCGGTATTCCGACGGCAGCAGGCGACCGACGCTCTCCAAGATGTGCGTGCCCGCGAGTACGCCTCTGGCGGTACTGATGTCGGTGCCTACGCGGACGCCAGAGGCCCGGCCGTCCTCGACAAGGATCTCGTCGACAGCGCTGCTCGTGAACACGTCACCGCCGTGGGCCTCGATGTGGCGGCGAAGTGCCTGTGTGAGCATCCCCGAGCCTCCTCGTGGCCGCGCGACTCCACCCTGGTGATAGAGAGGGTGCCAGAGCAGGAACGGAGCGGTAAGCGGTTCGGTGGGCGGAGGCCCCGACTGAGCCGCCATCCAGACCAAGGGGGCCTTGACCTTCTCCTCGGTGAAGTACTGATCTACGACGTCACCATAGGGCTGAAGGATGGCTTGCATCGCTCGCTGCCAGTCGATTTTCGCCGAGTCACCAAGCGCAAACGTTTTTCCGATCTCGAACGGGCTCGGCGAACGCAGGAACGTCTCCTTTACCGTGTTGGCGAAAGGCGTCCACTCGTCGATAAAACGCTTGTACGCGTCTCCTTCTCCTGGAAATCGCCGCTCAAGGTCGTCGGCCGTCTTGTCCACGTCTCTCCAGATAAACAGGTGGTCCCCGTCCTCGAATGGCGCGGAAAACAGCGGGTCTAGCTCGATGTAGTCCAGTCCGTACTGTTCAAGTCCCAACTCCTCGATGATCGGCGTTAGACGAATGAGGATGTGAGCGGAGCCCCCCAGGTCGAACTGATATCCTGGGACGATTTCGCGGGTGGAAACCGCTCCACCGACGATGTCGCGGCGCTCGAACACGGCCACGCGGTAGCCCGCTTGCGCGACGTACGCTGCGCTGATGAGGGCGTTATGCCCAGCACCAATGACAATGAGGTCGTAATCCGGTCGGGAGGAGAGGGGCACGCCAGAGGCTGGTTGGTCACACGGCGTAGCCTCTGGCGGCGCTACTCGTTCCCGCCGTTCTCACCAAGGTCGATGAAGTCTGCTGCGCTGTCCGCAAGCTTGTCCCGCTGGTGCACGTAGATCATCGTGGTCTCCAGGTTTTTATGCCGCGCGTGTGTCTGAACCTGTTGGACTGTCGCACCCGCTTCGATCGCGAGCGTGCACCCCGTATGGCGGAGCGTGTGAGCTCCAACGGTAGCCTGGATACCAGCTTTCCGAGCCGTCTTGTTTACGATGTCATAAATGGACGTTGTAGACAGCCTCCTCCCATAGCTGTTCGGGCTCAATGATCTCCAGACAGGGCCAGACGTGGCACCGTAGTAAGACGACAAGTCGTCCAGCTGATTGCGAACCAAATCAGGAAGCTTGACGAATTGATCGGCGCCGCCTTTTGTGCTGGGTAAGTCTAGGACCCAATGTCTCCCGACCGGGCGGACGTGTTCGAAGTTCATTGCGGCAGCCTCAGACCTTCTAAGTACGCAATGCAAGAGCGTATAGAGAAGCGCCCGATTCCGCACGCCAGAGGCATGGTCCATATCTACGGCCTCGATGAGTTGCCGGGACTGCTCCTTGGATAAAACCGTTATAGCGCGATCAGAGCCACCAGAGCGTTTTACACGCCGTATCACGTGCCGGTCAGCGGGGTTCGTGTCGAGCGCGCCTAATGCAATCAGCCATGCAAAGAATCCCCGTAATGAGGCTATACGCCTTCGGAGTGTTGCAGGTGCGTAGTCCGCATCTTCAAGCGCCTGGATGTATCCGTTTACCTGAACAAACGTGACCTGCCTGGCCTGATTAAGCGTTACGACCTCTGTGCCAAAGAAAGACTGTAAGTCCCGTTCATAGGAGCGGCGAGTGTTGGGCCGATCGTAGCGCAGCAGGAAAAGCCGGATGAGATCAGAATCGCCAGAGGCCAGGTCATACTCAGGCGGGGATGCGCCAGCAAAGATCGTTACATCAGAGTCCATGGGGCGACGAGACGAGTAGCTTCGAAGGGCTGATATACTCCATCGCGATAATAACTGTTATCGCAAGTAGGGTCAACCCGGCGGCCTCTATGTCGGAGGTTCGGGACGGTCAGCGTGAAATTCTGAACCCGCAGAGGCCCAGGTCCCCGTGCTGCGCTATGTGACGCCGGCCATGCGCCATGGCTCTGGACTCGACGGGCCTCTGGCGCTAAAAAGGAAATGGCCCTACAGCCGGGCTCGTGAGAGCCAGCCGTAGGGCCACGGGTAAACCGGAGTGAGTCGGTTACTCGACGCCTTCGATTTCAGCCTCCGCCTCAGCGCCAGCCTCCTCGACGGCGTTGGCCGCGTCGGCACCGGCCTCCTGCATGTTGTCGCCGGCCTCTTCGAGGGCAGCGTCGGTTTCGGCAGCGGCGTCCTGCATGTCGGCCTCGACCTCGTTGCCGATGTCGGCAGCGTCAGACTCGATGGCCGCTGGCGTTTCGAGATCGACGCCGGTGTCGTCCTCGCAGCCAGTCAGTGCGAACGTGAAAGCGAGCGCGACGAGCGCGCGGGTGAACAGTTTGGTCATGGGACCTTGGGTGTGGGTTGAACAATGTTGCCCGAGCGACCGGGCGGCGTTCTAACTACCACAACTCGCTTCGCGTATGCGAGCGGAAAAAATTCAGATACCGTGCGCGAGCGAGACGCCGCTGGCGGTATCGAACAGGTGCAGCTTCGTCGCGTCTGCGCTCAGGGACACGCTCGCACCGGGCTCGGGTAGCTCCTGAGGCTCCACGCGCGCCACAAGGCTGGTTCCTCCGCGGCTCGCGTACAGGACGATCTCATTCCCCATCGGCTCCAGCACGTCCACTGTAAACGCCCCGAGATCAACGAGTGACTTGGCCTCTGGCGCGACGCCATGCACGTAAAGGTCCTCTGGGCGGCACCCTAACGTGATGCCGGACGACGCGGTAGGCGCTCCCCTCAGCGCCAGAGGCTCCAAACCGGGAGACACGAAAACGGCGCCAGAGGCCGAGACTTCCACAGCACCCTCGATGAAATTCATGGACGGGCTGCCGATAAAGCCTGCGACGAAGATGTTCGCGGGGCGGTTGTACAGCTCTAGTGGCGGCGCGATCTGTTGCACGTGCCCGGCGTCCAGCACTACGATGCGGTCGCCCATCGTCATGGCTTCCACTTGGTCGTGCGTGACGTAGATCATCGTCGCATCCAGCTCTCGGTGCAGCTTGGAGATCTGCGTCCGGGTTTGAACGCGGAGCTTGGCGTCGAGGTTAGAAAGGGGCTCATCAAACAGGAAAACGGCCGGGTTTCGCACGATGGCGCGCCCAAGCGCCACACGCTGACGCTGCCCTCCGGAAAGAGCCTTCGGCTTGCGTTCGAGCTCATCGACAAGCCCCAGCTTTTCCGCCGCGTTCCGAACACGCTGATCGATCTCGGCCTTCGGCGTTTTGCGAAGCCGGAGCCCGAACGCCATGTTCTCGTAAACGTCGAGGTGAGGATAGAGCGCGTAGTTCTGAAACACCATCGCGATGTCGCGGTCCTTGGGCGCCACCTCGTTAACGACGCGCCCCCCAATAGAGAGCGTGCCACCCGATATATCCTCCAGCCCCGCGATCATGCGAAGCGTGGTACTCTTGCCGCATCCCGACGGACCGACGAGCACGATGAACTCCCCGTGCTCGATCTGAAACGTTGCGTCGTGGACCGCGACAAACCCATTGTCGTACTCCTTTTTGACGTGATCGAGGGTGACAGTAGCCATGGGGTGAGCAGGTGCAGATGCGCGAAGATAGAGGCGACAGCCTCTGGCGGGAAGCGCTTACATTTTCCCCATTACCCCGACGAATGACAGACTCCCTCCAGCCGATCCTGTGCATCGGCGCCCTCTACACCGGTTCTGAGCGCGGCCTCGCGTCCGACATCCTGGCCTCTCGCGCCAGAGGCTTTACGCCCGTGACGATCTGCACCGCGATTGTCGTCGCCTCGCACGATGCCGTGACCGATCTGACCGAGGTCCCGGTGGATACGGTGTACTCCCAGCTTGAACACGTCCACCAGGCGGTTGACATCGCAGGAGTCCGAATCGGGATCCTGGGCTCCGACCGGAATGCCAAAGCCGTTCTCGAATGGGCCTCTGGCGTCGATGTGCCCGTTGTGTTGGAGCTGGTGGCGTCTGGCCCCAGTGGCGAGACCGTGCTGCCTGCTCGTGGCATCGACGTTGTGGCGGAGCATCTCGCGGTCGCGGATCTGGTTCTCGTGTCTCGTCAGGACGCGGAACTGGTGACAGGCGGCGAGATCACCTCATTGGATGATGCGCAAGTGGCCGCTCAGCGGTTTTCGAACCGTGGTGCGAAAGGCGTCCTGATCGACTGTGGCGTCCTCCCTGCCCGTTTCTACGATGCCGCCGACGACCCAGGCGGCGACTCTGCGGCTTCGCCTCTGGCGTCGTACCTCTACTTCGACGGAGAGGACTTCGCTCTCTTTGAGGTCCCTTCGCAGGCTGCACCGATTGGTAGGGAGTCGTTGTTTGCAATAACAGCTGTAACGCGGTTGTCTCAAGGAGACTCAATCGAAGTGGCGCTTCAGGCCGCGGTTCGGGAAACGGTGGAGGCCACAAGGCACGCCACACCGATCGCTGGAGGCGAACCCGCGCTCAACTACGCCTGGCGTCTCCGCGAGGGCACCTCGGGTACGTAGCTTCGGTCTCACGTTCCGACGCCCGGCATGTCCCCCTCCTCTTCCCGGACGACGATCTACGACGTTGCGGACGCCGCTGGCGTCGCCATCTCGACCGTCTCTCGTGTCCTCAACAACTCCAGCGAGGTCTCTGACACGACGCGGCAACGTGTTCGCGATGCGATCGACCGGCTCCAGTTCCAGCCGCAACGCATGGCGCGCTCGCTGGCATCGAAGGAGTCGCCAGGCATTGCCGTCGCGATGCCCTCGTTTACCTCGCTGTTTTTCGTCGAGATCCTGAAGGGTATCAAGGACGTGCTGCGCGAGGTCGGAGATACGGACCTCATGCTTTGCAACCTCGGATCGGTAGATCCGGAGGCGTCACTGGAGCGCTTTCTTAGCCGGGGTGCCGTAGGCGGCCTCCTGCTGACGTCGTTGCCTCCAAGCACTGAGGTCCGCACGTCGCTCCAGAGGATGCAGGGTCCCGTAGTCCTGTTGGGCGCGAAAGACCCCGCCTTCGACTCGATCTGGTGGGACGACGCCAGAGGCGCACGCTTAGCGGTTGAGCACTTGATCGGGCTCGGTCACACGCGCATCGCGCTGATCTCAGCTCACCCTTGGAGCCAGGCCGCAGAACCCAGGCTGTCCGGATACACGGCGGCCCTTGAGGCTGCTGGCATCCCGTTCGACCCCTCGCTTGTCGTACGGGGGGCGACGCTCAAGCACGCCGGGTTCTCGGAAGAGGCCGGCGCTGAGGCGATGGCCAAGCTGATGGCGCTGGACAACCGGCCAACCGCCGTCTTCGCGGCATCAGACGTGCAGGCCTTTGGCGCGTGGTCCTACGCGCGAGACAACGGCATCCGCGTCCCGCGAGAGGTATCCATCATGGGCTACGACAACCTCAAGCTGAGCCGCTTTCTTGACTTGACCACGGTCGATCAGAAGATGCAGGACACCGGTCGCCGCGCAGCCGAGCGCCTCGTCGCGCGGATGGCCTCGTCTGGCTCGGGCGAGAAGCTGAACACCGAGATCGAACTCGAACTTGTCTCCCGCCGCTCCACGACGAAAGCCCCGTGACCGAGATCCCGCTACCTCCGCCTCTGGCGGAAACGCACCTCTCCATCGGAACGCGGCGCCAGGGCAAAGTCCGCGACACCTATCGCCTGAGCGATGGACGGATGATTCTCGTCACGACGGATCGCATCTCGGCGTTCGATCACGTGCTGCGCCAGGCGATCCCTCTCAAGGGACAGGTGCTCAACGGTCTCGCGGCTTATTTCTTTGAGCGCACGTCTGATGTAGCTCCCAATGCGCTGCTCTCCGTACCAGACCCCAACGTCACCGTCGCAATCGCCTGCGAGCCGCTCCCGATTGAGTTCGTGGTCCGCGGCTACCTCGCGGGGCACGCGGCCCGGGTGTACGCCTCTGGCGAACGGGTGCTCTGCGGAGAACGACTACCAGAAGGGCTCCGTGAGAGCGAGCGGTTGCCTACGCCGATCCTGACTCCGGCGACCAAAGCGGAAGAAGGCCACGACGAAGACATCTCGCGGCACGACATCGTCGCCAGAGGCCTCCTGGATACGGACACGCTTCAGCACGCGGCTGACCTCGCGCTGGCACTTTTCGACCGCGGTACGGAGATGGCCGCCGAACGCGGCCTGTTGCTCGTCGACACGAAGTACGAGTTTGGCCGAGCCCCAGACGGTCGGCTCCTCGTCATCGACGAGATCCACACGCCGGACTCATCCCGCTACTACTACGCCGACGGCTACGAGGACCGTTTGGCCTCTGGCGAGCCGCAGCGCCAGCTCTCGAAAGAGTTTGTGCGCGAGTGGCTAATGTCCAACGGCTTCCAGGGCAAAGACGGACAAACGCTGCCCGACATGACGCCGGAGTTTGTGCGCGACGTGACGGGCCGATACATCGAGCTGTACGAGACCGTTACAGGTCGTCCGTTCGAGCCGGACACCAGTCCGACGCCAGAGGCCCGCATTGCAGCCGCGGTCTCTCAGCTGGCGTAAAGCTCTGGCCTCCGGTCCACGTGGAGGTCATTGTATGGGTTGATCTGCCTCTGGCGAGCCTGGCGGGGATCGATACGAACAGTAAAGACGCCTTCTTCCTGGCCGCTGGCGGACGCGAGTGTTTCAGCACTGGGAGAGCAGATTAGGCTCTGGCCGATAAACTCCAACGTTTCGCGTCCGTTGGACTCTCGGCCCGTTCGGTTCGCCGTCGCAGTGAACACGTGGTTTTCGAGCGCTCGAATGGGCATTGAGCGCGGGCAGTGCGCGAGTACCAGATTCGAAGGGTGCGCGATCACGTCAGCTCCCTTCAGCGCAAGCGCACGAGCCGATTCTGGGAAGAACCAATCGAAGCATACCATCGCGCCCAATCGGTAGCTCCTGTTGTTCCGATCCGTGACGGTCCACACCTGGAACCCTGTATCACCGGGTGTGAAGTGAAGCGTTTCCTCGTAGAAGAGGTGCGTCTTCCGGTACGTGCCCAGCCACCCGCGTGGCGTCACCACCACAGCGCTGTTGTAGAACAGGTCGCCGTCTCGCTCGGGAAGTCCTCCTACGATCGTGGCGCCAGTCGCAGCAGCCCACTCGCACATGCGTGACACGGTGGGGCCGTCCGTCGCGGACTCCGACAAGTTGTGGGCTTGCTCGGTGGAGTTAAAAAAGTAGCCCGATGCAAACAGCTCTGGAAGCACGACAAGGTCCGCGTTGAGTCCATCGAGCATCTCCCCTACTCGGTCGAGATTAGACTGAACCTCACCCTTCTCAGGGGCGAACTGGAGAACGGCGATTTGAGTTGGGATCATTGCAGCTTTTAGTCTCGGTAATTGACAAATTGCAATAACGGCTTATTGATTGGACTGAGCCTGGAGCGCTGTAATCGCCGCGACGTTGACGATGTCGTCCGCGTCAGCCCCTCTCGACAAGTCGTTCGCTGCCTTCGCGACGCCCTGTAGGATCGGCCCAAAGGCCTCAGCCCCTCCCAACCGTTGCGTGATCTTGTACGCGATGTTGCCTGCGTCAAGGTCGGGAAACACAAACACGTTGGCATCTCCCTGTATCGAGCTGTCGGGCGCCTTCCGTTGTGCCACACTCGGGACGAACGCTGCGTCGAACTGGAACTCCCCGTCCATCGCAATGTCTGGCGCGAGGCCTCTGGCGATAGACACCGCCTCCCTCACCTTGTCCACGTCTGGGTGGTCCGCCGACCCCTTGGTCGAGAACGAGAGGAACGCGACTCTCGGCTCTTGCCCCGTCAGGAAGCGGTGGTTGCGAGCAGCGTCGACGCCGATTCCGGCGAGTTGGGCCGCGTCGGGTTGCGGGACGACGCCACAATCCGCATACGTGAGGGGGCGCCCGTCGGGCAGCACCATCAAAAACAGAGACGACACCAGCGCAGACCCTTCGGCCACTCCGAGCGCCTGAATCGCCGTACGCACTACGTCAGCGGAAGACGTGTCCGCACCTGCAACGCAGCCATCCGCGTCCCCCGCGAGCACCATGAGGTCGCCCCAGAGCAGAGGATCGAGTACGTCCTCGCGCGCTTGCTCGTACGTGAGCCCTTTGTGCTTGCGGCGCTGAAACCACATCTGCGCATACGCTTGCACGTTGGGGCTGTCAGACGGATCGAGCGTCGCGAACGTCGCCAAAGGCACACCCGCCTCTTGCGCAGCGGCTTCGACCTCCCCCCTCTTCCCGAGAACGACAGGACGGCACAGGCCCGTGTTGACCATTTCCGCCGCAGCGCGGATGGTGCGGACATCGTGGCCCTCAGGGAGCGCAATCTTAGTGTTCAGCTTTGCAGCGCGGGCGCGGAGGTCGGCGATAAACGGGATCATGTCTCTAATGGGTTGACCCAAGCGGTCGAGCCGCTGGCGTCGGATTCTTGTTTCCAGATGGGGACGTCCTCCTTGAGCGTGTCGATCAGCCACCGGCAGGCTGCGAATGCGGCGTCGCGGTGAGCGGCGGAGGCCGCGCAGAGAACGCTGGCCTCTGGCGAGGGCACGTCTCCTAAGCGGTGGAGAACGACGACTCGCGCCAAGGCCCACTGGTCCATCGCGCGCAAAGCCAGGCGGTCGAGTTCGCGCGCGGCCATCTCGGTGTACGCCTGATAGCTCAGGAGCGGAGTTTCAACGTTGCCCGTCCACCGACGGGTCGTGCCCAGGAAGAGGCACGTGCCGCCAACCGTTCCGGCTTCTGGCGCCCCGCCCGCAGGGACGAGGAAGTCTAGGGCGCGTTGAACGGGCAACACGCCAGAGGCCAGTCCGTCGGCCTCTGGCGTGATCAGACCCGTCCAGATGGGCGTGTCTGTCGGCGGTGTCATGCAGCGACCTCGCCGACGGTTTTCTTGACCGCGTCGAGGTTGGGCATCTCACCCGCGTTGTCCAAGACCTCGGCGTAGCGGATGTTCTGATCCCGATCGATCACGAACGCGGAGCGCTTGGCGATGCGGTCCAGCTTCATCGGCGTGAAGTCGTTGTCGTACTTCGTGCCGTAGTCCGCCGAGACGCTGCCGTCGTGGTCCGAAAGAAGGCGGAAGGGGAAGTCGTGGACCTTTTTGAACTCCGCGAGCGCGAACGGCGAGTCCGTCGAGACGCCGACCACCTGGGCGCCTGCGTACTCCCCGAGGTCGTTGCCGACCGTGTCGAGTTCGTTGGTGCACACGCTGGTGAACGCTCCGGGGAAGAAGAGCAGCACTACAGGGCCGTCGGAGAGTTCGTCGCTCAGGTTGAACGGCTGGGTGTCGCTGTCGTAGAGCGTGAAGTCGGGGGCGGTATCGCCAGAAGAGAGAGGCATCGGGTTGGGATGGGGATGAGCGCTCGGTACGCCCCGCCCTCGCACGGGTTCGCCCTCGACCACGCGCCGCGCGCTGACCCTCCACCTCTCTCCAGCGCCAGAGGCCTATCCGCCGAACCGGATGGTGCGGATGGGCTCGATGCGCGAGGCCGCGCGCGCCGGGAGGTACGCCGCGAGCGTGCACAGAACGATGGCGGCAACGGTAACCCACACGAAGTCGAACACGCGGAGCTCGATGGGCGCCGCGCTGAGGTAGTAGGCCTCTTGCGGGAGCGGGATGAACTCCCACCGCTTCTCGGCGAGGCCGAACAAGAGCGCCAGTCCGGCGCCTATGAACGCGCCGGAGGCGCCGACAAGCGCGCCTAGGATGAGGAACAGCCGTCGCACGGAGGCTCGGCTGGCGCCCATCGCGAGAACGGTCCCGATCTCCCGCGTCTTCTCCAACACCACCATCAGCAGCGTGCCGATGATGTTGAACGCGGCCACGATCACCAGCGTCGAGATCACTAGCGGCACGATGCTCGCCTGGAGGTCCACCCACGCGAAAAGGCCCCGGTACACGTCGTACACCGAACGGGCATACACGGGTGGGCCGATCTCGGCCGCAATACGGTTCGCCATCTCCGGGCTGCTCTCCAGGTCGTCCAGTGTCACGTCGATCCGCGTGACCTGATCGCGGGTGTACCCCAGGAGGTCCCGTGCGCGGTCGATGTCTGTGTAGACGAACCGCTCGTCGAAGTCCGCCAGGCCCGTCTCGTAGATGCCTGCGACGTAGAAGCTCTTCACCTTGGGGCGCGAGCCGAACGCTCCCGTTTGCCGCGCCGTCCGCGTCGCAAACACCGTCACGCCGTCACCGACCTGGACACCCAGGAGTTCAGAAAGGCGCATCCCGATCACGACCCCCTCACGGCCTCTGGCGTCGAGCGAGAAGTCGAACGCGCCGCGCTCCATCTTGTCCGCGATAAACGGCTGTCCGTCGGGCGGCGTCCCCCACAGTAGTACGCCCTCAATGGCGGGCTTGGTCGTCTGGCCGTCCACTTGTGCCGGCTTGGCGCGAAGCAACGAGAAGTCCAGGACCACCGGCGTGACCCGTTCCACGCCCTCCATCTCGCCCAAACGGGCCTGGAGCGTCTCGGAGTCCTCCAGCGGCTCTCCCAGGTAGCTGTCCACCTGCACGTGCTGCCCGAACCCCACGATCTTGGACTCGATCTCACGCTCGAACCCCCGCACGATCATCATCGCGAGCAGGAGCGCCCCTACGCCAACGGCCACGCCGCCGACCGCCGCGATGGTCACGAAGCGCAAAAACGCGCGCCGCTCGTTGCGGCCTCTGGCGCCACGGAAGTAGCGGAAGGCGAGGGTGCGCTCGAAAGGGCCGATCAATGCAGCGTGGTGTGGGCGAGGGCGCAAGATCGCCCCGCCAGAGGCCCGGCGTGTGAGCGCCGCCCGATCCGGCCCAGGACGGCCTCTGGCGCCAGAGGCGCACGAACAGACTCCGACGAACTCGGGGTCCAGAATCGCGATCGCAGCCGCCGCCAGAGGCGAGCCTGGTATCTTGCCGGAAGCCCTTTCTGAACCTGCACTCCCGCCCGATGAACAACGCCATCGCCAGGCCGCCCGCCCCCGTCAACGAGCCCGTCAAGTCCTACGCGCCCGGCTCTCCCGAGCGCGCGTCGCTCCGCGCCGAGGTGGCGCGCATGGGCGCCGAGCACCGGGAGATCCTGCCGTACATCAACGGCAAAACCGTGGAGACCGGCCGGACCGTCTCGGTCGTGGAGCCGCACGATCACCAGCACGAGCTCGCAACGGTCCACAACGCGCGCAAGGAGGACGTCGAAGCCGCCATCCAGGGCGCTCTGGACGCCCGGCACGATTGGAGCCGAATGGCATGGACCGACCGCGCCGCGGTTTTCCTCAAGGCGGCCGAACTCTTGGCCGGTCCCTTCCGCGACCGCATGAACGCGTCCACGATGCTGGGCCAGTCCAAAAACGTCTTCCAGGCGGAGATCGACGCCGCGGCGGAGATGGTGGACTTTTTCCGCTTCAACGTCCACTTCATGCGTGGGCTCTATGAGGACCAGCCCGTAAGCGACCCCGGAATTTGGAACCGCACCGAGTACCGCGGCCTGGAAGGCTTCGTGTTCGCGGTCTCGCCGTTCAACTTCACCTCCATCGCGGCCAACCTGTGCGCGGCTCCCGCGATGATGGGCAACACGGTCGTGTGGAAGCCCGCGCCGACCCAGATGCTCTCGGCGCAGGTGATCGTCGAGTTGTTCGAAGAGGCCGGGTTGCCGCCAGGCGTGATCCAGATGCTTCCCGGTGAGGGCGCCGACGTGGGCGATCCGGTGATAGCGAGCGAGCACCTCGCGGGGCTCCACTTCACGGGCTCGACGAAGACGTTTCAGCACCTCTGGCACACGGTCGGCTCCAATCTCGATCACTACCGCACGTACCCGCGCATCGTGGGCGAAACCGGCGGCAAGGACTTTATCGTGGCGCACGAGAGCGCGAACGCGGACGCCGTCGCGACGGCCATCGTGCGCGGGTCGTTCGAGTACCAGGGCCAGAAGTGCTCAGCGGCCAGCCGCGTGTACCTGCCGGAAAGCCTGTGGCCGGCCGTCAAGGAGTCGCTGCTGTCGCAATTGGATGAGATCACGGTTGGTGCGCCGCAGGACTTCTCCAACTTCGTCAACGCCGTGATCGACGATCGGGCCTTCGCCAAGATCACCGGTTACATCGACCGCGCCCAGAAGGCCTCTGGCGTCGACGTCATCGCAGGCGGCACGTACAGCGACGAAACGGGCTACTTCGTGGACCCGACCGTTCTTGTGGCCGAGGACCCGCGTTACCAGACGATGGAGGAAGAGATCTTCGGCCCCGTCGCCTCGGTCTACGTCGCTCCCAAGAGCCAGTCCTTTGACGAGGTGCTGGAGCTCGTGGATAGCACGAGCCCGTACGCGCTCACGGGCGCCGTCTTCGCCCAGGATCGCCGCGTGATCGCGCACGCCGCCGACAAGCTCGCAGAAGCCGCCGGCAACTTCTACATCAACGACAAGCCGACCGGCGCGGTCGTGGGCCAGCAGCCGTTTGGTGGCGCCAGAGGCTCCGGCACGAACGACAAGGCCGGAAGCATGTTGAACCTGCTCCGGTGGACCAGCCTGCGCTCGATCAAGGAGAACTTCGTCTCGCCGAAGCACTTTGCCTACCCGTTCCATCAGAACGACGAGGCCTAACCTCTCCGCCTCTGGCGGGGACGACTCGCCAGAGGCGCACCCTACGTGACGTATCGGAGCATCCATCATCCCGGCGACGCGTCACGCGCGCTCGTCGCGGCCCGAGCGCAATCTGGGCCGGTCGCCATCGGATTCCTGATCCTGATGGTGGCGTCGCTCTCGGCTGTTCTGCAGGGCGTGAGCGTGCTGCGCCCGCTGCTCATCATCGTGCCGGTCGTCTACGCGGTGGCTGCGTCGGCCGGGCTGTACACGGTTCAAAAGCGCCCCGCCGAAGCCATCATCGAGGGCGGCCGTGCCGCGCTGCCCTCGGTCTGGGAGGCCTCTGGCGACGGCCCCGTTGTCCTCATGCCGGTGCATTCCGTTCTCCCGCGGCGCGAAGGCCTCGTCGTCGGCATCGGGGACGACGTGACCACGTTGCGCCCGGAGGACTGGCCGGACTTCGAGCACGTCCACCGCGCGCTGGCAGACGCCGCGCGCATCGCCGAGATTGAGGGGCAGACCATCTCCTGGGCATGAACCCACGCTCCCGCCCCGCCGACCTCGCCACGCTCCCGCTGGAGTTTCCCGATCCCACGCCAGAGGCCTCTGGCGCACCGCCCGAGCCCACACCGGCGGCGGGGACAGCGAATCCGTGGGACCACTGTCCCAACTGTGGGGGCACGTTACACAACGAACGCTGCAAACGGCGGTGCTCGCGGTGCCACTACTTCATGTCCTGCTCGGACTTCGACTAGGACTCTGACGCCAGAGGCGCGCCGCTGAGCCCGAACAGTTCGATGGCGTTCTGCGTCGTGATGGCCTCGATCTCCGCAAGAGGCAAACCGCGTAGGTCCGCGAGCTTTTCAGCGACCCAACGCGTCCATGCAGGCTCGTTCCGCTTGCCCCGGTTGGGCGAAGGCGCGAGGTAGGGCGCATCGGTTTCGAGCACGATCCAGTCGAGCGGCACGTCTGCGATGGACTCCGGGACGCCGCCGTTTTTGAACGTGAGCGTTCCGCCCAGACCGATGTGGAAGCCGAGGTCGAGGACCTCTGGCGCCAACCACGCCGGGCCGGAGAAGCAGTGGAACACGCCGCGGAGCGTCCCCTCATTTTCGCCCTTTGCCTGTCGGAGGATGTGGAGCAAGTCTCTGGAGCAGTCGTCCGATCCTTGCTTGTCGCGGTTGTGGAGCACGAGGGGTTTGCCTGTCTCCATCGCGATGAGCGCGTGCTCCCGGAGGCTGGCGTGCTGCGCATCGACGTGATCGCGCGACCAGTAGTAGTCCAGTCCGGTCTCGCCTACGGCAATGATCTCGTCTTCGTGCGCGAGGCTTTGGATAGCCTCGAGATCGCCAGAGGCCATCTCGTGCACGTAGCTCGGGTGGACGCCAGCCATCGCGCGCAACCGGCGGTCGCCTCTGGCGAGTGCCAACGCCTCACGCGAGGATGCCGCATCAACCGCTGGCATCAAGACCAAGCCGACGCCGAGTTTCTCGGCGCGGTCGAGCACGTCGTCACGGTCGGCGTCGAACTGGGACAGGTAGAGGTGAGCGTGGGTATCGATCAGCATAGCCCGAACCTACCGCGCCTCTGGCGCCAGCGGCGAGCACGAGGCAGGCGCAAGTGGTTCTACCTTGGGTGGTGACGCGAAAAGACCCACCCCTTCGGCCGCGATGGCGCGTCCGGCTCCTGGTAGCCGTGGCGTCCGTTCTCGCCCTGCTGCCTCTGGCGCAGCTTGGAGCGTCGTGGTGGGAGTACTCCCGAACGTTGGGCATCCAGCTGGACGAAACGCCGCCGCGTGGCTCGGTAGGCGTGCGGTGGGTGGATACGGAGGAAGGGATCGTCTCGGCTTACGTGTTCCCCTCGGGATCGGCTTACGCAGCGGGGTTGCGCGACGGCGACCGGCTGATCGAACTCGATTTCCAGACCTATTTCCAGGCCGTCGACGTTGAGAGATCGATCGAACGAGCGACAGGAGTTGTACTTGCAATAACGGCACTTCGTGAGAATGAGACGCTCCTCTTGGAGATTCCCGTCGCCAGAGACCCCACGTTCCTCTACGCGCTCAGCCCCGCGCTTTGGAGCGCCACGGGCTGGGGCTTCGCCCTCGCCACCCTTCTCCACGTTCTCGCCCTCCTCAGCGTCCTGCCGCTGGCGAGGCGCGCGCAACGCGCCAGAGGCGCGGCCACGCTGATCAGCGCCGCCATCGTTTGGGTGGGCGGCAACCTCGCGCGGCACCTCTGGGTGACGCTTTTCGGCCCCCCCTCCCTCTCAGGAAGCCTGGCCTCTGGCGCTTTTGACGCGCTCACCCTCCTCGCGCTCGCCGGCTGGATCGCTTTCCCGGCTCTGCTCTTTCGCCGGACGCTCCTCGACGATCGGTTTTCGTCTTTGGCCAGCCGCGGCGTCCGCTGGCTCGTCTGGGTGCCGCCGGCGGTTTTGAGCGCCGGCGTGCTTACCGCCACCCTCGCGGGCCACATCGGTCCTCTTCCTCCAGACGCGTTTGTCGGCCCCATCCTGTTCTACGTGTGCGTGTACGTCGCCACGTCGACCGCGTTTTCTCTGTGGCGGCAGTGGCGCGTGGCCTCAGGCGAGGTGACAACCGCGCCGATGTGGATTCGCGTTGCGACCGCGTTCGTGATGACGCTCGCTCTTGTTGGCGCGCTGCTGGTGTACAACACGCTGCCAGCCTTTCAAGACGAAGTCGCGGTCGGGTGGTTTGTGGTGGCGCTTCAGCTGTTCTCGCTGCTTCCGGTCCTGCTAGTCTCGGCCGGCACACTTCAGTACGGCCGGTTTCGGACTCTCCTCACGCGCAGCGTCACAACCGGCGTGGCGCTCTCTGCTGTGTTCGTGCTGGTCGTGGTCGGCTCGGTCCTCGTGCGCACGCTCGGCCTCGACGTGCGCGGCGCCGGACCGGTCTCTCTCGGGCTCTGGACCGTCGTCCTGCTGCTCCTGGCGGACTGGCTGGCTCCACCGGTCCGCAGGCTGATCGGACGCGTGGTGAGGTCGGAACGACAGCGAGGACGGCTTCTCCTGGACCGGCTCGGCGAACGCGTGCGGCGGCTGCCCGACGTGGAATCGATGGCGACGGCCACGGCTGAAACCGTCGGCCCCGCGCTGCTCGCGCGGTCGGCTGTGGTCTTTCTCCGTGAGACCGATGGCGAGAGGTGGGTGCGTTCGGCGTTCCGGCCTGAGCCGCCCCACTTCACTGTTGTGGAGTTGGACCGCGCGTGGGCGGATTTCCGCGACGCCAGAGGCGTGTGGGCGCGAAACGAGGAGTTGGACGAAACCCAACTCCCGGAGCCTCTGGCGGGACGCCTCCGTCAGATCGGCGTCGCACTTGCGGTGCCGATCGTCGGAAGCGCGGGTGAGCCCGTAGGACTTATCGCGTTGGGGCGCAAGGAGAGACGGTTTTCCGTGTACAACATAGAAGAGGTAGAAGCTCTCAAATCGTTGGGAGCACAGCTCGCGCTAGCATCCGAGCGGTTGGCGCTGTTGGAGCGCGAACGCGCGCTCGTCCGCCGTACGGCCGAAGCCGAGTTGGCGGCCCTCCGCGCGCAGATCAACCCGCACTTTCTCTTCAACGCGCTCAACACCATCGCCGCACTGATCGCTGAATCCCCAGACCAGGCCGAGTCCACCGTCGAGACGCTCGCCGGCTTGTTCCGCGACGTGCTCACCTCTTCGGGCAAACGCTTTGTGCCTCTGGCGACCGAACTGCGGCTCGTTGAGCGGTACCTCTCCATCGAGCAGGCGCGGTTCGGCGACCGGCTGGAGGTTCAGGTCGACATCGACGATGCGACGCTGGACACCCCTGTCCCAGCCTTCGCGGTGCAGACCCTCGTCGAGAACGCGGTCAAGCACGGCATCGAGTCCAAGCGCGGCGGCGGGACGGTACGCTTGCACGCTCGCCAGAGGCAGGGGCAGACCGAGATCACCGTCGCAGATACGGGCGTCGGCATCCCCGCGTTGTTCGGACCCGAGAAAGCAGACCGCGAGCCGTTCTACGGTGTGGGTCTGACCAACGTGGCCGACCGTCTGCTCCAGATCTACGGCACGTCGGATCGCCTTGTCATCCGGAGCGGTCCGGATGGAACCTCGGCCTCGCTGCACCTCCCCTCTTCCCCTCTCGACTAATGCTCCGCGTACTCATCGCCGACGACGAAGCCCCCGCTCGATCCCGCCTCCGTCGCATGCTGGAGCCTCTGGCGGAGAGCGGGCGCATCGGGCCCATCGAAGAGGCCGAGGACGGCGTGGCAGCCCTTGAGACGCTTCAGACCGGCGCGTTCGACCTCGCGTTTCTCGACGTGCGGATGCCGGGCTTGGACGGGTTCGACGTGATCGACCGCCTCACGCCAGAGGCCCGCCCGGCCATCGTGTTCACGACCGCCTACGACGAGTACGCCATCCGAGCGTTCGAGGCCAACGCGATCGACTACCTCCTCAAGCCCATCGGCGCCGAACGCCTCGAAGGCGCCATCGGCCGCGCCGAGCGCGCGACGGACGACGCCGACGAACGGCTCGCGACCCTTCTCGACACGCTCGATGGCGACGCAAGAGGTGCGGCGCCCCTGCCCCCAACGGAGCCCATCCGCCAGCTTTCCGTCCCCGCGCGTGATCGCCTTATCGTGGTCTCGGCCGAGTCCATTCTCGCGGCCGAGGTCAACGACGGGATCACGAACCTCTACGTCCGGGCCTCTGGCGAGACGGTCACCGACCGCCACATCGTGCCGTTCACGTTGGACGCGCTCGAAAGCCGACTGGATCGGCGCCACTTTATGCGCATCCACCGGAGCGCGATCGTGCAGATCGATCGGATCCGGGAGATGATTCCGTGGTTCTCCGGGCGTTACAAATTGGTGCTGGACGGCGGCCAGGAAGTCATCGCCAGCCGGGCCCGGTCGCGCGAACTCAAAGAGCGTCTCGCCCTATAGGGATTTGGGATGTAACATGGGTGCGACAATGTCGGGCACCACCTGTGGGCCTCGCGCGCGATGCCGATGCCGTACGGACTCCCTTCTACCCCGATGACGCGTCTCTGCCTCGCCCTCCTGCTCTTCTCGACCGCCTCGGTGGCGACGGCGCAAGAGGTCCGCGTTCGACTCTTTGAAGGGCGCAACGGCTCCTCGGCTCGCTTTACGGCGGTTGACGCGCCCCTTTCTGTACGGCTAGACGGGCGCGAGATCGCGCAGGCCTATCCCGGCGATGTGGTCCACGTGGAGCGCGACGCCTCTGGCGTGAAGGTGGCAGCCGAAAACATCCGCGAGCGGGGCTCAACGGTCGAACTCGCGTCCTCTGGCGAGACGCGCGTTCGAGCCGGCAGCAACGACCGGACGTACCTGGGCGGCTTTACGGTCACGGCCTCCGGCCAATCGTTACGCATCGTCAACGCGGCCCCGATGGAGCCGTACGTCGCGAGCGTCGTCGCGGTGGAGTACCCGTTCTCTGAGATTGAGGGCGCCAAGGCCCAGGCCGTTTTAGCTCGGACTTACGCCATCCGCCACAAGGGAGACCACGCCGGGTACGACGTCGAAGACAGCCAGCGCTCGCAGGTGTACCGCGGGACCCAATCCGTCACCGACGTCTCGCGCCGCGCGGCCGAGGAGACGGCAGGCCAGATCCTCAAGTACGGTACCGAAGTCGTCGAAGCGGTCTACAGTTCGTCCTCTGGCGGACACACCGCCAACAACGAGGCGGTGTGGAACACCGCCCCCGTCCCCTATCTCCGCGGGCGCCCCGACCCGTACGACGCCGACGCGCCCGACCACCGCTGGACCGCCACCGCCGACGCCTCTCGCGTCCACGGCGCGCTCTCGCGCTACGCCAGAGGCACAACCGGCATCACCGTCGTGGAGCGCTCGCCATCCGGCCGGGCCGTACAGGTGGAGCTTCGCCCCTCCGGCCGCACCATTACGGGCTCGCAGTTCCGCGCCGCGGTAAACGCGTCGCTGGGCTGGAGAACGATCAAGAGCACGCATCTGGACATCCAGCTCTCGGGTGGACGCTACACGTTTACAGGACGCGGCTTCGGGCACGGTGTGGGGATGAGCCAGTACGGCGCCAGAGGCCACTCCCGGGCGGGCGCGAGCTACCAGGACATCCTTGCGTTCTACTTCGTCGGCACGCACCTCGAAACCCAGGAGGGCGCAATCAGCGGGCCTTTGGCGTCGCGCCCGGACGATCTTCGTCGGATGCCGACCCGCCGTGCCGTCGCGTGGGGGCTCGAAACGTCCGAGGCAGAAACCCGCATCGAGCCCCAGCTTCCTCCGGCGCCGACGCCGGTTACGGTTCCGCGCGAGGTCGACACGCGTCCCGCGTGGGTCGTCCGGGACGCGCTACCCAACGGCTCCCGCGTTCGCTCGCGCCCGACGCCTCGCGCCCAGGCCCGTCAGGAGGCATCACCGGACTCCACGGTCCGAACGGGCTGGTAAGCGACGGTCCGACAGAGTCGCGTCGACTCAGGTACCTGCTACTCGCGCTCGACACATGCCCACGCACCGCCTTCGGGCGTCCAGCCGCCGCGAGCCATGCGCGGGGTCGTAAACGCCCACCCGCCCACGCCAGAGGCGCTTAGCGAGATCAGTCCGCCTGTAGCGGGCGACGCGCCAGGCCACCGGATCTGCTCCCGCATCTGAGTGAGGCGCGCGCCAGAGGCCTCCGCCGGTGCAGCGCCGCTTGCGATGGCGTCGGCCGTTCGGGCACACAGTTGGACCGTCGAGATGGCCTCGCCCCAGCCTGTGGCCGACAGCGCAGCCGAGGTGTCGGCCCAGAACCCCGAGCCTACGATGGGGCTGTCTCCCACGCGGCCTGGGCGCGTGTAGGGCGCTCCGCCCGTCGACGTTGCAGCGGCCAACTGGCCTCTAGCGTCGAGCGCAACACAGCCGACCGTTCCGCGCGGTGCGGAATCCACACCACTCGCGCCAGAGGCCGAACGACCGCCCGAAGCGCCCGAAAACGCATCGCTGGTGTGGAAGGAATTGCTCGCGCGGAGCGCTTCGAATCGCTCGCGCTCCCGCGCCACGATGAGTCGCTCAGGCTCGACGTGCGGCATCCCGGCCTCAGCCGCGAACCGCTCGGCGCCTTCGCCCACCATGAACCGCGCCTGGCCGCTGGAGTGGACCAGATGGGAAGCGAGCTGAACCGGGTTTGCGACGGTCCGAACGCCCGCTACGGCGCCCCACGCGAGCGAACTGCCGTCCATTACCCCAGCGTCCAGCTGCGGCCGTCCGTCGCGGTCCAGCACGGCGCCCACCCCCGCATCGAACGCGGGGTGCGATTCCAAGACGGTCACGACACCCACCACCACACGCAATGCCGATTCGCCGCGCTCCAACAACTGACGGCCTCTGGCGAGCGCGCGGTTCAGTCCGTCGAGGTGCGCCGGAATCTCGTCATCGGGAATGGCCCACGCGCCTCCGTGGATGAGGAGAGACGGTCCCGCCAGAGGCGTCGAACCCGAGCAGACCGGAAGGTGCGCGTCGCCCCAGTCCATCAGCCGAAATAACCGAAGGCGTTCTCGAAGTGCTCGACGGTAGGCTCACCCTTGTCGAAGAGCACCGCGATCACGTCGAAGCGGACGGGCGAGGGGAACAGCTTGCGCTCGTGCAGCCACGCCTCGGCCACGCGGCGAATCGCCTTCTGCTTGGCCTCGCCCACAGCATCCTCCGGACGCCCGAAGCCGGTCCCGCGTCGGGCCTTGACCTCGACGAACACGATCTCGCCGCCGTCGTCGGCCGGCGTCGGCTCAAAGCTCACGATGTCGATCTCCTCGCGACCGAACCGGTAGTTCTGGTCCATGATGCGATGGCCTCTAGCGGTGAGGAAGTCCGCGGCGATGCGTTCGCCTTCTCGTCCAAGTTCTGAGGATGTCACGAGTCTTTCGAGCTACGGAGGCGCATGGCGAACTTGATGATCTTCTGGACTTCGTCGGCGCGTCGGCCGCGGAGAAGGGGGAGCAGGGCGCGAGTAAACCCGTCGAACACCTCCATCACGTCCACGAGGCCGTCGATGCGATCAGCAAACGAGGACTCCCCTTCGGAGACCTCGCCAGAGGCCCGGAGGTCGGCGGCGACGTCGGCGAGGGCGCGCTGCACCGGCGCGATTTCGCGCCTCTGGCGCTCCTCGATGATCTTGGTGGTGAACTTCCAGACGTCCTGCTCGGCCTCGTAGTAGTCCTTCCGGCTGCCGGACTTGTGCGTCTTGCGCACCAGCTCCCAATCCAGAAGCGCGCGGAGGTTCATGTTCGCGTTGCCGCGGCTGATGCCGAGGCGCTCCATGATCTCGTCGGTGTCCAGCGGATCGCTGGAGGCGAAGAGAAGCGCGTGGATGAGGGCCATCGTGCGGTTGATTCCCCACTGAGAGGCCATCTCGCCCCAGAGGCGCACGAACTCGTCCACCGCCTCCGCGTGGCGGGAGTCGGTGGGGTTGGCGGCGGTCGTTGGGGTTTCACTCATGGTTGAAACCAAGATACTCCTGCCCGGTCGGCCGATTCCGAGACGTGTATCTTCGCACATCTGACCTCGCATGACGTGATCGTCACCCTTACGACGGATTTCGGCACTCAGGACGGCTACGTGGCTGCAATCAAAGGCGCGATGCTCAGCGTCGCGCCAGAGGTCCGGTTTGTCGACGTGACGCACGAGGTCCCGCCCCAAGATGTGATGGGGGCGGCGTTCGTGATGCGGCAAGCCATCGGGCACTTCCCGGAAGGCACGATCCACCTCGGCGTGGTCGATCCCGGCACGGGAGGCTCCCGGCGGCCTCTGGCGGCGCGCTTCCACCCGCCTGGCTCCGACCGCGAGCACATCTTCGTAGGGCCAGACAACGGTTTGCTCTCGCTGATCACCGACGACCCGCCCGTGCGAACCGTTGTACTGGACCAGCCGAACCGCTGGCGGAGCACGCGAGCGAGCGAGACGTTCCACGGCCGGGACATCTTTGCGCCTGTCGCCTCGCACCTCGCCTCTGGCGTACCGCTCCGCGACGTGGGCACGCCGACGGAGGAAATCGCCACGCTGCGGTGGGCCCTGCCTCGCGCCGACGAGCAAGGCGTCGAGGGGTGGGTAGTGCACGTGGACCGCTACGGCAACTGCATCACGAACATCCCTCGCGAGACGGTGGACGCGCACCGCGCCGGTAGGGACGTGAGCGTCTACGCCGGGAGCACCATCATCCGCGGCATGAACGCGTCCTACGGGGACGTGACCGATACCGAGCCCGTGGCCGTTTTCGGGAGCAGCGGCTCTCTAGAGGTGGGTGTCAACCGCGGCAACGCCTCTACGCTTCTCTCGCTCAACCGAGGCACCGCCGTCCGCCTCGTCTTTGATTCCCAGCCCACGCGCGCTCGCCGCCTCACCGAGATCGGATGAACGTCCCCCCTGCCGACGATACGCCCCCCGTGGACACCGATCCAACACCCGACGAGCCGATTGCACCCCAACCCGTTTCCGCGTTCGACCGGGTTCAGGAGCGGAGCACCGCGCCAGAGGCTTCCGAAGGCGTTTCGTGGTCTTGGCTCGCTGGGCTGGTGTTCCTCATCCTCGGCGTTGTCAGCGTGTGGTTCTGGGTCAACCGCGAGCCCGCCGCCGAGGAGCCGGACCTCTACCGCTTAGCCGTGCAGGTAGCGCCGGAGTTCCGACCCATGGAGATCACGGACGACCCGGACCAGGCGTCGACCTTCCTGCTAGAGCAGTTCGGGTTGTCTCTGTTCCCGCCCGAGCTGGATGGCTTCGACCTAATCGGCGTCGGCCCGGCCGAACTGGGCTCTGGCGTCGAGGTCCCGGCGTTTCGCTACGACGGGGCGAACAACTCAACCGTCGTCGTCTTCATGTACGACTACATCCTGCTGGACGAGGCCGCCGAGCTAGGCGTTCTTCGCCTCGCGCCAGAGGCGTACGCGCGCCTCGCCGAGCCGGAGCCGGTCGATAGCCGGCGCGTGGACGGCTCATACGTCGTGTCGTGGCGCCGCCGCTCCACCATCTTCTCGGCTGTCGCTCCCGGTGAAGCCGCCGTCGAGCAACTGCTGCAGAGCGTCCGTCGCGCCGAGCTTTAACCGCGCAAGGCGGACTCCTCGGCCTGCTCGCCAGAGGCCTCTGGCGAGCGCTGTGTGCCCGTGGGGGCGTTCATCGTGATCCGGAACGTGGTCCCCACGCCCGGACGCGAGGAGGCGACTTCCAGCCGACCTCCGTGGTACGCCTCGACGATCCGACGCGAGAGGCTAAGTCCGAGCCCCCAGCCCCGCCTCTTGGTAGAGAACCCTGGACGGAATACGTGCCGGGCCGTCGCGCGGTCCATGCCTTTGCCTGTGTCGCGCACGTAAACCGCGACAAGAGGCCCCTCGCGCGTCGCCGTCACGACGATCTCACCGCCGCCTTCCATCGCGTCCAGCGCGTTCTTGAGGAGGTTCTCGACAACCCACTCGAACAGCTCCGGGTTGAGCCGCGCCTCTAAGGCTGGATCGACCTCAACGCGCAGGTCGATGGCGGCGCCAGAGCGCGGCAGGCGCCTCCGCATGTAGTCCCCCACGCGGTGCAGAACGGGTCCCAATGCAACGGTATCCAGCGCAGGCATCGAGCCGATTTTCTCGAACCGGTCCGCGACGCGCTTCAGGCGGTCGACGTCCTCTTCCAACTCGTCCGCGATGGTATCGGTCGGCGCGGCATCGCCCAGCCTGAGCAGTTCAATCCAGCCGATCATGCTCGATAGCGGCGTGCCCAGTTGGTGCGCGGCCTCCTTTGCCATGCCCACCCACAGCATGGACTGCTCGCTACGGCGCACGTAGCTGAACCCCAGGTAGCCGACGAGCACGAACAGGCCTACGACCGCGAGTTGAACGGCCGGGAACGCGCGGATCAGCCGCGCGAGGTCGCTTTCCTCGTAGTGGACGAACTGGACCTGGCCGGGCAGGTACTCGAACCGGATGGGTTCGTGGTCCGCGTCCATTTCGCCAACTCGCGCCAGAAGCTCGGCCTGCACCGCCTCGGGACCGCGCGAGGAATCGACCTCCACGTTGCGTGAGAGCGTGGCGACGCCGAGCAACGAGTCGGTGATAATCGCCGGCACGGAGAACCGTCCGGGCTGAATGATCTCGCCGAACACGAAGTCCAGTCCTTCGCCTCCTGGTTGCGCTTCGGCCCACGCCAGCGCCTGCCGCAACGCCTCGGCGCGCTCGGGGTCCACGCGTAGCGCGCCAGAGGCCACGGCGCTGTCCAGCGCGGCAAGCTCCTCCGCGACCGGGTTGCCCTGGAAGGAGATCCGCGCCTGGAACTCGATCGCGCGCGCCCACAGCTCAACCGCTGCCTCGTCCTGCGCCTGCAGCCGATCCGCCAGCCGCCACGTGAACAGCAGCGAGACCGCCGCGATGGCGACCGCCGCCACGATCAGCCCGAGCTTGAGCTTGGTTCCCGTCCGGTACGCCTGCACGTGCACTGAGGTGGAGAAGGCCCAAGGTCGCACCTCTGGCGTCCGGTCGCCGCACCAAGCCTCTGGCGGGATGCCAGCGCCAGAGGCCTACTTCCGCGCGAGACGGCCGGCCGTGATGACGAGCCTCTCGCGCCAGAGGCGTTACACCTCGATCGTCTCCGAGCGCTTCGGGCCCGTGCCGACGGTGGAGATGCGGACGCCGAGGCGGTCCTCGATGAACTGGAGGTAGTCGCGGGCCTCTTGCGGGAGCGCGTCCATGGTCGAGGCCGCGTCAATGGAGCCGAAGCCGGGGAGCGTTTCGTAGACCGGCTCCACCCGGTCGAGGGTGTCAAGGTCGAGCGGGAACCGGTCAGTGATCTTGTCGCCGATCTTGTAGGCGGTGCAGACCTTCAGCTCGTCGATACCGGCCAGCACGTCCAGCTTGGTCACGGCGAGGTCGGTAAAGCCGTTAACGCGCGTGGCGTAGGACAGCGCGACGAGGTCCAGCCAGCCGCAGCGGCGTGGCCGGCCCGTCGTGGCGCCGAACTCCTGGCCTGTGGCCCGGAGCTGCTCGCCGGTCTCGTCTTCCAGCTCCGTCGGAAACGGCCCGTTGCCGACGCGCGTGGAGTACGCCTTCACGATGCCGATCACGCGGTCCACCGACGTCGGCGGAACACCGAGACCGGTGCAGCAGCCGCCAGCGGTCGGGTGGCTGGAGGTGACGAACGGGTACGTCCCGTGGTCTACATCGAGGAGCGAGCCCTGCGCGCCCTCGGCGAGGATGCGCTTGCCGTCTGCGAGCGCGCGGTGCAACAGCGCGGTCGTGTCAGTCACGAACGGGTCGATGCGGCGGTCGAAGTCCACGTACTCGTTGACCATCTCGTCCACGTCGATCCGCTCGGCGCCATACACCTTCGCGAGGAGGTCGTTCTTTTCCTCCAGGGCGGATTCGAGCTTGGCGCGGAGGGTGTCCTTGTCCAAGAGGTCCACGACTCGGATACCGTTGCGCGCGAACTTGTCCACGTACGCCGGGCCGATTCCCCGCCCCGTCGTGCCGATCGCGCCCGCGTCGCGGTACTTCTCCTTAGCCTGGTCCAGACGCTTGTGGTACGGCATGATGACGTGCGCCGTATGGGAGATGTGCAGCCGACCCTCCACCTGGAAGCCGAGAGCTTCCACCTGGCGGATCTCCGCCATCAGCGCGACCGGGTCGATCACGACGCCGTTGCCGATCACACACTCCGTCCCTTCGTGGAAAATGCCGGACGGGATCAGGTGCAGGACGAACGTCTTGTCCTCCCACTTGATGGTGTGTCCCGCATTGGCGCCCCCCTGGTAGCGGGCGACGATGTCCACCTCTGGCGCGATAAGGTCGACGACTTTTCCTTTTCCTTCGTCGCCCCATTGGGCGCCGATCACGATGGTTACGGGCATCTTGAGCAGTGTGGTGTCCGGAGCACGACGACCGCGCCCCAGTGGAGCCTCGGCACAGACGCGCGCCAGAGGCCGTCAGATTCGCGCGCCTCTGGCGAAGCGCGTCAGCGCTAAGCGCTAAAAGCGGCGGCGGCGTCCGCCACGCTGTCGTGGATGGAGAACACGCCGAGCAGTTTGGTCACGGTGAGGAGCTGCGTTACGCGCTCGTGCACGTTCGCGAGCCGGAGGTCTCCCCCGGCGTTGCGCACGATGGTGAGCGCGCCGATCAGCATCCCGAGGCCGGACGAGTTCATCCGCTCGACGCCCTCGAGGTCGACGACGATGTCTTTCTGGCCGCTTGCGCGGAGCGTCCGCAGTTCCTCGTGCAGAACGGACCCGTCCGGGCCGCCCATGGCATCGCCGGCGAGAGAGAGGACGGCGACGCCGTCGTGTTCGGAGGTCTGGATCTGCATGGCGGAGAGAGAGGGGGAAGGCGTCCGAACCTACGGCGCCAGAGGCAACACGGGCCTCTGGCGCCGGAGCCTGACCGCTAGAGGCTAGCGGGCCGAGGCGAGCTTCGGAACGCCCGCGCCGAAGCGCTCGCGGAGGAGCACCACGAGCGGCGTGGCGACGAAGACCGAGGAGTACGTACCCACGAGGATGCCGATGATGAGCGACAGCGAGAAGCCGCGCAGCACCTCACCGCCGAAGATGAACAGCACGAACACCACGAGGATCGTCGTGAAGCTGGTCAGGAACGTGCGGGACAGCGTGCTGCTGATCGCGCGGTTGGCCACCGACTCGAACGGCTCGGTCTTGAACAGGTTGGCGAACTCGCGCACGCGGTCGAACACGACCACAGTATCGTTGATCGAGTAGCCGACGATGGTCAGCAGCGCTGCGATGATGGTCTGGTCGATCATCAGCGTAACCGGCGTGAGGTCGTGCACGAGCGCGAAGAGGCCGAGCACGATGATGACGTCGTGCGCGAGGGCCGCCACGGCGCCCAGCGCGAAGCGCCAGTCGAAGCGGATAAAGATGTACAGGAGGATCACGAAGAGCGACCCGAACACGGCGAGCATCGCGCCGCGCTGAAGGTCCTCCGCGAAGCGGGGACCGACGGCATCCGTACGGATGATGTTGGGCTGGGAGCCCGCGAAGCTGCTCGCGAGGGTGGTCTGGATTGAGTTCGTGATCTCGCTGGCGTCGCCGGTGTCCGTGCTCGTGCGGATCAGGAGCTCGGTGGCGTCGCCGTACTGCTTGACCTCGGTGCCTTCACCCAGGACGGAGTTCAGAGCGGCACGGGCCTCGGTCGGCGGGATCGCGGTCTGGGTCTCGACCACGACCTCCGTTCCGCCCTTGAAGTCGATGCCGGCTTCGAGGCCGGGATAGACGAGCGAGATCAGCGCGATGACGATCAGCGTGCTGGAGATGATGAGGCCGAGGCGACGCTTGCCCCAGAAGTCGTATTGGACGGATTCGAAAATGCGCATGGTTCAGTTGGATTCGGTTGGTCGGTTGCGGTATCGGTCCCGCCAGAGGCCCGGCGAATGGATCGTGGCCTCTGGCGGTGGTCAACCGATCAGCCGAAGGCGACGTTGGCGCCGCGGCTTTGAACGAGGTAGTCGAGGAGCAGGCGGGTCACGACGAGCGCCGTGAAGAGGCTCGTCACGATGCCGGCCATGAGCGTGACCGCGAAGCCCTGGATCGGCCCGAGGCCGAACGAGTACAGGATCACGCCAATCAGGAACGTCGTGATGTTGGCGTCAGCGATGGCCGAGAGCGCTTTTTCGAAGCCGCCTTGGACGGCCGCCTTGAGCGTTTTGCCTGTGGCCATCTCCTCTCGGATGCGTTCAAAGATGAGCACGTTGGCATCGACCGCCATACCGATGGTGAGCACGATGCCCGCCATGCCCGGAAGCGTGAGCGTGGCGCGGAAGCCCGCGAGGATGCCGAAGATGAACAGCACGTTCAGGATCAGCGTCACGCCGGCCACGAGGCCTGCCGTGCGGTAGTAGAAGATCATGAACACGACGACGATCGCGAAGCCGATCATCAGCGACCGCAAGCCCGCGTTCACGGACTCAGCGCCGAGGCTCGGGCCGACGGTCCGCTCTTCTACGATCTGAACCGGCGCGGGCAGCGCACCGCTCTTGAGCACGGTCACGATGTCGTCCGCCTCGGTCTTGGTCACGCCCTCGATGGACGTGCGTCCGCCGGAGATCCGGCTGTTGATACGCGGCCACGTGTAGACGAGGCCGTCCAGAACGATGGCGACCGGCTTGCCGATGTTGGCGCCCGTCAGCTGGCTCCAGCGCGAAGCGCCCTCGCCGTTCATGCTGATCGAGACCAACGGGGCGTTGGTCAGCGGGTCGAAGTCCGGACCGGCGTCCGTCACCACGTCACCTTCCAGCTCGATGCGCTCGTTGACGCCCATGAGCCAGTACTCGTCCTCGCTCTCGCGGCCCTCGATGGGGCGCGCCGAGTAGAACAGGTCGACGCCGGGCGGGATCAACCGCGCGACGTCGGGACGACGCAGGATGGCCGACACTGCCGCCGTATCGCGAGCCTGGACGGCGCCGAAGTACGGGTTGAAGCCGTCGTTCTGCACGAGCGCGACGAGGTCCGACATGAGCCGTTCGCCCGTCTGCGCCTCTGGCGCGGCTGTGCCGGTCATGGACGCGATGTCGAGCTCGGACGAGGCCGAATCCGCTGCGGCGCCGGTCGAATCGGAGGCGGCGCCAGAGGCCGTGGTGTCCGCCGCGGGCGCGGTGCCCTGGTCGACGTAGGCGACGATCTGCTGCGCCGCGTTGGCGACGATGCCGGGATCCGGGAGGAGGCGGAACTCCAGCTTCGCCGTGCCCCGGAGGAGGTCACGGACGCGCTGAGGCTCGTCAACGCCAGGAAGCTCAACCGCGATGCGGTTGGAGCCCTGCTGCTGGATGGACGGCTCCGTCACGCCGAACCGGTCGACGCGCTGACGGATGATCTCGGTCGCGCGCACAATGGCGTCGGCGAGTTCGACCCGGAGGTACTCCGCGACCTCGTCGTTGGAGCTCCGGGCGGTGATGCCGCGCGAGGAGTTGCGGAAGTAGCGGGCCAGGCGAGTGCCCGGACGCTCCTCCTCCACGGCGTCTACAAAGAGGTCGACGTAGTTGTCACGAGACTCGACGGCCGCGGCGTTGGCGGCAGCGAGCGCGGCGGTAAACGTCTCGTCCTCGCGGCCCTCGGCCAGCTCTTTGATGAGCGCGCCTGCGCCCACCTCGAGCGTGACGTGCATGCCGCCCTGGAGGTCGAGCCCCAGGTTCAGCGAGCGCTCGCGCGTGTTCTGGAGGTCGTCGTAGTTGGCCTCGCGGTATTCCACCTGCTGGGTGGAGTCCATCGCCGCGAGTTCGCGGGCGTTGAGCGCTCTCTGGGCCGTGGGCCACAGGTAGAAGAGCGAGAGCAAGATGAAAGCCGCGACGGCGGCAATTTTGAATCCGTTGCCTTGCATGGTTCGGGGCGCCTCTGGCGCAAGCGTAGAGGCGACAATCGTGTCGGGGGGGAGCCGCGCGACCACTCGCGCGGCGGAGATCTAAACGTTGGGAGTCGCCGGGACGGCTACGGGCCGCGCGGCTGCAGCGCCCGGGGCGATGCAACAGTCCGCGCCTCTGGCGCGCTGTCGAAAATCGCAGCGCTCGCGGCGTGCGAATCGCCAGAGGCCGGAGCCTGGAGAACGGCGGAGCCTGCGCCTGCGGCCGGGGAGACCGACGACGTACCGCCGGCGACCATCACCGCCAGTGGCGAGAGCGGTTCGGCGAGAAGCCACAGCGCCTCGCCTCCTAAGCGCGCGAGCACCTCGTCGGCGTCCTGGCCTGTGGCCGCGAAGTATGCGGAGAGGAACGCCTGCTCGGGGTTCGCCGCATGTTGCGACGCCGCCATCGCAATCTCGACCGCCTCGCGATGTCCCAGCGCGTTTGTCAACCGCTCCGTGGCCGCACCGCGCGCCGAGGCGGTAGGCGCCAGCGGCAGCACGAACCCGGCCAAGGCCAGGCACGCGATCAGGCGGCGGAGAAACGGGGATCGGAGGCCGTTCACAGGCGCAAAGGTACCGTAGCCTCTGGCGCGGGAGCCATCACACTCCTCTACCGCCTCCCCTCTTCACTTTGGCTCAACGCTTCCGTGACCTATCTGCTCGCCTTGGACCAAGGCACCACCTCGTGCCGCGCCATCCTGTTCGACGCCAGAGGCCGCGTGGTCCGAACCGCTCAGCAGCCTCTGACGCAGCACTTCCCGCGGCCCGGATGGGTGGAACACGACGCGATGGAAATCCGCGACCGGCAGTTCGCCGTCGCGCGCGAGGCGATGGGAGGCGTTGAGCCCGGCCAGATCGCCGGGCTGGGGATCACCAACCAGCGCGAGACGACGGTGGTGTGGGACCGCGCGACGGGCGAGCCGATCCACCGCGCGATCGTGTGGCAGGACCGGCGGACGGCCGAGATGTGCGCGCGCCTGCGCGACGAAGGGCTCGGTCCCCACGTCCGTCGCGTGACCGGCCTCCGGCTGGACCCGTACTTCTCGGGCACCAAGCTGGCCTGGCTCCTGGAAAACGTCGCCGGTGCCCGGGAACGAGCCGAACGAGGCGATCTCTTGTTCGGGACCGTAGATGCGTGGCTGGTCTGGTGGATGACCGGCGGACCCGACGGTGGGCGTCACCTCACCGATGTCACGAACGCGAGCCGCACCTTGCTGTGGGACCTCCGCCAGAAGCGATGGGACCCGCTGATGCTGGACGCGCTCGGGATACCGGAGGCGATGCTGCCTGACGTGACGCCGTGCGCGGCCGCTGTTGGAACGTGGAACGACATTGCAATAACGGGTATAGCAGGCGACCAGCACGCCGCGCTGTTCGGACAAGGCTGCCTCTCCTCTGGCGACGCCAAGTACACCCTTGGAACGGGCGGCTTCCTGCTGCTCAACACCGGCGAAACCGCCGTCGCATCTGACGCCGGCTTGCTGACCACGACGGCGTGGGACCTCGGCCATGGGCTGCAGTACGCCCTCGAAGGCAGCGTCTTCGTCGCCGGAGCCGCCGTGCAGTGGCTTGGCGAAGGCCTGGGCCTACTCGACGATTCCCGCGAGGTCGGGCCTCTGGCGGCGAGCGTCGAGAGCGCCGGCGGCGTCGTGTTCGTCCCCGCCTTTACCGGGCTCGGCGCGCCGACGTGGGACCCGGACGCCAGAGGCTCGCTGTTCGGCCTCACGCGCGGCACGACGGTGGCGCACATCGCGCGCGCCACGCTGGAGGGCATCGCGCACCAAACGGCCGACGTGCTGGAGTCCATGCAGTCCGACTCCGGACTCCTCCTGGACAGACTCCGCGTCGACGGCGGCGCGGCGTCCAACGACGTGCTCCTCCAGATTCACGCCGACCTGCTGGGCGTCTCCATCGAGCGGCCCGCGAACGTGGAGGCGACCGCCTGGGGCGCCGCCGCGCTCGCGGGCATCGGCGCGGGCGTCCTCTCCCCCGAGTCCATCGTGCCTCCCGCGCCAGAGGCCGTCTTCACGCCCACCCTCTCCGACGACGAGCGCCAGCGGCAACGCGGCCTCTGGCGCCAGGCCGTTGAACGTACGCGCGGGTGGGCAGCGCTCTAAGCGTCACCCACCCGCGGCGGTGTGGAAGCATGGCGACCACGCCAGAGGCTTACCGGTCGATCGTGAACACGAGCGTCGGGACGTACAGCCGGGACTGGCTGCCCGTCAGTTGCAGGAGCGCGCCGTAGGCCGTCGGCGAGGCGCGGCTCTCCTTGAGCACGATCTGCTGCTCGGCCGTGATCTCGCCTTCCCCCATCAGGTAGATGCCGCGGACGGAGCCGAAGCGCGTCTGCTCGGCCGTGTCCTCCAGCTCCGTCGCCAGCGTCCACGACTCCGGGTACGAGATGCGGATCGACTTGTTGGTGATGCGGTCGTAGTAGATCCGAATTGGGAGTTGCCGCTCGGTCACCTTTGTCTCGAACGCGCTCAGTGACGCGGGCGAGAGCAAGCCGCCGGTCCGGAAGATGACCTCCTCTGGCGTCACCGTCACCAGGTCCGGGATCGTGTAGCGCAGCACGAACGCCAGAGGCTGCCCGTAGGCGTCCAGCGCCTGGACCTCGTACTCGAAGTCCTCGATCTGGCCTTCGTTGTAGGTCAGCAGCTCACGGACTTCCTCCTCTTTCTCCTCGTCGGAGAGGTCCTCGAAGGACTTGCGGAGCTCGTACGCCGCGATGCCGCGAAGCGTCTTCGTTTCCTCTACGCGGATGATCCCGTCCTCGTCGATCTCGACCGCGTAATCCTCATCCACGGCGTAGGACTCGGCGTCCTGAGTCGGGACCTGGATGAACTCGGCGCCGCCTTCGGGCCGAATCACGATGGCGTCTGCCCCCTGGTAGAACTCGGGGATGTAGGTGATGGGCAGCCCCTCCACGAACGGGAACACGACGTACTGCCGGTCGGCGCTTTTCACACGCACCGCTGGCGTCGTGAACTGCGTGCCGGAGATAAAGCTTCTATCGAAGTAGCCTTCGTTCGCGGGGTGGATGATGATAAAGTCCGCGTCCAGGCCCACCTCGGCGAGCATGGCCTGGGCGAGAGACGTTTGCAAGAGGCTGTTGCCCTTGCGTTCGCGCATCACGCTTGCAAGGTCGTCGGCGTCCCCGCCGACCTCGATGTTGTTCTGGATCCAGCTCACGATGGACGCCACCTTGGCCGAGTCGGACTCCAGGCCTCTGGCGAGAGACTGTGCCTGCTCTTCCACCTCGCGGAAGCGGCGGCCCCGGTCGAACGCGTATTCCCCGTACCGCTTCGTGAGCTCCTCCCACGACTTCTCGGTCTCGTACAGAGGCTTGTCTCCAGGGAAGTACGGGTTCGCGATCTCCGTCACCTGCATCTCCAGGTACGAGGCGATCTCCTTGAAGAACGGCGAGTACGGCTCGTCTGGGAAGCCGGCGAGATCGCGGCCCTTAAACGTGACGACGGTGCGTCCGTCGTAGCTATTGCGGTCCAGTTCGTAGGGCGGAATCTGGCGCGGCCCAACCTGCTTGATCTTGAGAGCCCAGTTCGTGGGGAAGACGTACTGGAACGCGAAGTTCTTGACCGGCACGTAGAGCTGCAGCGGCGCGTCGATGTAGAGTGGCGGCGTGTAGTCCTTGGCCAGTTCGCGGTTGGTGCGAAACGACTCCTCGATCACCGTCCCGCGCTCGACGGCCGGGTAGGCAAACTTGTACACGACCCGGCCGTCGTCGACTTCGCGAATCAGGTCGTCCTCGCTGTACGTCAGCACCTCGCCAGAGGGCGACGTAGACCGGAGCATGATGCCGTCCAGCCTCTCGCGCGGCGCGAGGTTGACGCGAAACGTCGTAAACGTTTCCTCGTCGGCGTCCAGAATCACGTACTGACGCCGGATGTCCTCGACGTAGATCCAGCGGTCGCTCTCCGGAATGAGGAAAACGTGCTCCAGGGTCTGCTCGAAGTCGAAGTAGTACGCCGGCTCGCCCGGGTACTGTTCGGAGAGCGCATCGACGTCAAAGGACGCGATGGCCGGCATCTCATCGAACGGGCGCTGCGTGAGGTCGGTGCGGAAGGAGGAGAGGTAATCGACGCCCGTGCAGCCGGAGAGGCTGATCAGGAGCGCGAGGGTGAGGAGTCGGCGGATCATTCGTCGGAGGGTGACCGGAAGGTGATGACATCTCTCCGGGCCCCCAGGTAGGCATCGGCGAGTGAGAGGTAGGCGGCGCGGTCCTCCCCGTTGAACCGCTTGGTGCGCTGCCCGAAGCTGTACTCCACGACGGAGCCCTCCGCCAGAGGCTCGGCGCGCGCCTCGAACCACACGGGGCCTCTGGCGTCGCCGAACGTGGTGTCGGTGCTGTCGGGCTGCCACGCGCCGGAGACATCGAGGCGGAGGCGGACGTTGGGGCGGTCCGCGGTGCGGATCTGGAGCGCGTCCTCGCGCCGCTCGGTCACGTCGGGATCGATGGCGCGGAAGGGCGTCAGCGGGAGGTAGCGCTTGGTGGGGGACGCGATGACGAACTGCGAGAGGTCGGCGCGGGAGCGGTACTCGCGGGAGCGCGGCGACTCGGAGACGAACTCCAGGCCGCTCAAGCGGATCTTGGTCAGCAGGTCGCCCGCGACGGCCGAGAGCGCGTTGCGCGCGTCGGTCTCGGTGCTCCGCGCCTCGATCGCACGGACCATTTCGAGCAGCGTGCCCCGGACGGTCAGTTCGGCGCCAGAGGCCTCTGGCGCGTCCAGGTCCACGCTCAGGCGGAGGTCCAGCGTGGGGTCCGTGCTGGGGCTCTCGACGAACAAGCGTTCGGCGCCGTCGGGGCCCATGCGGAGCGCGAGGCCGTCGATGTCGCTCTCGGGCAGGTCCCCGAATGAGAGGTACGGGTTGGTCGGGTCGAAGTAGGTCCGCGTGCCGTCGTCGTGCTCGAAGGAGCAAATGACGTGGTTATACAGCGTGAGGTGCACGTCCTCGAACTCCGGCTCGGGCTCGGTCGAGATCAGGACGGGATCGACCTGGAGGCCGAGCGATTTGGCGAGTGCGGAGATCAGAAACGCGCGGTCCTTGCAGTCGCCGTAGGAGCGCTCCATGACCAGATCCGGCGCGCGGGGCACGAACGCGCCCGCGTCGCGCTCGTCGGCGATGTAGCGGATGGACCGGCGGACGTAGTCGTGGAATGAGGCGACCGTGGCCGAATCGCTCTGGCTTTCCATGCCTTTCGCGACGGGCAGGATCGTAGCCGGGACCGGGTGCTGGGTCAGCGTCGCGTACCACGCCGCGAACTCGTCCGGCGCCGTCGGGGTCAGCGCCAGAGGCCCCTTGCGCACGTCGAGCATGACGAAGGCGTGGACGCCGTTGTGCGCGAAGAGCGGGAGGTCGTCCAGTGGCTTCAGGTCCCGGAACGTGAGGCGGGTGCCTCTGGCGGTGGTCGAGATCTCGTGCGGGACCTCTCCGCGGGGCGCCTCGATGCGGAACTCCACCTGAACCGTGCTCGGGTGCTCCACGTCGATCACGTACTCCGCGAGCCGGTCGATGCTCGGGACGCGAAGGATGGGGACGTAGGCGGCGGAGAGGTACGTGCGCCGGTATGAGTACGCCATCACGTCTCCCGGCTTGGGCGCCTCGGGCAGCGAGATCTGGTGGTACGTGCCGCTGGAGAGGAACACGTCCGCGCTCTCCGGTCGGATCTTCTGGATCGCGTCGCCACGCAGGCGCGAGCCGTTCAGCTCGGCTCGGAGTCCCTGGATGGGGCCGAAGTACTGCTCGAAGGCGCCGAACTCCCTCCAGCCCGTGGATCGAGGCGAGAGGTAGCGCACCTCTACCTCAGCGCGTTCCGTCACGTTCTCTGGACTCTCACCGAACACGAACGTGCGCCGCTCGGTGTACGCGACGTCTTGCGCCGCCAGAGGCCCGGCGAGAAGGAGCGCGGCGATCACAAGGGCGATTTGGCCCAACTCTTTGAAGGTCATGCAAGTAGCAGGACCTATCGGAATGCCTGCGGTACGGGGAGACACTCCAAGGTAGCGAACTGCGCACAGCTCAGCGCGAGGTTACCCCGTCATGTGCCACCAAACTCGCCTACACGGAGACCTGATCCAGGGGGACGACGAGGTGCGGACGGCCACGGCCGTGCATGGCGTCGCGAAGACCGTAGGCGAGCGTGATGGCGACAAGCGCCAGCGGCGCGTTGCCAGTCACGAGCCCTATCGCGTCTTCCACCTGGGAGGCCATCGCGGCGAGGTCCGCGTCAGGCACGTGCGCCACGAACTTGCGGATCGCCTCGGTCTGGTCCACGTTGACGAGCGGCGCGGCGTCGCCAGAGGCGCGGGCGAGGACGAGGTCTCGGATCCAGCTGTGGACGAGTCCCAGCCAGGCTTTCGCGCCCTCGCGCCCCAGCCCGGAAACCTTGTCCACGATGGGCATCAAGCCGCCCGCCCGCCCGAGGTACGACTGCCGCACAAAATCGACGGCGAGCCCGCGGAGCTCGCCCAGTTCCTCGCTGCCGACAAGCTGACGCGCTCGCGTGTAGGACCCGTTGGCCATGCGCGCCGCCACGCCAGAGGCGGACGCGGAGACGCCCTCGCGCGTTTGCAGCGCCCTCTCGATGGCCTCTGGCGCCAGAGGATCAAAGCGCACGCGCTGGCACCGTGAGACGATGGTGGGCAGGACGGTATCCAGCCGCTCGGCGACGAGCACGAGCACGACGCGCGGCGCGGGCTCCTCCAGCAGCTTGAGGATGGAGTTGGCGGCTTCCTTTCGGATGCGGTCCGCGTCGGTGAGGATACCTACGACGTGGCGCCCCTCGACGGGGTGCTTGGTCATGTCGGGCCGGAACACCTGTTCGATGGGCAACCGGCGGTGCTCGACCTGTTTGTTGCTCGGCGCGTCGCCGTCCAGCTTGGCACGGCTGCGGTAGTCGTACGCCCCGTGCGGGTCGGTGCCGACAAGCCGGACGCGCTCGGCGTAGTCGGTCGGGCGGTCGTCCTTGGGAGCTTTGCTGGTGCGCGGGAACGGCAGGTAGAGCCGCACGTCCGGATGGAGCATCCGCGCCACTTTGGTGCAAGGCAGACACGTGCCACAGGCATCACCGACGGGGCCTCCGGGCGTGCCGCGCCGCTCGCACTGGAGCGCCTGCGCGAAGGCCATTGCGGTCGCGAGTTTTCCCGTCCCGGCCGGGCCGTGGAAGAGCACAGCGTGGGGGATCCGCTCACTCGCGAGCGCGCGCTGGAGCGCGTCGGTCGCGCGGTCTTGGTCGATGATCTGGCTCCAGGGCATAGGCTCTCCACCGGAGGAGGCAGGTGGCCTCTGGCGGGGGCGGAAACTACCGCCGGGCTCCGTGACGGGGCCGAACGCGCGGCCGGCCTCTGGCGCCAGAGGCTAGAGCCAACTGGGGAGCGCGCTTCGCCTCTGGCGACGGATCGCGGCGACGGCGGCGCTGCACTCGCGAAGCGCGGGACGGCTCCGCTTCTCGCCACTGAGCACGGCGCGGAGGTCGCGGTGGGAACGATCGTAGCCGGCAGCGCTCAGGGCGAGGACGAGATCGCGGAGGGTGATGCGCGCGTCGTCGCCAGAGGCGCGCATATCGTGTTGAATGCGGTGGCGCACCGCGTCGTATCGTGCGATCTCACCCCGGTTGAACGGCCGTGCCATTGTGAAAGGGTTCGGTGGCAGTTCTGCCCAATACTTGTTATGCCGCTTCACACGACATGCGAGAGAGACGGAGCGCGGTCCGCGTACGTGACGCTTGCTGTCGTCGTGGGTGCCATCAACGTCGTCGGACTCTACGGGCTCGCTGTCGTGAGTCTGTTCACCATATCCCACGCCGAGGGATCTGCGACGTACGAGAGCGTGACAGCCTCTGGCGCGCTGCTCAGCTTCCTGTTCGGACGGCTCCCCTCCGTGCTCGTGTACTCAGCGCTGATCGCGGGAGTCACTCTGCTGCTATCGAACATCAGCACAGCGCCACGCTCCACTGTCCGAAGAATCGCCGCCGTGCAGTTCGGGGCTTGCATCGTGATCTCTGTGGCACTCCGCTTTCTCTCTCTGCTCTGAACTCCGCCTGGCCGCGCCAGCGGCATAACCCGCGCTTGCAGGCCGACAGCACGCCCCGGCCTCGGCGGTCTCGCCAGAGGCCTTTGGCGCGGCGGCCGTACGTTGCGCGTCTTACCACTTGCGCTCGCTGCGTGCTGCGGCTGAAGCGCAACCTGTTCTGCGGCCTCGTTACCTCTGTAGAGAATGGCAAAACGGAAAGTGATTGGGCCGTGCGCTTTGTGTCAGCACGAGCGCAAGCTCTGTCGGTCTCACGTCCTGCCAGAGTTCATGTACGCCAAGTCGTACGACGAGAACGGGACGTTCATCTCGCTTTCGAGCCACCCGCAGCGCAAACCTCGCCCGTTTCAAGTCGGCGCCAGGGAGCACATGTTGTGCTCTGAATGCGAAGGACGGCTCAGCGTTTACGAGGCCTACTCCGCAGACCTGCTCAGATCAATCGACGCAATTCCGTACCAAGGCCAGAAGGGGGCCGAGGTGGAATACGACTATCATCGCTTCAAGCTGTTCGGCCTCTCGCTACTGTGGCGCTCACACGTATCTCGGTTGCACGATTATCAGCGCTTCTCAGTCGGCCCGCTGGCGGAGGACATGCGCCGGATGCTCCTTGCTGACGATCCCGGCTCCGCTAGGATGTGCCCCTTCACTGCCGCCCGCTTTGTCGGCTCGGAGGCCGCTCAGCATACGATCCACGTCCCTGTGAACCTCAAGCTGAATGGGCAGCATGTGGTCTTCTTCCCAGCGTTCGGATATCAGTGGCTCTTCGTCACTTCAAGGCGAAGCCACTCGATCCCTGACTCTTGGCCCCTGGTAGGCTTCACGGACAAGTTGGTCGTTCCGTTCGAGCCGACAACCGACGCGCGGTTCATGGCTTGGCTGAAGAGCAAAATGACTCCAGACCTACTCAACTAGGGTTGTGCACGTGGGCCGCAGAACCCACCGCAGCAGGCCTCAGCGAACAGGGACCGCGCTCGGCTTGCGAGGCCTCACCGCCTTCGCCGCCAGAGGCCTCTGGCGCCAGCGCCTACCGCTCTACCCGCCCCCGCCCGGCCGTCGCCTCGATGAACTGCGCCGCCAGAGGCCCCGCCTCGGAGCGGCGCACCGCGAGGACCAGCGCGCCGCCGCTGGCGGAATAGACCTGGTCCGCGATCTCGGCGTCGAACGCCTGAGCCGTACGCATGGCCGCCGAGGTGTCGTCGAACGCGAAGTGGAGCGTGACCGGCACGCGGATGGTGACTCTGCGGATGAGACGCTCCGCTGCTGCCGTCTCCAGCGCGAGCGCCGCCGCCTCGCCGTAGGCCCGCGCGAGGCCTCCCGCTCCCAGCTTAGTCCCGCCGTAGTAGCGCGTCACCACGACGACCGTATTCGTCAGGCCGCGCCCCTCGATCTCTTGTAGAATCGGACGGCCGCCCGTCCCGTTGGGCTCGCCGTCGTCGTTTGCCCGCCACGTCTCCCCCGCTTCGCCCAGTCGGTATGCCCAACACCAGTGCCGCGCGGCGTGCTCGCGCTTCCGCATCGTCTCCACGGCTGCCAGTGCCTCCTCCTCCGAGGCCGCTGGCGCGGCGTACCCGATAAAGCGCGAGCCCTTGGACTTGGGAGGCTCGGCCTCGGTAGCGGATCGGAGCGTGCGGTACGTGTCGGCCATGGCCTAAGGTCGGCACGCATCAGGGGCGGCGCGAGACCGCCAGAGGCCTCTGGCGCCACGGCGGCGGTTTGCACTCATTCTTTCGCGGAGGATGCGTACTGCGGGTGTTTCTTAGGCCGCCTTCTGCCTCGGCCTCCATGCTGTTCCTGCTTGGTTTTCTCCTTTTTACGGCCTCCCCTTTTAGCCCCGACGTGCCGCGCGTTGCGGCGGCGCCAGCGGCCGACATGTCCGTGGATGGGACGTTGAATGAGGCGGCGTGGGAGGCGGCCGCGCCCGCGACGGGCTTTGTACAGTTCGAGCCAACCGAGGGAGCGCCGGCCTCTCAGCAGACGCGCGTCCGCGTGCTCTACGCAGCCGACGCGCTGTACATCGGGGCTGAGATGCTGGACAGCCGCCCGGACCTCGTGCGCCAGACGCTCAGCCGGCGTGACGACCGCGGCAACGCTGACGCCTTCACGGTCGGCATCGACAGCTACAACGACGGGCGCACGGCGCGGCTGTTCGGCGTGACGGCCGCTGGCGTGCAGTTCGACGCCATCCTGGAAGGCGACGACGAAGACGACTCCTGGGATGCCGTCTGGGCATCCGGCGTGCGCGTCACACCGACCGGGTGGACGGCCGAGCTCCGCATCCCGTACTCGCAGCTTCGCTTCTCGGGCCGCGAGACCTCGTGGGGCATCAACTTCGTCCGCGAAGTCCCGCGTCTGGGCGAGGAGTCCTACTGGTCGCCGTTCAGCCGCGAGCAGGCGGACTCCGGCATCGTGCAGTTCTTCGGGCAACTGGACGGCATCGCGGGCGTCCGGCCGCGGCGGCTCGTGCAGGCCGTGCCGTACACGCTGGCCTCTGGCGCCAGAGGCGAGGACCCCGCCCGCCTGGGCCGCCCGGCCTACGACGCGGGGTTCGACACGGGCGCGGACTTTAAGATCGGCCTGACGCCGAGCGTCATCCTGGACGCGACGATCAACCCGGACTTCGGGCAGGTAGAGGCCGATCCGGCCGAACTCAACCTCTCCACCTTCGAGACCTTCTTTTCCGAGCGCCGCCCGTTTTTCCTGGAGGGCACGCAAATCTTCGACAACGGGTTCTCGCGCGATGGCGCCCTCGTCTACACCCGCCGGATCGGCGGTGCGTCGCCACTTATCGCGGCGACGAAACTCACGGGACGCACCGCCAGAGGCCTCTCATTCGGCGGCCTCGCGGCGGCCACCGGCGAGGACTTCGACCCCACCCGCTTCTACGGCGTCGCCCGTCTGCGCCAGGAGATCGGGGAGCAGAACTACGTCGGGGCCACCGGCTCCGTTTTCGACGCCACGCGCGGCCAGGGCGGCGCTCGAAGCGCGGTCGGCGCCGTGGACTGGCGCTACCGCGTCGGCCGGGACGACGCCTACCAGGCCGAGGGCGTGCTCGCGGGGTCGCTCCGCGACGATGGGGCCTCTGGCGAGAACGGCTTCGCGCTCTACGTCGGCTTCGACCAGGTCAAGGGCTATAGCCGCTTCGGCTCCGGCTTCCGCGTGTACTCGCCGGGCTTCCAGTTGAACGATGTCGGCCGCTTCCGCGAGACGGACCGCGTGGCCGTAAACGGCGCCCTGATCCAGCTCTGGAACGAAGGCAACCCGTTCGGCCCCTTCCAGCGCCTGAACACGTTTCTGTTCTCGTCCGCCGCGTGGACCTACTCGGACGGCGTGTTCCGCGGCGCCGATGCCGGTCTCAGCTCCAGCGGCGAGCTGAAGGGGTTCCGAGACGTCAGCTTCAACCTCAGCCTCGATGGCCTCGGCGGGCTGGACGTGCGCGAGACGCGTGGGCTGGGCCCCATCCAGAACCTCGCGAGCCTCAGCGCCAGCGGCTCCATCTCCACCGACACGCGCCGCAACCTCGTCGCGGAGTTCGGCCTCAGCGGCCGCGTAGATCGTGAAGGCGGGTACACGATCGGCCCCGAGGCCGACATCGACTGGACGGCCAGCGACCGCGTCCAGTTCAGGCTTTCGGCGGAGGTCGGCTCCTCGCAAGGCCTCCGCGCCTGGGCGGCCAATGAAGGGTTCGTGCGCACCGGCGACGGACGCCTGTACATCGGCAATGAGGCCTCGAACCCCTCCGCGTTCACCGCTGCAGACGTGTTCGACACGGGCCTCTCGTCTACAGACGCGACGGCCCTGCTAGACGGCTTTACTCCGATCCCCGGCCTGGCCGGTATTCCCAACGCCGTCGGCTACTACGCGCCCCTGTTCGGCCGCCGGGACTACCGCTCGGGAGATCTGACGCTGCGTACGACCGTCATCTTCAGGCCGACGATCTCGCTCCAACTCTACAGCCAGTTGTTCGCCGCCAGAGGCCAGTACCGGGACTTCCAGCTTCTGGCGGCGGAAGACGAGTTGCGGGACTTCGGGGCGTATCCCAAGCGCCGCGACTTTTCCTTCGCGTCCTTCAATGCCAACGCCGTCTTTCGCTGGGAGTACCGCCCGGGCTCGTCCCTGTTCGTCGTCTGGCAGCGCGGCATGGACGACGACCTCTTCGAAGAGGTCCGGCGCGACGGGTCCGGTCCCTCACCATTCGAGCGCGACGCGCTCGGCCAGGTCGGCGACCTTTTCGGCCGGTTCGCGGACGACATCGTGCTCGTCAAGCTGAGCTACCTCCTCTCGCGCTGAGCCCGTCAGCGCTGAGATCAACGCACTGGGACCATCGAGCGAGGCCTCTGGTGCCAGAGGCCTGGTAAACAGAACGGGAAACGCCAGAGGCCTCTGGCGTCACCCCTGAATCTCGGTCACGAGTTGGATCTCGCGGAGGATGCCCTGCACGCGGAAGCACTCCTCAAAGGAGCCCTCGTAGACCCTACTCTTGCCCTCCGTGTGCACGCGCCATGCGTGCTGCTCGGCCTCTTGCGCGGAGCAGTTCGTCGCGAGCACGAGTTGCACGATGACCTCCTCGAACGTGTGGATGTCGTCATCGAAGAGGATCACACGCCAGGGGTTGTCAAGCCGCGTGTCGACCGCGTCTTCGACGAGGACCTCCGTGTCTGTCGCCAACCGGGGCATTGCTACGCTACCAGTTCGAGTGCGTGGACGCTTTCGACCTCAAAGTCCTCCATTACCGCGTTCGCCAGAAGCGTTTCGCAAGCTTTGGTGGCCGCCTCGCGCGCTTCCTGCTCGGAGTCCGCGTTGATCGTCAGCACGAACCGCTTGCCGGTGCGAACGCTCTCGATAGCGGTCTGCCCCAGCGAGTCCAGCGCGGACTGGATGGCTTTGCCCTGCGGGTCGAGAATGGAAGGCCGAAGCGTGACGTGGACGGTAGCGCGGTACATCGAACTGCGTAAAAGGGTGGGCTGGAAACTACGGTTCGGCCTCGACCGGAACCGCCTCGGCGTCCGGGTCCTGGGTCGCGACGCGGTAGACCCATCCCAACGTTTTGCCCAGCCCAATGGCGAGGTACACGAGCGCTGAGATCAACAGGCCCACCTCCTGAAATACGATGCCCAAGACGAGCGCGAGCCCGAACAGTAAGAACCGTCCTCGATACTCCCTGAGGTTGGACGGCGACGGCTGGGGAAGCGCCGGAAACCGGACCGGCGACACCATCAGCGCAGACAACACCAGCACGAGGGTGATCAACACCGAGATCTGGGGCCTCGCGAGGACGTTGAACCACTGCGCGTCGTAAAAGGTGAGAATGAACACCACTACGGTGCCAGCCTGCGCCGGGATAGGTAGTCCGATGAACTCGGAGGACTTCTCGCCAGAGGACGCGAGGGTGTTGAACTTCGCGAGTCGCACGGCGCCGAACAGCGCGGGCAGGCTCGCCAGGAGCGCGCCCCACATCGGACCGAGTTGGTTCAACCCGAACTCGTAGAGCAGGAAGCTCGGGGCCACGCCAAACGAGACCACGTCCGAGAGGCTGTCCAACTCGACTCCGAACTCGCTCGACACGCCCGCCAATCGGGCCATGATGCCGTCGAAGAGGTCGAAAAAGGCGCCCAGGACCACGAGCCAGGCGGCCGCCTCCAAGTTGCCATTCGACGTCTGGATAATGGAGAAGAACCCCGCGAGGAGGTTCATGAGCGTGAAGAAGCTCGGCACCGCAGCACGCGCGCGTTGCCTCTGGCGTCCGGTTCGGCCCGACCGGCGGGCTCGGATGATGGGGCTGCGTACTCGTTTCTCGCTCATCGTTTCAGCCACGTTGAATCTGGCGCCAGAGGCCCAGTCACGAACAGGGTGACGAACAACATCGCGGCGGATGCGGCAACGTAGGCTACACGGAGGAGTATTCGGAGCACGGCGGAAGTAGAGGTCCTCTTCCATAGACCCCCACCATGCCCCAGCGTTCCATACGCAAACGAGGGGCCCGCACATCTGTGCGAGCCCCTCGGAACTGCCCTTGACGCGAGAACACCGGATCGCCTCGGCGGCTCGCGCCGCAGAGACCAGTGCTCTCTCTCCCGCCCGAAACGTGCAGAGCACGTGCAAGCGGTGACGGAATGACGCAAAATCAACCCGTCGTCAGACGTGCAAACATGCTCGCCTTCTGGGCCGAAGCCCGTCAGGAATGCGTCACGCTCTAGGAGCCGGGCGCGTCTCCATGCGGACGAATCCGCGCAGAGGAATCCCGTCTCGTACTCCAGCGGTGGAACTCCGTGATCGGTCAGAGACCAAGAGGCGGAGCGCCGATAGGTGCTGGTTCAAGTCGTGGCGCACGAGTATGCCCTCATGCTGCCTGGAGAGTCAGTCGCGTCAAGGAACGTGATCCGTTCGGCGGGGCGTCGGGCTGTCTAGGCCACCGGCTGCGTCGCGGTCACATCACCAAGAAACAGCGAACGCGAGATGCAGTCAAGGTGAACTTATCCAGATGTTAACACAGACAGCGCAGTTGCTCAGCCTCCTCCTCTGGCGCAACGTGAGCCAACTCCCCCTAGCCCGTGCGAGACAACGCAACCTCTAGAACGCGGAAGAGCCCGACCGGGGCCGGGCTCTTCGGATCGCGACTGATGCGCACGGGATCGCTCCCTTGTGCGCAGCGGCAGCATGAGGTACGGCCAAGCTAGAAGCCTCTGGCGCCAGAGGCAAGCCGTATAACGGACGTACAGAGCCAGAGACGCCGAAGCATCTCGTACATGGTTGTTGCAATAACGGCACAAGCTGCCGACCGATCTTCCCTCTCCCCTTTCTCCGAACCCATGCGCTCTCTCGCCCTCATTTTGGTACTCGCCCTCGCAGGGTGCACCTCGGGTCCCTCGACCCCTGAGGTGACCACCGCCGCAGACTCCCTCGCGATGGAGCTCATTGACGCTAGCGGCGGGTGGGACGCGTGGAGCGACCTCCCACTGCTCCGATTCGACTGGGCGTTTGAGCGCGACTCGGTCGAGATGTTCAAGGCGCGGCACCTCTGGGACCGACGGGAAGACCGGGCGCGTGTCGAGTGGAGCGTCGGCGAGGACTCGACGGCCGTCGTCATCCTGGACCTTGCCGCGTCCGCAGCAGGCGAGGCCTCTGGCGCTGCGTACGTCAACGGCGAGGTCTCCCCCCCCGCAGACAGCCTGCTCGCGGCCGGCTACACCCGCTTTATCAACGACACGTACTGGCTTCTGGCGCCGCTCAAGGTCATGGACCCCGGCGTGAACCGCTCGCTCGCGCCCGACTCCGCCAGAGGCGACAACCGCGTTCTCGCGCTCTCGTTCGGCGACGTCGGCCTCACGCCGGGCGACCGCTACTGGCTACGCGTCGGCCCCGACGGGGCGATACGCGGATGGACGTACGTGCTCGAAGGCGACACGAACGTGACGACGTGGGACTGGGGCAGCCCGCAGCCTCTGGCGTCGCCCAGCGGAACGTTGACGTTCATGACGCGAAAGAGCAAGGCCGATGGCGCCGCCATCGTGACGACCGCCTTCGAGGACGCGCCAGCCGACGCGTGGACCTCTCCCCTTCCGATCCTCCAATGAGCCGCTCCTGGTTTCTCGCGACCCCTCTGCCCGACTCCCTCTCCGAAGACGGGCGCGAGACCATCCGCGTTCTCCGCAGCTCGGCGCCAGAGGCCGAGAAATCGGACCGGGCCTTCGCGTTTATTCACGCCTCGGTTCAGCACTCGATGGACCACCACTTCAACGGGCCTCTGGCGGACCTCGGCGTCGGCGCGATCACGAGAAAGACGCTCGGCGTCGCGCTGGACCTCGCGGTTAAGGGCATGAAGAGGCCGATGCGCAAGATCCTCGACGGCATGGACGCGGCCCAACTCGCGGGCGTCGCCGACGCGATCGAAGAGCGGCTGTACCCCGATCCCCACGGCTGAACCGGCGCGAGCCTGGGCGCGCTCGCCAGAGGCCTCTGGCGCTACGACGTGGCGCGCTCGGCTTCGATGCCCCAGAGGACTTCAACAAGCGTTCGGCCGACCTGTGCGAGCGACGCAGCGGACAGCCGGTCCATCGTGTCGGACGTGGTGTGCCACGAGTCGGGGAACGGCGTTTGGATGAGGTCGATCATCGGGATGCCGTTCTGCAGAAACGCGATGTGGTCGTCGTAGATCGGCGCTCCCGTTTCCGGCGCGAAGGCGGTGGCGCCGACGCGCGCAGCGGCGCTCCACACCATCTCGACGACAGCGGGCGCGGCCTGCATGGAGTAGCCTTCCTTCGGAATGCGCAGCGACCGATCCCCGATCATGTCCAGCAGAATCCCGTACGCAGGCCGGTAGCCTGGGTGTTGACGCACAAACGCCGCTGAGCCGAGCGCGTAGGCGACCGCCGACGAGTCCTCACCAAAACCGGGCTCGCCCATGTCTTCGAGGTCGAAGAACACAAGGTCCACGCCGACCGGGGCGGGGTTCTCCGACAGAAGCCGCGCCATTTCGAGGAGCACGGCTACGCCAGAGGCGCCGTCGTTGGCACCGAGGACGGGCTCGAAACGTTTCGTGGGGTCCGGGTCGTTGTCGGCGACGGCGCGGGTGTCCCAGTGCGCGGCGAGCAGCACGCGGCGCTGTGCGGTCGTGTCGAACGACGCGAAGATGTTGGTCCCCTCCATCGTGCGGCCTGCCTCTCGGGGGTGCGGGACCGAGACCGGGAGTTCGGCCACGCGGGCGCCTCTGGCGCGCAGCTGCGCGACGATCCAGGCACGTGTGGAGTCGTGCGCGGGCATGCCGGGAATGCGCGGGCCGAAGGCGACCTGCTCGGCGGCGAGCGCGAGCGCGCGGTCCCCATCGAACGAGGGCCGGGCCTCTGGCGCGGGAGGATCAGACCGGGTCAACGCGATCACGAGAACGATGGCGACGACCAGACCGGCGAGACCTGTGATGAGGATCGCGAGTTTGGACGGCCCTTCGGATACCGGGCTGCTCACGAGGCGAGGGCGAAAAACTGGAGGTCTGCAAAGTCGCCCTCGAGCTTGCCCTCGCAGGACGAGGTGCCCAGGTCTTCGGCGAGGGCGCGAGCATAGGCCAGCGCCTCGGCGTAGCGCACGCGCCGGGCCTCTGGCGCGAGAGGCGTGGCGGCCTCCGGACGGGGCGCGAGCAGCGCGCCGATGCCGAACGCCAGAGGCTCGGCGCGGCCATCGCGATGCGTCCAGGCGCCGGAGTCCACGTCGAAGGTGTAGAACGGCAGGAACGACGTGCCGGACTCGGCCAGGAATCGGACGGCCTCGATGAGGTAATCGGCCTCGGCGTCGTCCATTGTGTAGTGGAAGCCGATGCGCGCCCAGCCGGGCTTGAGGCCGTGGACGCCGCTGAGCGTGCAGGCGCGGTAGCGCTCGCTCGTCTCGGAGTCGATGCCGAGCAGCCGGTGGCCGTACGGCCCGGCGCACGAGCACCCGGCGCGGCTCTGGATGCCGAACAGGTCGTCCAGCAGAACTGTCACCAGCCGTGGGTGCAGAAGAGCGCCAGAGGCGTCTGAGACGTTGAACGAGATGATCCCGAGGCGCACGTCCGGGTCGTCTGGGCCGAGGATCTGGATGCCGTCGATCTCGCGCCATGCGTCCAGTGCGCGCTTGGCAAAGGCGTGCTCGCGCGCGTGGATGGCGTCCACGCCCACGGCGTCCTTGACCTCCATCGCGTAGGCGGCACGCAGGGTCTGGAAAAAGCCGGGGGTGCCGGCGGTCTCGCGCGCTTCGATGTCGTCCGTAAAGTCGTGTCCGTGGCCGCTCACGTAGTCCACCGTGCCGCCGCCCCCGACCGTGGGCGCGAGGTCGGAGCGGTACAGCGCCTCGTCAAAGACGAGGATGCCGCAAGAGCCAGGACCTCCGAGGTACTTGTGCGGCGAGAGGAAAACGGCATCCAGGCGCGCGTCATCATCGCCAGAGGCGGACATGTCGATGTCCACGTAGGGCCCGGCGGCGGCGTAGTCGAACAGCGCGAGGGCGTCATTCCGGCGCAGCACGCGCGCGATCTCGTGGACGGGCGCGACGACGCCCGTCACGTTCGAGGCCGCGGAGAACGAGCCGATCTTGCGGCGCCCCTCCCACTTCGGATCGTTGAGGTTGGCTTCGAGGTCGTCCAGGCACACCTGCCCGTCGCAGTCCAGCGCCACCTCCACGACGGTACAGAGCGCCTCGCGCCACGTGACCTCGTTCGAGTGGTGCTCGTACGGCCCGACGAAGACGACCGGGCCTATGGCGCGGAGGTCGCGGATGAGGTCTTTGGCGCCCTCGGGGCCTCTGGCGTCGGCGAGACGCGAGGCAAGATCGTCCAACGTCGCGGGCGGGATGGCGATGCCGAGGATCTGCTGGAGCTTGTGGATGGCGGCTGTGGAGCCGCTGCCGCAGCAGACGACTTTGCCGCCTGGCCCCGCGCCGACGCAGCGCTTGATGGCGTGCTCCGCTTCGTGGAGGAGGTGCGTGGCCGTGCGGCCCGTCGTGCTGTCCTCCGTGTGTGCGTTGGCGTAGAGGACCGCGAGATCGCGCAAGTGGTCCTCGATAAAGCCGAGCTGACGGCCGCTGGCGGTAAAGTCGGCGTAGACCATGAGCCGCTCGCCAAAGGGCGTCTGGATGGGCGCGTCGATGCCGATGGTGTCGGCGCGGAGCGCCTCAGGGGTCAGGGTCTGCATTACCGTGTGGGATCGCCAGAGGCGCAAACTACGGACCGCAGCGTAGGCTCTCGGCCTTCGCCACGTCAGTTCCGGGTGTGAGCATCGGGCTCGACTTTGGGCGCGCGGAGCCTCCGGCGGACCTCCTCGCGGGGGATCTCGTGGGGAGCGAGGTCGAGCATCAGCGGAGGGCGAATCTGGAAAGGGCGGAGCGGAGCAGCTTGACTGTTTTGTCGTCGAACGCGACGAGGAGGATGCGCATGTCTGGGTCGTTGGCGAGCCGCCACGCCTCGCACGTCTGGACGGCCACCTGCGCGGCCTCCCACTGCGGGTAGCCGTAGGCGCCGGTGGAGATGGCCGGGAACGCAATGGACTCGGCGACTACGCCAGCGGCGAGGTCCAGACTCGCGCGGTAGGCCGACGCCAAGAGTTCAGGCTCGCCGTTCTCGCCGCTTCTCCAGACCGGCCCGACGGCGTGCGCCACGTGCGAAGCGGGCAGCTTGAACCCTTGCGTGAGGATGGCCTCGCCCACAGGACACCGGACTGCGGGCCTGATCTCCGGGATCTTCAGCGTCGCAGCGAGAAGCTCCGGGCCGGCGGCCTTCTGGATCGCGCCGTCCACGCCGCCGCCGCCCGCGAGCGCCCGGTTGGCCGCGTTCACGATCACATCCACGTGCAGCGTCGTGATGTCGCCGCGCCAGAGGCCCGTGATGCCGCCTCTGGCGCGGACACGCTCGCGGACGAGGTCCAGAACGGCGTCCATGCGGTGCTCGTTTGGATCGTCCGGGTAGCCGCCGCCGTGGCGGTGCGCGCGCTGCGCGCGGACGAACTCGATGCGGAGCTCGTCGAGGCTGAGCGCGTCCAGGCCCTCATCGTGCACCCGGTGCATGATCTCCAGGATGCGCTCCTGCCCGGCCTCGCTGTAACCGGAGAACCTGAAAAACGGGTGGCCGATCTCGTCACGTGAGGCCGGGATCCGTGAAGGCGTCAGCGCGACGGTCGGGATGGCGGTGTGGCTCATGCGCTAGAGGCTACGAACGCGCGCGGGCCCGGAGCACGCGGACGAGCGGCAAGGCGCAGACGCCGAACAGGAGCAGCGCGAGGCCCGAGACCGGGAGCCTCCACCCTCTCGCCAGAGCCGGCCATGCGCCCGCGGTCTCTGGCGACGCGCCACGCGACCACGCGAGAAAGGCGTCGCCGACGGGCATCGCGCCGAGCGCGTAGATCCGCCGTCCGTTCAACGCCAGAGGCAGGCCGAAGGCCTCGGCGGTCTGGCTCAGGCCTCTGGCGAGATCGTTGTCCCCGTAGGCCCGCGCCGCGCCGATGGCGACGACGGTCCCCGGCAGGCTCACGCCGAGCGGGATCGGCCCGGAGTCCACGTCGGGCGCGCCGCGCACGCCTTCTGGGTACTCCAGCACGACCGGAAGGCCCAGCCGGGAGGTCACGAAGCGCTCGCGGAAGGCGGCGTACATCTCGCGACCGAACGAGGGGTCGATCTCGGCCATCGTGCGCAGCATGAGCGCCTGCGACGAGCCGCGGTGCCCGGCGAGCGGCGCGCCAGAGGCCGGGTCGGCAGCGTGGCCGATCAGGCCGGTCTCGGGGTCGAGCCTCTGGCGCACGGCGTCCAGCCACCGACGGCGCAGCGGACCGTAGCGGTCGCCGAAGCGCCGGTCGTGGACCGCGAGCGCGGCGACGCCCGCGAGGCCGTCGGCGGGCCAGGCGCGGCCGGGGTAACTCTGGAGGTAGGGCGAGCCGCTGGCGTCCAGCGAGCGCGTGAGCGCCGCGGCGAGCGAGTCCGCGCGAGCACGAAATGCGACGAGTTCGCCAGAGGCCTCGGGCGCGGCGGCGAGGCGTTCGGCGTCGAGCCAGAGCGTCCAGCCGGTCCAGAACGCGCCGTGCGGCGGGTCCATCGCGGCCGGGAATGGCGCGCGGCCCTCTGGCGAGCCGAGGTCGCGGCGCGCGAGGCGGGCGGCGTCGAGTGCGTGCGCGCGGACCTCTGGCGTCACGGACGTATCGCCTGCCACGGCGGCCCACGCGAGGCCGTGCAGGACGCGCGTGAACACGTAGCCCTCGGGAAAGAACGACTGCATCCGCGTGGCCTCTCCCCGCTCGGCCTCGGCGTCCAGGTGCCGCAGCGAGGCGATAAGCGCAGGATCGCCGCGCCCCACACTGCCCGGCGGCGTGCGCCAGAGGCCGGTGAGGACGAACGCGGCGACGAGCAGCCCGACGATTGCGAGCGTGCCGGCGGCGAGGAGCTTTACCGCCTTCATCGCGCCAGAGGCTCGGCGTGTGGCCTCTGGCGACGGCTCACGCCTCCGCCGGCACCCAGCGGCCGCGGTTGACGATGCCCCACGCGCGGCCGGTCATCGGCGCACCGACAAACGGCGTGTTCCTGGACTTGCTCTGGATGTGGCGGGCCTCAAACGTCCAGTCGCTGTCGGCGTCGAAGACGGTCAACTCGGCCTGGGCGCCGACTTCGATTTGGGGCACGTCCAGGCCCAGGATCTCGCGCGGGCGGACGGCGAGCTTGCGGACGGCCTCCGCCAGAGGCAAGATGCCGGGGCGCACGAGTTCGCGGCAGGTGAGGCCCCAGCAGGTTTCGAGCCCGAGGATGCCGAACGGCGCTTCGATGTACTCGACCTCTTTCTCGAACGGCGCGTGCGGCGCGTGGTCCGTCGCGATCACGTCGATCGTCCCGTCGGCCAGGCCGTCTTTGATGGCCTGCACGTCCTCGGCCGTGCGGAGCGGCGGGTGCATCTTGGTGTGCGTGTCGTAGCCGCTGGCGTCGACGGCCTCGTCGGTCAGCGTCCAGTGGTGCGGGCAGGCCTCGGCGGTGATGGGCACGCCGCGGGCCTTGGCGCGGCGCACGATGTCGACGGCGCGCGCGGTCGAGATGTGGCACACGTGGACGTGCCCGCCAGTGAACTCCGCGAGCAGCGCGTCGCGCGCGATCATCGCCTCCTCGGCGAGTCCGGGGATGCCCGGCAGACCGAGCCGCGTGGCGACCGTGCCCTCGTTCATATGGCCGTGGTCGGCGTTGAGCGTCAGGTCCTCCTCGTGTCCGAGGATCGGCGCGCCGAGCGTGCGGGCGTACTCCAGCGCGCGGCGCATGAGGCCGCCGTGCTGGACCGGCGAGCCGTCGTCGGAGAACGCGACGGCGCCGCCTTCCTGCATCCCGCCCATTTCGGCCATCTCCTCGCCGCGGCGGCCTTTGGAGACCGTCCCTATGGGGTGGATCGCCACCGCCAGAGGCCTCTGGCGCGCGACGATGAACTCGACCACGTCGCGCGTCGCGATGGGCGGGTCCGTGTTGGGCATGCAGGCCACGGCGGTGAAGCCGCCCCAGGCGGCGGCGCGGGCGCCGGTTTCGAGCGTTTCCTTGTGCTCCTGACCGGGCTCGCGGAAATGGACGTGCATGTCCATCCATCCGGGCGAGATCATCGCGCCGGTGATGTCCACGGTCTCGGCGCCGCTGGCGTAGAGGTCGGTCCCGATCTCGGCGATCACGCCGTCGCGGATGAGAAGGTCGGCGCGGGTCGTGTCGCCAGAGGCGAGGTCGAGGATCTCGCCACCGGCGAGGAAGAGGTCAGCCATGGGTCGGGAGGGTGCTCGGGAAAGCTACCGCCCCGGACTCACGCGATGCCGATGGCCTCGGCGATCGCGAAGGCGTAGACGCATGCCGCCAGCGGCCAGACGGCGCCTCTGGCGAGAGTAGCGCTGCGCCGGGGCGCGAGGCCGAGCGCCGCGCCGAGCGCCGCCAGCCCCGCGCCGAGCGCGAGCACGCCGAACGACACGTCGAACTGCGGGAGCACGAGACACGAGGCTGCCAGAAGCGCCGCCGCCAGCGATGGGACGCCCAGCCCGAGCCATTGGCCTCTGGCGTAGATCGGCCGCTGCGCGCCCAGCGAGGCATGCGCCCACGCGCCGCCAGAGGCCACAAACGCGAACGCGAACGCGCCGAGGAGTAGGCCGAAAGAGAGTTCCATGGTCAGGACTGGATAAAGGTGCTCTCGCCGAACTCCGCCCCGGCCCCGAGCACGCGGCGGCGGACGAGGTCGAGCGCGAGCGTCGTCGTGACGGCGATGTTGAGCTCGCGATCCGGGAAGAGCCGGAGCTGGAGCGCCCGCTCGCCGCTGGCGTCCGCGATGCCCAGCCAGACCGTCCCGACCGGTTTCTCCTCCGTCCCGCCCGTCGGCCCCGCGACGCCGGTCGTGGCGATGCCGATGTCGGCGCCGAGCCTCTTGCGCGCGCCCCGCGCGAGCGCAATCGCGACGGGTTCGCTGACCGCGCCGTGCGTGTCGAGGTCGTCCTGCGGCACATCCAGCAAATCGGTTTTGGCCTCGTTGCTGTACGCCACGACGGCGCCCTGCGCGTAGCGGCTCGCGCCCGGCACGCTCGTGATCCGCGCCATGAGCGCGCCCCCCGTGCAGCTCTCGCCAGAGGCGATGGTGAGGCCTCTGGCGGCGAGGAGTTCGCCCACGACCTCTTCTAGACTGGTCTGGCCTTCGCCGAAAACGAGCGATCCCAACCGCTCTCGCAACGCCTCGGCGGCGCGGTCCACGCGCGCCTGGGCTTCGTCGGCGTCCTCGCCTCTGGCGGTAACGCGGAGGCGGACCGTGCCGAGCGATGGCAAGAACGCGAGCCCGACGCTCGGCCCCAGGAGGGTTTCGAGATCGCCCAGGTCGTCCGCGATGTCGCTTTCACCGCGGCCGGCTGTGAGCAGCGTGCGGTGCTTGACCGCCCCCGGGCGCCGTTCGTGGATGTGCGGCTCCACGCTGTCCTCGAAGATGGCCTTCATCTCGTAGGGCACGCCCGGCATCAACGCGATCATCTGCCGCCGCCCCTCTACCTCTCGCTCGCCCCACAGGCCGGGCGCGGCGCCGCGCGGATTCGCCAGAGGCTCGAAGCCCGCGGGCACGTCGGCCATGCTGCGGCGCGAGGCCGTCAGCGTGCGGCCTCTGGCGGTGTAACGCTGCTCCAAAAGTGCCTCGATCTTGGCGTCGCGGATCAGCTCGGCGCCGAAGTACTCCGCGACGAGTTGCTTGGTGATGTCGTCGTGCGTCGGCCCGAGGCCGCCGGTGACGATGACCAGTTCGCCATCTTCGTAAGCGCGGTCCAGCGCGGTCAGGATCACCTCCCGCTCGTCGCCGACCGTCTCGGAGCGGACCACGTCCACGCCCGCGAGCGCCAGCCGGTCGCCCAGCCACGCCGCGTTGGTGTTGACGATCTGGCCGAGCAAAATCTCGTCGCCGATGGTCAGAAGGACAGCTTTCATGCGCGGGCAACAGGCGGTGGGCGGGACGCGCCAGGGCGGAAGCCTCTGGCGCCAGAGGCCGCCTACGCGCCGCCGCGCGCGCGGCTCCACGCCTCGGGATCGCGCCGCCACTCTTCCAATGCCGCGAGGTCGTCGGCGCTGATCTCGCCTGAGGCCTGAGCCACGTCGAGAAGTGCCGGGAAGTCCGTGAGCGTGCGGAGCGTGAACCCGGCGTCCGAGATGGCGTCGGCCGCGGCGTCCAGGCCGTAGGTGAAGACCGCCAGGACCGTCTGTACGACCGCGCCCTCATCCCGCAGCGCCTCTACGGCGTCAATCACGGAGCCGCCCGTCGAGACCAGGTCCTCGACCACGAGCACGCGCTCACCGGGCTCGATGCGGCCCTCGATCTTGTTGGTCTTGCCGTGGCCCTTCGCGCTGGAGCGCACGTAGCTGAGCGGGAGCCCCAGGCGGTCCGCCAGAAGCGTCGCGTGCGGGATCCCGGCCGTGGCAGTTCCGGAGACGCCAGCGGCTCCTCCCGCGCGGTCGGCGAGCGTCACGAAGCCCTCAACGAGCCTCCGGCGCACGTCGGGGTACGAGAGCGTGAGCCGGTTGTCGGTGTAGATGGGCGAGAGGCGGCCGCTGGCCCAGGTGAACGGGTCAGACGGCTGGAGCGAGACGGCGCCGATGCGGAGCAGGTCTCGGGCAATGTCGGAGGGCGTGTGCATGAGCGTCGGGGGTGCGCCCGAAGGTCACGCCGCGGCGGCGGTGCCCGCAAGCGCTTCCGTCGAAAGACGGCCTCTGGCGCCAGAGGCGTCGGTAGGTTTAGGCCTCTCCCTTCTCGACACCCGCTCCGCGCCGATATGTCCCTGATCGTCAACGTCCACGCCCGCCAGATCCTCGACAGCCGAGGCAACCCCACCGTCGAGGTCGATGTGCTCACCGAGAACGGCGCGCTGGGCCGCGCGGCCGTTCCCTCCGGCGCTTCTACCGGCGAATACGAAGCCGTCGAGCTTCGTGATGGCGGCGACGACTGGATGGGCAAGGGCGTCTCCAAAGCCGTCGCGAACGTCAACGACGAGATCGCGCCCGAGATCGAAGGCTTCAGCGTGATGGACCAGGCCGCGCTCGACGCCGCCCTGATCGCCATCGACGGGACGGAGAACAAGAGCAAGCTGGGCGCGAACGCCCTGCTCGGGGTCTCGCTCGCGGTCGCTCGCGCGGCGGCGCAAGAGGCCGGCCTGCCGCTCTACGCCTACATCGGCGGTGCCGGCGCCCGCCGCCTGCCCGTCCCGATGATGAACATCATCAACGGCGGCTCCCACGCCGACAACTCGGTGGACTTCCAGGAGTTTATGGTGATGGCCGCTGGCGCCACGTCGTTCAGCGAGGGTCTGCGGATGGGCGTCGAGACCTTCCACCACCTCAAAAAGGTGCTCTCTGCCAGAGGCTACAGCACGGCCGTGGGCGACGAGGGCGGCTTCGCGCCCAATCTCAAGAGCAACGAGGAGGCCATCGAGGTCATCCTGGAGGCTATCGACAAGGCAGGCTACACTGCCGGCGAAGACATCTACATCGCGTTGGACCCCGCCGCGAGCGAGTTCTACGACGCCGACGCCAGAGGCGGAAAAGGTGCCTACGTCTTCCACAAGTCCGACGGCCGCGAACTCTCCAGCGAGGAGATGGTCGACTACTGGGCCGCGTGGGCCGAGGAGTACCCCATCATTTCCATCGAGGACGCGATGGACGAGAATGACTGGGACGGCTGGGGCGCGCTGACCGAGCGCTGCGGCGACAGCATCCAACTCGTCGGCGACGACCTCTTCGTGACCAACACAAAGCGCTTGCAGCGCGGCATCGACGAGGACGTGGCGAACGCGCTGCTCGTCAAGCCCAACCAGATCGGCACGCTGACCGAGACGATGGACGCCGTCGAGCTCGCACACCGCTTCGGCTACGCGTCGGTGATGAGCCACCGCTCGGGCGAGACCGAGGACACGACCATCGCCGACCTCGCGGTCGCGCTGGGTTGCGGGCAGATCAAGACCGGCTCGGCCTCGCGCTCGGACCGCATGGCGAAGTACAACCAGCTTCTCCGCATCGAGGAGCTTCTCGGCGCCAGCGCCATCTATCCCGGGATCGACGCATTTCGGTTTTAGAGGATGAGGCCACTGGCGAGCAGCCAGTGGCAGATGAATCCGAGCCTCTGGCGTGAGTTGAGCCCTCGTTCCTCTCGCGCCAGAGGCTTTGTTGTATCTGCTCGGGTGAATCCATCGCGCGGAGGCGCCGGCGGCGCGGCACCGCGCCAGAGGCTCCGTATCCTGCGGGGCGCGTCGGCTGGACCGTCGCTCCAATAGGGCCTCGGCCTCTGGCGGAGAGGAAAGTCCGGACACCGAAGGGCACCCCGCTCCATGAAAATGGAGGCGCCAGAGGCGTAGGCCTCCGGTGACGGCATGTGCAGCAGAAAACAGACCAGCCGATGGCCTTCGGGCACAGGTGATGGGTGAAACGGTGGGGTAAGAGCCCACCAGCGCGTTCGGGCGACCGGCGCGGCTGGGTAAACCCCGGGGGGTGCAAGGCCACGCAGCGTTCCCTCTCTCGCGAGAGGCCAGGCGGCCCGCCTGGAGCGACGCGGGTAGGCCGCGCAGATAGATGACGGTCCACCGCTAGGGCGCGCCTCTGGCGGGGACAGAATCCGGCTTACAGGCCGACGCGCACGAGCGGCGTCCGGGGACTCCCCTGGGCGCCGCTCTTTTGTAGGCCGCCTCTGGCGCTGCAAGCACCCGTGGAACGAACGCTAGAGGCTTACGCGAAACGAGGCCGCCCCCGGCATGGGAGCGGCCTCGTGAGTCGGTCGCGGAGCGGCTGTTACTCGGTCTCCGCAGGCGCGGCGTCTGCTGGCGCAGCGTCGGCCGGTGCAGCGTCAGGGGACGGGGGCGCGCTTGGCGTCTCGCCGGGGACCTCGGGGCCGGGGGCGCCAGGGGTCGTCGGCAGTGGCGTTGCGGCGGGGAGATCGCCGGCCTGATCTGCGGCCTGCTCGAAGGCGGACGGGTCCTGCACCTGCTCGTCGCCGGTGAAGAACGTCGTCGCAAGCGAGAGGAAGAGGAAAAGAGAGCCGAGCGCCCACGTCGCCTTTTCCAGGAGGTCCGGGGCCTGGCGCGCGCCGAGGATCTGCGTGGTCTGCCCACCGCCGATGCCGGAGAGGCCGCCGCCCTTCCCGCTCTGGAGCAACACCACCACCGAAAGCAAGACGGCGATGATCAGAATGAGGATGACGATAAAGATGAACATCGAGAGTGCCGGAGCGGGTAAAGCCCGAAGCTACGAACGCCTCTGGCGAGGGCTTGCCGCAAAGGGGTGTGAAGATGAAGCGCTCCGCAGAAAGGAGACGATGCTGCTTCTGAGGGTGGCGAACCCATGTGGGCGATGCCGCGCTGCGCCTCAGACGCTTACTCCTCGCCTCTGGCGTCCAGGTGCGCCTGGGCGAGCAGGAGAGCCACGCAGGTCTTGCTATCCAAGATGTTGCCCGCGCGCGCCATCTCCACCGCCTCCGCCAGAGGCATCCTCACGGGCGCGACGAACTCGTCGTCGTCGGCTCCAGCGACGCCGTCGCTGAGGCCTTCGGCGAGAAAGAGGTGGATGACCTCGTTGGAGTAGCCGATGCACGGGTAGGTCACGCCGAGCGGTGTAAACGTTTCGGCGCGTATCCCGGCCTCCTCTTCCAACTCACGCGCGGCCAGCGCCTCTGGCGCCTCGCCCGGGCGGTCGAACTTGCCCGCGGGCGCTTCCAAGAACTCACGCCGCGGGGGGTAACGGAACTGCCGAAGCAAGACGGTGTCGCCGTTGGCATACAGCGGGATCACTGCCGAGGCGCCCGGGTGCTCGATCCACTCTCGCCCCGACGTTTCACCATCGGGCAACCGCACTTCGTCGCGCCGGACGTGGAGGAGGACGCCGTCATAGACCGGCTCAGAAGAGATCGTCGTTTCGGTCAGGTTCATCGTGGGGATCGTGGAGCTCGATGTGGAAAGATCGCGGCTGAGCGGGCCTCTGGCGTTTAGGAGATGATGCGTACTGCGCGACGCGCAGAGAAGACCTTCCGTCCCACTACCGACGCCAGAGGCCGACCGGAGGAATGGCGCCCGCTGGAACAAAAACCGCCGCTCCCCTCACGCATTACGCATTACGCATTACAGCCCCACACCCAACCCAATGTGGACCTTGCCTCTGGCGGCGGGGAGATCCGGGTTGAGCGCATAGGTGAGGCGCACGAGTCCAAGTCCAGTGTCGAGTTGGGCGCCGAGACCGTACCCGGGAAGAACCCGCGTCTCGCCGGGCTCGCCCGCCAGAGGCGGACGGCGGACAACGCCGAGGTCCCCGAACGCGAAGGCGAACGCGTCACCGCCCAGCAGGAAGCGGGCCTCTGCAAGAAGCCTCCCCACGGCATCGCCCAAGAGCGCGTCCTCATCGTAGCCGCGCAATGAGGTCGCCCCGCCATACCGGATCAGTTCGCCCTCATCGGCGCCGATCAAGCCGCCGCCAGAGTCCAGGCCTCTGGCGTTGAGAATCAGTTGCGCGTCGGCGCCCGCGGCGCCGACGAGGCGGCCCGCAAGAGGCAGGTAGCCGCGTGCGGACACGTCCAGGCGCTGCTGGCTAAAGCGCGTCGGCGTGGGGGCCTCTGGCGCGGCGCCGCGCGTGCGGACGCCCTGCTCCACGAGCGTCGCGATCTGGAGTCCACGGCGGGGCGCCAGAGGCGCGTCGGTATCGTCATACCGGAGCGCGACGCCGACGAACCCGGCGCTGGAGCGGCGGACGCGGGGCAGGCCGTCCAGACCAATCCTGGCGCCCGCCCGGCCCGGCTGCACCGACTCGCCGGCGAGCGTTAACGCCGCGCGTACGCTCGCGCCGAGCCGCGCGCCCACCTCGCCACGGAGCCTCTGGCGGTTGTAGGTGGAATCGCGCGACTCCCCTTCGAACGCGACGGCCGCCGCCAGAGGCAAACCGAACACGAAGGGATCGCGCGCGGAGGCCGAGAAGCGCGAGGCGAGGCCCGGGTTGCGGTCCAGCGACAGGCTCAGCGCGCGTCCGCCGCCAAACGGCCCGAGAAGTTCCACGCGTCCGCTCCCGACCACTTGGCCCGATTGCCCCGCCGCTGGCGGCAAGTAGCCTAGCACCACGTCGGCACGTCCAGGCGGGCCGCTCTCAACCGGGATCTGCAGCACGAGCGTCCCGTCGGCGTCGCGCGCGAGCGTGGGCTGCCCTACCGCCGCAAACGCGCCAGAGGCCCGGACCGAGCGCCGGACGGCCTCTGGCGTGATCCCGTCCAAGGGCGCACCGAGGCGGACGCCAGAGGCTCGCGCCGCAAACCGGTCCGTGACGCGAGAGCCGCCTGTAATAGCGACGCGCCCGATGGGCTCTCGCCGCCCCTCGCGCACGCGGATCGTGACCTCGTAGCCCGGCGGTGTGCCCGCTACCCCCGCCAGAGGCTCGATCCGCGCGTCGGCGTAGCCGCGCCAGCGCAGCGCCTCGGCGAGCCGTTCGAGATCGGCGGCGAGCGCCTCTGGCGCAAGAGGCGCACCCTCGCGGGTGGCCCATCCAGTCTGCAGTCCATCCGTCGAGATGGAATCCGCGATGAGCGCGAGCGAGCGGACAAGCACGCGCGGGCCCGGCGTAACGTGTATGGCCTCTGGCGTGATGGAGTCGACGCGGGCAAAGGCGTACCCCTGGCGGGCGAGCACGTCTTGCGCATCTGGGGCGTCTACTGCCACGCCGAGGGAGTCGCCAGAGGCCAGGACCGGGAGGGGTTGAGCGTTCGCGCCAGAGGCGGCGCAGGCCGCGAGCGCGAACCACGCGAGGGCACCGAGGACGCTCCGTATCTTGGCGCGTCCCCCCTCTCGTGCCGTGCTTCGCCTCGCTGCTCTCGCTGTCCTCATCGTTTCCGGTGGCCTCGCCGCGCAACATGCGCAGGCCGGAGAACGGCCCGCCGTCGCGGATGGTGCCGAACCTACCGTTGCGGACACGCTGCGGTACACCGTAACAGCCGGCTCGCCTCTGATCGTCGCGCTCCCAGTTCTGCACGAGGGGCGCAGCGCTACCTACCGTCTGCTGGACGCCCCGGCGCTTTCGTGGCTCGTAGACCGCTCCTTCCTCTGGCGCACGACGCCGTCCGAGCGAGGGACGCTGCCGGTGCAGATCGAGCGGACCGTTGAGGGCGCCGGCGTGGACCGGCTCGTGCTGATGGTCGAGATCCGACCATCGTGACCAAACGAGCGGCGAAGCACACGCCTCTGGCGAACGCGCTGCTGGAGCAGGTCACCGACCGCCACCTTGCGGCCTTCCACGATGCCCTCGGCGCGTGGTTCGAGGCGCACCGGCGTCCCATGCCGTGGCGCGAGGCCGACGAGACAGGCGTACGCAACCCCTACCGCGTGTGGGTCTCGGAGGTGATGCTGCAGCAGACCCGCGTCGACACCGCCGTTCCGTACTTCGAGCGCTTTATGGAAGCGTTCCCCACGCCAGAGGCCCTGGCGAGCGCGGATCAGGACGCCGTCCTCAAGCGCTGGGAAGGATTGGGCTATTACTCGCGAGCCCGCAACCTCCACCGCGCGGCGCAGCAGATCGTCGCCGAGCACGGCGGCGCGTTTCCAGCCGACGAAGACGCCGTGCGCGCCCTCCCTGGCGTCGGGCCGTACACCGCCGCCGCGGTCCTCTCACTCGCGTTCGGTCAGCCTCTGGCGGTGCTGGACGGGAACGTGATCCGCGTTCTCGCGCGCGTGTTCGCCGTCGAGCAGGATTCGCGTGCGCCCGTCACCCGCAAAGCGCTTCAAGACCTCGCGACGGGCCTGCTCGACAGAGAGCGCCCTGCCCGCTTTAACGAGTCCGTGATGGAACTGGGCGCAACGGTCTGCACGCCGCGCTCGCCCGCTTGCGCCGTTTGCCCTCTGGCGACCGTGTGCGCCGCGCGCGCTGGAGGAGACCCCGAGGCGTTCCCGGTGGTGAGCAAGCGCAAACCCGTCCCGCACCAGACCGTCGCGGTCGCCCTGATCACCGACGGCGACGGTCGCCTCCTTATCCAGCGACGTCCCGAGGACGCCATGCTGGGCGGGCTCTGGGAGTTCCCCGGCGGCAAGGTGGAGCCCAGCGAAACCGCGCCAGAGGCCTGCGCGCGCGAAGTGGCGGAGGAGCTAAGCCTGAGCGTGGACGTCGGCCCCGAGGTCGCACGCGTGGACCACGCGTACTCGCACTTCACGGTCACGCTCCACGCCTTCCGGTGCACGCTCTCGCCAGAGGCGCCGCCCGCCGGTACCTCTGGCGAGCCTGTTAGCGCCAGCGGCGAGCCCGTCCAGTGGGTGCGGCCCGACCAACTGGACGATTTCGCCTTCCCTCGCGCCAACCGAAAGATTCTGGACGCCATCCAGGCGGCATCGCGGCAACCTTCGCTGTTCTAGCGGCAACTCCGCTCGCCTCTTTTTCGTTCGGCCTCAAACGCCAGCCCGCCCCATGGACTCCTCTCTCCTCGAACTCATCTGGATCCTCGGCGTCGCGGGGTTCTACCTGTGGAACGCGGTGCGCAAGAACAAGGCGAAGGCTCAAAGGCAGAGCACCGCCGAGCCCGTCGCCTCTGGCGAGACGCGTGGCGCGACGCCGTTCCAGGACTTCATGCGCCAGATGGACGAGGCCATGCGCGAGGCCGCTGGCGAGACCGTCGAGACGCGAGAGGTCGAGAAGCCCCTGGAGTCTCCGGACACGCTGGAAGCCAAGCCGGTCCCCTCCTCCACGGTCCCGGCGTCCAGAATTCCCGCGTCGCGCGTCGAGGAATTCCACGCGCAAGGATCGTTTGGCGCCGAGCGCGACTTCTCCAGCGCCGCCCAAACGCCCCACGAGGTCCACGGCTATGGCCTGGACAGCCCGTTCTCGGAAGAACGCTTTGAGCGCCTTCCCCGAGGGCGCGACGTGACCGAGCACCCGCCCGGCCACCTCGATGCCGGCGCGCACGGCCGCGCACGGCCGCTGCCCCGCCGCCTCTCGGTCGCCGGCCAGTGGCGCGAGCGGCTTCGCGATCCAAAGGAAGCGCAGGACGCGCTCGTGCTCTCGGAGATCTTTGGCGGACCGTGGAAAGCGCGGCGCCCGCACAAACGCTAAACGGGCCGCCCGGTCTCCCGAGCGGCCCGCTGCGGCCTCTGGCGCCAGAGGCTACACGTCGAACTCGTCGACCATGCCGCCCTTCTTAAAGACGGACGCGCCGATCGCACCGCCAATCGCGCCAACGAGGGCGCCGATGATGAGGCCCACCACGAGGCCGATCACCGGGTTGCTCATCGTCTGAGCGAATCCTAGCGCCTGCTCGATCTGCGCCGCGTCCATTCCCTGCGCCTCTAGCTGCTCACGGGCAGCCACGATGGGATCGGGGAACACGCCGACGCGGATCAGCAGCTGCTGGATCAGCCCGCCAATCAAGGAGCTGACCGCCCCAACGATGGCGCCAAGCCCAGCGCCTTGCCCGGCTGGGATCGTCAGGTTGTAGGTGTTGGTGTAGTGCCAGACGGCCGCCATTGGCGCGAGAAGCGCGACCAGGCACGCTCCGCACCCGCCGATGATCTGACCGGCCTGACCGCCAGAGGAAGCCAGGAAGGCAAAGATGATCCCGAGGACGACGCCGACGGCGACACCGATGATGATGGACTGATTCTTAGATGGCATAACTACGTGAGGGTGGGTGAGGAAGACATGACCACGGCCCGCTGCTCCAGCAAGCCTCTGGCGACGAGCAGACCCGCGACGAGCCCGAGGAATAGGCCGGTCACTGTTCGAGAGACGGGCGTGTTCATCCACAGGCCGCTGGCGCCGAGCATCCAGTCGACAAGCGTCGGAACGCCAGCGGCGAGCAACACGGCCAGCGCGCGGTGCTTGGGGGACACGCGCGAGAACACGCGCTTCACGCCCTGGACGAACGAGGGGACCGCCAGAGGCCCAACGACGAGCCCGAGCGTGAACCCGGCAAAGATGCCGGTGCACCGGTGGCACAACGCCAGAGGCGCTCCGCCGATGGAGGCCGACCGCTCCGGCAGTTGATGGCACACGAACGAGAACCCGTGCATCAACGCGCCTCTGGCGAAGCCGTCCACGAGCGGAGGCAGGAACGCCAGCCCCAGGAAAAGCACCGCCAGAATTGACCCGATCCCCCATGCGAGGGTCGGGGGCAATCGGATGTCGGCGCGAGGTGTCATGCGAGAAGCTACGGAGAGCCTTCACATTAGATGCATGTCGCGTCGGCGGCCGAGGACTTGCTGGACAGGCAAGAAGCGACGCTCAGGGTTCGGTTGCTCAGCCAAGGCTTAACACACGCTTCGCGGCCCTCGTGGATCGCTAGTCGGGGAAGGCGCGTGTACCTTTAGCACTCAGCACCCGAGAGTGCTAAACCTTCTGACACACCCCATCCCATTCCCATCATGGCCAGCATCAAGCCGCTCGCCGACCGCGTGGTCGTCAAGGCTCAGGAAGCCGAGACGCAGACCGCCAGCGGTCTCTACATCCCCGACTCCGCCAAGGAGAAGCCGCAGCGCGGCACGGTCATCGCCTTCGGACCCGGCAAGGTCGAGAACGGCACCAAGATCGACATGACCGTGCAGGAGGGCGACACCGTTCTCTACGGCAAGTACGCCGGGACGGAGATCCAGCTCGACGGTGAGGACGTCCTCATCATGCGCGAGTCCGACATCCTCGGCATCGTCAACGACTAGTCCCGCCAGAGGCCCCGTGCCTCTTGCGAGACGCCCCGGCCTCTGGCGCCGCGCCCGTCCCCGCGCGACCGCCGCCAGCGGCTCCCGATTACTGAACCCAACCCACTACAATGCCTAAGCAGATTCACTTCGACGTCGAGGCACGCGACACGCTCAAAGCGGGCGTCGACGCCCTCGCCAACGCCGTCAAGGTGACGCTCGGTCCTAAGGGCCGCAACGTCATCATCGAGAAGAAGTTCGGAGCTCCGACCGTCACCAAGGATGGTGTCACCGTCGCCAAGGAGATCGAGCTCGAAGACAAAGTCGCCAACGTCGGCGCGCAGATGGTCAAGGAGGTCGCCTCTAAGACCTCCGACGTTGCCGGTGACGGCACGACGACCGCCACGGTCCTCGCGCAGGCCATCATGAACCAGGGCCTCCGGTCCGTCATGAGCGGCGCCAACTCGATGGACATCAAGCGCGGCATCGACAAGGCCGTGACGACCATCGTCGCCAACCTCCGCGAGCAGTCCCGCGACGTGGGCGGCAAGGCTGAGATCGCCAACGTCGGCATGATCTCCGCCAACAACGACCAGGAGATCGGCGACCTCATCGCTGACGCGATGGACAAGGTCGGTCAGGACGGCGTCATCACCGTCGAGGAGGCCAAGGGCACCGAGACGACGCTCGACACCGTCGACGGCATGCAGTTCGACCGCGGCTACCTGTCGCCGTACTTCGTGACGGACCCAGAGAACATGGAGGTCGTCCTCGAGGACGCGCTCGTGCTCATCCACGACAAGAAGATCAGCGCGATGAAGGATCTCCTTCCCGTGCTGGAGAAGGTCGCGCAGACCGGCGCTCCCCTGCTGCTCATCGCAGAGGACATCGACGGCGAGGCCCTCGCAACGCTCGTGGTCAACAAGCTCCGTGGCACGCTCCGCGTGGCCGCCGTTAAGGCCCCTGGCTTCGGCGACCGCCGCAAGGCTATGCTCGGCGACATCGCGACGCTCACCGGTGGCGAGCTCCTCTCCGAGGAGATGGGCTACAAGCTGGAGAACGCGACGCTGGACACGCTCGGCCGCGCCAAGCGCGTCGTCATCACGAAGGACAACACGACCCTCGTGGACGGTGCCGGCGCACAGGACGGCATCACGGCCCGGATCAATCAGATCAAGGCTCAGATGGAGACCACGACCTCGGACTACGACCGTGAGAAGCTCCAGGAGCGCCTCGCGAAGCTGTCCGGCGGCGTCGCCGTCATCAAGATCGGTGCCTCCACGGAGCCCGAGATGAAGGAGAAGAAGGCCCGCGTCGAGGACGCACTCCACGCGACCCGTGCGGCCGTCGAGGAAGGCATCGTCCCCGGTGGTGGTGTCGCGCTCGTCCGCGCGCTCCCCGCTCTCGATAGCTGCGAGGTCGACAACGAGGATCAGCAGATCGGCGTGGAGATCATCCGCCGCGCGCTGGAGCAGCCGCTCCGCACGATCGTGAACAACGCGGGCCTCGAAGGCTCCGTGGTTGTGAACAAGGTCAAGGAGGGCAGCGGAGCCTACGGCTTCAACGCTCGCACCGAGGCCTACGGTGACCTCCTGGAGATGGGCGTCGTGGACCCGACCAAGGTCACGCGCACGGCTCTCGAGAACGCCGCGTCGGTTGCAGGCCTCCTGCTCACGACCGAGGCTGTTATCAGCGACAAGCCTGAGCCCGAGGCAGCGATGCCGATGGGCGGTGCCCCCGACATGGGTGGCATGGGCGGCGGCATGGGCTTCTAAGCTCAGGCTTTTAGCCTCTGGCGCTCGCGCCACGGCCTCGCAAGAGGCCGATTCGGGCGGCTCTCTTCGGAGGGCCGCCCGTTTTTTGTGCTGCCTCTGGCGCCAGAGCGAGAAAAACCGCTGGCGCGTGAGCCGCTTCCGAGCGCTTCCACGATGGAGAGGGCAGAGGAAATCCCAACGTGCTCGCTATCCTCGTGCGAGCCCTCGCGACGCCGATGCCCTTCCAGACCGCTCCCCCGCTCTCCCACGCTGGAGGCCGCGCCACCAACCAGGACTGCGCGGGGTGGCGCGAAGCGGACGGGGCGACGTGCTGGGTATTGGCAGACGGCCTCGGCGGCCACGCCTCTGGCGAGGTGGCGAGCGAAGCCGCCGTAGAAGGCGCGCTGACCGCGTTCGAGAACCGGCCGGGGACCGACGCCGAGACCGTTCAGCGGTGCATCAACCGCGCGCAATCGGTTGTCCGCACGTTGCAGGAAGGGTCGCCGTCGCTGGACTCGATGCGCACCACGCTGGTCGTCGCCGTCGCCAGAGGCCAGCAGGTACGGTGGGGGCACGTCGGGGACTCACGCCTTTACCACTTCCGTGAGGGCCGCATCGCCGGGCGCACCACGGACCACAGCGTTCCTCAGGCTCTCGTGGAAGCGGGCGAGATCGGCCCGGCGGACGTGCGCGGGCACCCGGACCGCAACCGGCTGCTCCAGGCCGTCGGCGGCAACAGCGCGCCGCGCGCCACCATCGCCGAGGCCTCTGGCGTCCAGTCCGGCGACGCCCTCCTCCTGTGCTCCGATGGGTTCTGGGAGCTCGTCGAGGAGGAGGAGATGGAAGCCGATCTCGCGGCAGCCTCGTCGCCAGAGGCGTGGCTTTCGGCCATGGAGGCACGCCTCACGGCCCGCGCAGACGGGCGCCACGACAACTACTCCGCTCTCGCCACCTGGGCGACCTGATGCAAACGCTCACCCTCCGCTGGAGCCACCGTTCACACCACCACGAGCGCGCCTTCGCGCAAGGGCAATCGGCCGTGATCGGGCGCGACCCGGCCTGCGACGTGTCGCTCCCAGCAGACGACCGGACGGTTCACCGCCGCCACGCGGAGATTATCTGGGACGGCGGCGCTCCGAGCATCCGCGTGATCGGCCAAAACGGCGCGCGGGTGGACTCTCACGCGGGAAAGCTTCGTCAGGGAGAAACCGCGCGGCTAGCGGCGACGGACCGAATTCGGATCGGCGCGTCGGAGATCGAGGCCGTCTACCATAGAGCGACGGCGGGCCCTCGAAAGCTGAGGTGCCACAACTGCAACCGCGTGCAGGACTACGCGCCGGAAGGGATGTGCGTCCACTGCGGCTTCGCGCTGGCGAGTGCCGAAACCGTCTTTATCCAAGAGTGAGCATGACCGTAACGATTACCTGGACCGGCCCCGAAGGCGACGGCGAATGGACGGGCAGCGTGCCGGTCGTCATCGGCCGAGAGGGCGACCTCGAGATCAGCGACCCGCAGCTCTCGCGCCGCCACGCAGAGCTCAGCGAAGCCTCTGGCGTGTTGACGCTTACGGACCTGAACAGCGCGAACGGCACGTTCGTCGGCGACGCTCGGATCGAGAGCGAGTCCTTGGACAGTTCTGGCCGCTTCCGCCTGGGCCACGTCTCGTTTATCGCCGCGCCTCTGGCGCCAGAGGCCGCGAGCGTCGAAACCGTGCGCGTGGACCCGAACGCGACGGTTCGCATCGCTGCACAACCCGTTGTAGCTGCCCGTCCGCACATTGTGGTGGCATGGCGAAACGTGGAGAACGGTGCGACCGGCGAGGCGCGTGTCCGCCCGCCAGCGGCGATCGGGTCGCGGGACGACGCCGAGATCCAGCTCGAAGACGGCCGCGTCAGCCGCCGCCACGCGACGGTTCACTTGCAAGCCGGCGCCGGAGACTTCGCCATTGTCGTCCAGGACGAAGGATCGTCCAACGGCACCTACCGATCTGGCGAAACAGAGCGGATCGACCGGGTGGACCTGGGCGCCTCTGGCGAGATCGAGATCCGTCCGTACGTGCTTCGCCTGTCGCTGGAGGGCGTCGCAGCCGAGCCCGATGGCGGTTCGGAGCGCGCGCAGCCCGTCGTGGCGGACGAAGTCGCGCCGCCTTCGCTGACGCCGCCACCCGAGTCGTCTCCCGAGCAAACGGTTCCTCCATCTCTTCGCTCCCCAGCGCCAGAGGCCCGGGCCTCTGGCGACGAGGGAGACCCTCGCGAGGAGACCTCGTTTGATGAGGAGGCGTCGATCGTGTTCGACGAGGAGCCGCTCATCATCGCGCGGGACTTCCCGCCACCGTTGTTCGACGCCCCGACGGTCTCGGTCGACGCGATCACGCGCGACGGGCGCCCGATCCTCGAGGCCGACTACGTCGCCGTCGGCGGGGGCTTGGGAAGCTTTGTGTGGGTGGACATGCTCCGCATCGGCGGCGTCGCCAGAGGGCAGATCGCGGTCCTGGGTCTGGAGGAGAAGCCGCACAGCCGGTACGAGCGGCTGTGCATCCAGTCGCAGATCCCGGACCATGAACGCCTGCGCTCGGACTCCGGCTCGTGCCCGGACTGCATCTGGGGCTGGCCTGGCTACGCCGTTCGCGAGGCGTGGAAAGAGACGTTCAAAGGCGACCTCACGACCGCCGGACGAGCCGTCTGGAAGATCTTCAACGAGCCCACCTTCGCGACGACCTACACCCCGCGCTCTGGCGACGTGTTCGCCTCCATCGACGTGGAGGCGGAGCGGATCGGGTGGGACGAAATGCGCTACCCGGCCCGCGTTCGCGCCATCCGCAAAACCGACGACGGGCGCTACGCCATCGCGTATACCGTCCCGACGAATGACCCGAACCGCGAGCGGTACGCCCTCGCGCGATACGTCCACGTCGCCGTGGGCTACCCCGGCATCCGGCTGCTGCCGGACCTGCAGACGTACCGGCAAGAGACCGGCGATACGAAGCGCGTGGTCAACGCCTACGAGGAGCACGAGCAGGTCTATCAGAAGCTCGCGCGAGACGGGGGCACCGTAGTCCTGCGCGGTTGGGGCATCGTGGCCTCTCGTATCATCCAGACGCTCTGGGAGCTACGGCGCGACAAGAAGGTCAAGATCAACGTCCTGCACCTCACACGTTCCATCGTCGCCAGAGGCAACAGCTACCGAGGCGCGCGTCGTGAGACGGCCAACAACTGGGAGTTCCAACCCTTTAACTGGCCCAAGGCGTGTTGGGGCGGAGATCTCCGGTTCCTGCTGGAGGAATCCGGGACGGCCGAGCGGGCCGAACTGCTCAAGGCATGGGGCGGGACAACAACTGCCGACCGCGAGGACTGGCGTGACATGGTGGTCCAAGGCCTCGATGAGGGCTGGTACCAGATCCGCGAGGGCGTCGTGGACCACGTTGAGCCCACGGCAGACGGGAAGGTCCGCACGGTCGTCGTCGGGCAGAAAACGATCCGCGACGAAGCGCAGCTCGACGCCGACTTCATCCTGGACTGCACGGGCCTGGTCTCCACGATCGACAGCCATCCCCTCTTGCGCGACTTGGTGGAGCACCATGGACTGGGCCGCAACGTGCAGGGCCGTCTGGACGTGGCGCCGGACTTCGAGATCCGCGGGATGCGGAACACGGCCTCTGGCGCCAGAGGCGAGCGAAGCGGGGGCCGGATGTACGCCGCTGGCGTCGCGACCCTTGGCGGCCCGTACGCGCCTGTGGACAGCTTTCTCGGGCTCCAGTATTCCGCCCAGCGCTCCATCGACGCGCTGGAGCGCCTCCGCGCGCCGCGCCTCCGCCACCTCAACTCAACGCGCTCGTTCGGGCAGTGGGTGCGCTGGGCGCGAGGCCAGTCCCCAGACGGGCGCCGCTCCCCCTCCACGCCGTCGCCCCGGCGCGCTCGCCCCCGTCAACACGCCTGAGCCTCTGGCGCCAGAGGCGCCGTGTGTCCGCCGCAAGAGGCGCCCCCGCTATGACTCCCACTCTTCTCGGCCGCTGGCAAACCCGTATCTGGCTTCTCCTGACGGTAGGCGTGCTGCTCTCCGTTTTCTTCGGGTCATGGTTTGAAACGATCGTGTTCGATGGGTTCGTGACGCCGTTCGTCGTCCTGTTCTGGGTGGGCGTTCTCGGGATCGGCTGGGACGCGCTGTACAACGTCGTTCAACACCGGCGGTGGGACAGCGACTGGCCGCCGGCCTATCAACTGTTCGCGGGGATCATCGAGGGCGTGTTCCTCTTCCTCCTGATCAAGACCGACCTCGTTCCCGGCGTCCCGGAGTCGCTTCCGGCCTGGATGTTCTGGGTTCACTACAGCGCGGTCTGGATCGCGACGTTCTTGATGACGCAGGGCCCGATGCGCATCCTCTTTCCGCAGTGGCGGTTCCGCGGCGGCCAGTTGGGCCGGCACCCGGCCACGCGCGAGTAGATGCTGGCCGACCTCGCGCTCGTCCTTCTTCTAGCGTGGCTCGCGGGCGCCCTCGCGGGACGGGCGGGCTATCCACCCGTTCTCGGCGAATTGGCCGCTGGCGTCGTCTTCGGGCCGCCCGTTCTGGGCTGGGTCGGTCCGAGCGAGGCGCTGACGGTTCTCGCGACCCTGGGCGTGGTGCTCCTGATGCTCCTGGCCGGGATTCGCGCAGACCCGCGCGACATCGCTCGTCACGCCGCAAGCGCGCTGCTCCCGGCTCTCGCAGGCCTCGCCCTTCCGATGGCCCTGGGCTACTTCGTCGTGACCGTGCTCGGCGGAACGCCAGAGGCCGGGCTCATGGTCGGTGTCATCCTGAGCGTGACGGCGCTCGCGACGGTCTCGCGCGTGCTCCTCGATCTCGACATGCTGGGATCGGGCTTAGGACAACGGTTGCTGTGCGTGTCGCTGCTGGAGGTCATCCTGGTGCTCGTCACGTTTGCGGTGGTCAACGGCGCGGTGGGCGGCGGCGGGGAGCCTCTGGCGACGGTCGTGCTCAAAGCCGCGGGCTTTCTCCTGGGCGCTGCCATTGCGGGGCTGTGGGTGCTGCCACGTCTGGGCGCGTTCCTCGCGCGGATCGGCCTCTTGCGCGCGCCGGGCGGCGCTTCGTTTGCCGTGCTGGTGGCGGTCGGGTTTGGCGCCGCGTCCGGCGCGGCGGGACTGACGTTCGTGCCGGGGGCGTTCCTCGCGGGCCTGTTCATTACGCCAGAGGTGCTCGACGAGCAGTTCGAGCCGGCGGCGCGTTCAGTCCGAGATGTTGGCCTCGGGGTGCTGACGCCAGTGTTCTTTTTCGCCGCGGGGTTCGCAGCAGACCTCGGTGTGATCGTGCGGGAGCCCGTGTTGGTCGTCGCCATCGTGGCAGCGGGCGTGGGTGGCAAGATCCTCGCGGGCGTGATCGGCCTGTTGCCGACGCGGGCGTCGTGGCGCGAGGGGGCCGTGCTCGGCATGGGCATGAACGGCCGCGGCGGCATCGACGTGATCCTCGCGGGCGCAGCGCTGGCAGGCGGCGTCATCACTGCCGACCTGTTTACCGCCCTCGTGATCACCACGTTCGCAGCGACGCTCCCGGTCCCGATCCTCCTCCAATGGGGCCAGGGTTGGATCGCTCCCGCCTCGCCAGAGGCCTCTGGCGCGTGAGCCGCTGGTGCGTGGGCCGCTGGTGTGTGAGCCGCTGGCGCTAGAGCTGGTCTGGCGTCACGGTAAGCGTGTACGAGCCGGCCTCCCCAGGCAGGTGGCTCGTGACGAAGAGCTGGTACACGCCGGGCGTGGGCAGTTCGACATCGAAGTACGAAACCGACGTATCGCCGTTGAAGTCGTCGTTCTGGATGATGCTGCTCCCGTCGGGGCCGTTCAGAATGAGAAACGTGTCGAAGTCGGCGGAAGTCAGCTCGGCGTATAGGTAGTTGGCCTCGACGGCTTCGACCGTGTACAGGTCCGCGAACTCGCCCGTGGGCAGCGTCCCGTCTCCCGCGCCGAGGAACCCGCTCGTTGTCGTCGCCTGGCCCAGGCCAGCGAACTGGAGCGCCTCGCCAGAGGCAATGGCTTCAACCGCGGTGCCTCCGGGGGCTGTGGGGTCCGCGTCGCCCAACGCATCCACAACGGCGACCAGGATCAGCAGACCGAACAGCGCGGCGGCTCCTCCCAAAAACCAGACCCATCCGCGGCCGCTTTTGGCCACAGGCCGGCAAGCCGCTTTTCCTCGCGCGGCACCTCGCGTCTTTCGCCCCCCGCTCGGCGCCGCCAGCGGCACCACGCGCCGTTCGCCTCTGGCGACGCGCATCGAGGTCCGGTGACGCTCGTCGCCGAAAGCCGCGGCAATCGCGTGCTCGCCAGGGGTGACGGGGACCACCCGCTCCTCCCCTTTCGCAAGCGTCATGATCTCGCCGCCGTCCAGCTTGTAGCGGCACGCCTCGGCTGCGCGGAGGACGAGAACGGTCTCGGGCCTCTGGCGAGATCCTCCGCCAGAGGCGGATCGGTCCAGGATGGTGTGGTCGTCCACAATCGTCTCGTCGGCGACGATCGTCTCATCCTGGATCACCACGGTCTCGCCCGCTCCGGCGAGTTGCGCGCGGAAATCCGCGATGGTCTGCGGACGGTCTTTGGGCATCGTCGCGAGCGCCGTCGAAACGGCGTTGGCGAAGGAGGGCGTGGCCGAGGGGTTTTTGAGGTGGATCGGCGCCAGAGGCTCCCCGGCAAGGCGGTCGGTGGCCTCTGGCGGCTTGTCGCCGGTGACCATGCGGTAGAGCATGGCCGCGGTGGCGTACACGTCGGTCCACGGGCCCTGGTGGCCGCGGCGCGAGTACTGCTCGAACGGCGCGTAGCCCGGTGTGAGAACGGCCGAGAGGCTCTGGCTTTCTTGTCCGAACGCGATCCGTGCCGCGCCGAAGTCCAGCAGGATGGTCTCGCCGGAGTCGGTGAGGTAGACGTTCTGCGGCTTGATATCGCGGTGGAGGATGTTCCGCGCGTGGACCGCCTCCAGACCGTTCATGACCGGCTCGACAAGAGCGAGCGCTTCGGAGCACGGCATCGGCCCTTCGTGGTCGTTAAGGACAGCGTCGAGCGTTTTGCCCTCGTAAAACGGCATCACCAGGTAGCCCGTCCCGTTCTGCCGGAAAAAGGCCCGCACCTGCACGATGTTCGGGTGATTGAACTGCGCGAGCGTCTGCGCCTCGGCGAGAAACGCGCTCAGCCCGTGCTCGAACACGTCGCTCTCGTTGCCGCCGTGCGGCTGCACCGTCGAGCGGTCCGTCCCGCGCCCCGCCACCTGCGCCGGAAGGAACTCCTTGATCGCGACCGGCACCTGGAGGTGCGTGTCCAGCGCTGCGTACGTAATGCCGAAGCCGCCTTTACCAAGGACGCGACCGATCTCGTAGGCGTCGTTCAGGATCGTCCGGGGCGGGAGGGCCAGGGACGTGCGGGGGCCAGATTCTTGAAAGACGGTGTCCATGCTCAGGAGGGGCAACGCTTTAAGAAACGGATTCCGACCCGATTCCGGCTCGCCCGAGCCCCCACAGACAAAGATCCCCCGCCAGAGGCCTCTGGCGGGGGACGACATAAACCTCTAGCGCCAGAGGCTCAGCTCGTCTGCTGAGCCAGCGCGGCGATCAGGTCGGAGCGCGTGAGGATGTGCGCCTCGCCAGAGGTGGTCGCGCGCACCAGCACGGCGCCCATACCGTTTTCCAGGTGCGCCGATAGACCGGCCACGCTCACGTCGGCCTCCACAACGGGGAAGGGCTCTCCCATGACCGCCTCGACGCGCTCCTGGCGCGCTTCGGGGTCCGCGACGAGTCGCGCGAGGATGCCGCGCTCGTTCAGGCTCCCGACAAGCGTTTCGCCGTCGTAGACCGGAAGCTGGCTGATGCCGTGCTCGTTCATGACCTCCACCGCATCGGCGAGCGTGGCCTGGGGTGAGACCGAGAAAACGCCGCCGGGGCGCGAGACCAGCACGTCGCCCGCCGTCAGCGCGCGTGGTGCTTCCAGGAAGCCGTGCTGGCGCATCCAGTCGTCGTTGAACGTTTTCGCGAGATAGCGGAAGCCGTTATCCGGCAGGAGCACCACAACCACGTCCTCTGGCGTCAGCTCGCCGGCGTGGTCGCGCATCCAGTCCAGCGCGCCCGCCATGGCCATGCCGCAGGACTGCCCCACGAACAAGCCCTCCTCTTTCGCCAGGCGCCGCGTCATCTGCATCGCCTCCTTGTCCGTGACCCGCACGTAGTCGTCCAGCAGAGAGAAGTCCATGTTGCCCGCCAGGATGTCCTCGCCCACGCCTTCGGTGAGGTACGGGAAGATCTCCGCCTCGTCGAACTCGCCGCCGGAGTGGAAATACTTGTAGTACACCGAGCCGTAGGGGTCCACGCCGATGCTCTTGACCGCCGGGTTCTGCTCCTTCAGGTAGCGCGTCGTGCCCGAAATCGTGCCGCCTGTCCCGGCGCCCGCGATAAAGTGCGTGATGCGGCCCTCGGTCTGCTCCCACAGTTCGGGGCCCGTCGAGTCGTAGTGCGCTTGCGCGTTGGCGGGGTGGTCGTACTGGTTGGGGTAGAACGAGTTGGGGATCTCCTCGCTTAGCCGCTTCGCAACGGAGTAGTACGAGCGCGGGTCCTCTGGCGCGACGGCCGTCGGGCACACGATGACCTCGGCGCCGAGCGCGCGAAGCGAGTCGATCTTCGCCTGGCTCTGCTTGTCCGTGGTGGTGAAGATGCACGAGTAGCCTCTGGCGATGGCGACAAGCGCGAGGCCGAAGCCGGTGTTGCCGCTCGTGCCCTCGATGATCGTCCCGCCGGGTTTGAGGAGCCCCTTGCGCTCGGCGTCGTCCACCATCGCGAGACCGATTCGGTCCTTGACACTCGCGCCCGGGTTGAAAAACTCCACCTTCGCGAGAACGGTGCACGGCAGGTCGCTGGCGAGCGCGTTGAGGCGCACGAGTGGCGTGTTGCCGATGGTGTCAAGAATGCTGTCGTGCCACATAGGAGTTGGAGAGGCGGAGGTCAGAATGCGAGGCCGAAGGTGCCCGGCTCAGCCGTCGCCGTCAAGCGAAAACCCCGTACGGGCGGCCTTGCGCCAGAGGCCAGGCGCGAACTCGCCTGCCAAAATCTGCGCCTCTGGCGAAAGATTTCGTGGGGCCCGCCGATACCCCTCAGGCGTTCCCCCAGGACGTGGTATCCTACACCGCGTTCCCACCACACGCATGGAGGTTGCCACCCCTGCCACGGCCTCGGCCGCGCCCTTACCGCTTATTGCCGCAGACCTCGTTACGGCGACGGTTACGGCGACCTGCGACTGCCTCGACGCCAATGAGGCGTGGCGCCAGCTGTTTGGGATGGACGGGCTCTGGGCACGCCTGCCCGCAAAAGACGCGCGGTTCGCGGCGAACTACATCACGGAGGCCGCCAGAGGCCAGATGGTCTCGCAGCAGGTTTTCCTCGTAGAGCCGTTGCCTGGCGCGGACCTGCCGACGCCGGTCTTGCTCAACTTCCACCCCGTCCGGTTGCCGGGGACCTCGGTGGGCCGCTACCCAGTGCTGATCTCGGGGGAGATTTTGCGTGAGCCTGTTTCCTGGGCTCAGGAGCAAACGCGGCGCCGGCGGATGGAAGTTGTGGGCCAGATGACGATGGGCGTCGCCCACGACTTCAACAACCTGCTCACGACCGTTCTGGGTCACGCCGAACTCCTGCGCAACGAACTAGGCGACTTGCCCAGCTCCGCGCTGGACTCGCTCCGCTCTCTTACGCGAGCGGCAAAGGACGGCGCGGCCCTCGTCAAGAAAATCCAAGCGTACCTCCGCCACGAGAAGCGCGAGCGCTTCGAGACCGTGGATTTGGCCTCGCTGGTCGGCGAAGTGGTCACGTTGACGCGGCCGTACTGGTACAATGAGCCCCGGCGCCAGGGGATCGCCATCGAGCTAGACGCGGACCTCGCGCCGGTCCCCCCTATTCAGGGCTACTCGACCGAGCTTCGCGAGGTGCTCGTCAACCTCGTGTTGAACGCCGTGCAGGCCATGCCCGCAGGCGGCTCCATCTCGCTCACGACGATCCGCGACCCGCACCGCAACGCCGCTGTCGTGGAAGTCGGGGACTCGGGCGTGGGGATGCCCCCGCGAGTCTTGAGGCGCATTTTTGAACCGCTGTACACCACGAAGGGCAGCAACGGCACAGGGATGGGCCTCGCCGTCGCCCAGGGAATCATGCAAGAGCACGGAGGACGCATCGAAGTAGAGAGCACGCCAGGGAATGGGTCGGTTTTCCGCCTCGTTCTCCCGTTCGCGCCAGAGGCCCCGATCCCAGACCGCCCCGCCCCAAAGGTCCGCATGGCCACGCAGCCCCCGATGCCCACGACTTCGCTTCGCCTGCTGATCGTGGACGACGAGCCGATGGTCCGCACCATCACGTCGCGCTTGCTCAGCCTTCGCGGCCACGCCATCGAGGCCGTCCACGGCGGCATTGCCGCGCTAGAGGCACTGGCCTCTGGCGCCTACGACTGCGTCGTTACCGACCTGTCCATGCCGGAGATGAGCGGGCGCGAGTTGGCGGCTCACGTACGCGAGAGGCACCCGGCGTTGCCTGTCGTGCTCCTTACCGGAGACACGGACCCCGACGCCGACAGCGACCACATCGCGGCCGTCGTGCGGAAGCCGTTCGAGGCGTCCAACCTGGACGACGTGGTGCGCCGCGTGGTCGAAGCGCACGCGGCGAGCCTTTAGGCCTCTGGCGCCAGAGGCGCCCTATCCGCGGCGGCGCGGGAGCAGTTCCATCCGGACGCGCGCTGTGCCCCGGCGGATCATGCCGATCTCGCGCGCCGCGCTCTCGGAGACGTCGAGCACGCGGTCGTCGGCAAACGGGCCGCGGTCGTTGACGCGCACGATCACGCTCGCGCCGGTCCGTTCATTGGTCACACGCACGCGCGAACCGAGGGGGAGCGTGCGGTGGGCCGCCGTGAGTTCGCTGGGATCAAAGCGCTCGCCGCTGGCGGTGCGGTTGCCCGCGAGTTCCTGGCCGTAGTAGCTCGCCCTGCCGGTTCCGATGACCTCGCCCTCTTCTACGCCCGACGCTGGAGCCGCCTCTTGCGCTACCTCAGGCGCCACAGGCGCAGGTGCTGCGATAGGCTCCGGCGCGCTCGGCAGCGGTGTCGCCAGAGGCCGCGTGGCCTTGGGGGCGGCCAAGCGCTTCACCTTCTTGACACGCGGCGGGACGGGCGCCGGGCTCGGCTGCGGCCAGAGGCCCACGCTCGTGATGGCCACAACGAGAGCGGCGGCCAGGCCTCTGGCGGAACGCCCAAACGCGCTGCGCTGCGGGGACGGGGGCGGGTGGGAGTCGCTCATAGACCGCAAGTGTACGTCGCCGTTCAGGTTGCACCAAATGGAGGTCGCGGGCTGAGATGCCGCGAAGGGAGAACCCCGCCCCACCTCTCTCGTAGGGGCGCCCATGAGCATTCCGAATTCGCCAGAGGCCAAGTCACGCGCCACCGTGCCCCTCCTGACGACGCTGCGGCGCATTCTCGCGTTTGCACGCCCGTATCGCGCTCGCCTGATTCTCGCTATAGGTCTAACGCTGGTGTCGACGGCGATCGGGCTGATCGTGCCGCTGGGCCTCAAGGAGTTGATCGACGCGGTGTTCACGGAGAAGAACGCGGGCCTGCTGGACCGCCTCTCGTTAGGGCTTTTGGGGCTGTTCGCAATCCAGGCGCTCGTGGGCTCTTTCGGGCGCTACTTCATGGAGTGGACCGGTGAACGCGTGGTGACGGACCTGCGGCGGCGGGTGTACGACCACTTGCACCGCCTCGGGCTCCGCTACTTCTCGACTACGCGGACCGGCGAGATCACGAGCCGACTGACGAACGACGTATCGAGCGTCCAGAAAACGGCCACGGACGACCTCGCGTCGGCGCTGACGCTTTCCCTCACGCTCATCGGCTCACTCGTGCTGATGGTGGTCCTCAACTGGCGCCTGACGCTCGTCATTCTCGTCACGGTCCCCATCATGGCGATCGGGACGCGGTACTTCGGGCAGGTGGTGCGCAAGCTCTCGCGCGAGATCCAAGACAAGCTCGCGGACACCACGGCGATCGCGGAAGAGGCCATCGCCGCGATCCGTGTCGTGAAGGCGTTTGCGCGCGAGCGGTTCGAGACCTCGCGCTACGGTACAGCGGTGGAAAGCCTGTTCGAGACCGCACGGAAGCGCGCCGTCGTGGTGGCGGCGTTTTGGGGCGGCGTCGGGTTCATGTTCTTCGTGGCCCTCGTTGTCATTTTCTGGTTCGGCGGCCGGGAGGTGCTGGCAGACCGGCTCAGCGCGGGCGACCTCGTCGCGTTTATCGTCTACGCCCTCAACATCGCGCGGACCGTCAGCGGCGCGAGCCGGCTTTACGCTTCGCTGAACAGCGCCGCTGGCGCCAGCGAGCGTTTGTTCGAGTTGCTGGACATGGCCCCCGAGATCGCCGACGCCCCGGGCGCCCGGCCTCTGGCGGAGCCCGTGCGTGGCGAGGTCGCCTTCGAGGACGTGCGGTTCAGCTACGACGACGGCAGACCTGTGCTGGACGGCGTGAGCCTGCACGTCAAGCCTGGCGAGACGATCGCCCTCGTCGGCCCGAGCGGCGCGGGCAAGACGACGCTGCTCAACCTGATCCCGAGGTTTTACGACCCCGACAAGGGCAGCATCCAGATCGACGGCGTGGATCTCCGCGAGGCGACCGTGGACAGCGTGCGTGAGGCGGTTTCCCTCGTCGCGCAGGACATCGAGTTGTTCGGTGTCTCCCTCGCACAGAACATCCGCTATGGACGGCTCGACGCGACCGACGACGAGATCGAACGCGCCGCTCGCGCCGCCAACGCGCACGAGTTCATCGTGGAAGCCGCCCAGGGCTACCAGACCGAGGTCGGCGAGCGCGGGGTCAAGCTTTCTGGCGGCCAGCGGCAGCGCGTAGCGATCGCTCGCGCACTTCTCAAGGACCCGCCCATCCTGCTCCTAGACGAAGCCACGAGCGCGCTGGACGCCGAAAGCGAGGCCGCCGTTCAGGAAGCGCTCGCGCGTCTCATGGAAGGCCGCACCACGTTCGTCATTGCGCACCGCCTCGCCACCGTTCGCGACGCCGACCGCATTCTCGTCATGGATGCGGGCCAGATCATCGACGAAGGCACGCACGACGACCTCGTCGCCAGAGGCGGCCTGTACGCCCGCCTCGCGGCCTTGCAGTTCAACGACGCGGTGCCTCTGGCGTAGGGAGAAGGCACGCCGAACGCGCCAGAGGCCTCTGGCGGTGAACCGCGGCGAAGGCTGCCCGTTGGAGCCGTCCCTTCATTCACTCCCTTCTCTCTGATGAGCGACCGCCAAACCAACCTCGACCAGCAAGCACGCTGGGGCGACGCCGTGACCTCCGGCAACCTCGACGCGCTGGACGACATCCTCGCCCCCACCTTCGTAGACCACGACCCCGGCGACTATCCCGGGACGCGCGAAGGCGTCAAAGCGTTTTTCCGCGACTTCCGGACCGCCTTCCCCGATCTCGATCTTGAGATTGAACAGATGCACGCCACGGATGACTGGGTCGTCTTCCGGTACACCGCTACCGGCACGCACCAGGGCGAGTTCAAAGGCCACGCGCCCACCGGCAAGACGTTTTCCGCTCCGGCGATCCAGATGGGGCGCTGGGAAAACGGCAAGTGCGTCGAGCGTTGGGGCGTGACCAACGAAGCCGCCATCCTCGAAGACCTCGGTCTCCTTTCCGCGTAACCCCTCCCCTGGCTCCTCTCTGGCGCCAGCGGCTCAACCCCCTACTCAACCCATGAAGAAGTACAACGCAGCCCCAGACATGCAGATCGACGCGAGCAAGAGCTACAGCGCGACGATCTCGACGAACAAAGGTGACATCGACGTTTCGCTCGATGCGGCCAACGCTCCCAAGACCGTCAACAACTTCGTCTTCCTCGCGAACGACGGCTTCTACGACGGCGTCTCGTTTCACCGCGTGATCCCCAACTTCATGGCGCAGGGCGGTGACCCCACGGGCACCGGTTCGGGCGGTCCCGGCTACCGCTTCGAGGACGAGACGCGAGGCAACCCCAACCGCCACGAGCGCGGCGTCCTCTCCATGGCGAACGCGGGCCCGAACACCAACGGCAGCCAGTTCTTTATCACGTTCCAGCCGCAGCCGCACCTCGACGGCAAGCACACCGTCTTCGGGCGCGTAACCGGCGGCATGGATGTCGTCGACAGCCTTAAGGGCGGCGACGTCATGAACTCGGTGACGGTCCACGAGGCCTAGCCCCGATCCGCCTCTGGCGCTGTCGCCAGAGGCGGTCCGGTCAGTCGTCGGGACCCGCGAGGGTCTCGGCCTCTGGCGCCAGAGGTGCGCGGTGGACTTCGGAGGCGCTCGTGATGATGGTTGGCGCTTCGCGAGGCAGGATTTCAGGGCCCGCGAACGTGAGGACGGCGTTATCGGCAGGGCCGAACTCCTCGGTAAAGATCTCCCAAACGGTCAGGAACAGTCCGGCGATGATGGGGCCGATCACGATCCCCGCGATTCCGAACGTGGCGAGGCCGGCCAGGGTGGACAGCAGGATCATGTAGTCTGGCATGCCCGCATCGCGCCCGACGAGGATGGGACGAAGCGCGTTGTCCACGGTCCCGATCACGGCCAAGCCGATCACGACGATGATTAGCGCTTTGACCCAAGAGCCGATGACCACGAGGTAGATCGCAGCCGGGAGCCACACAAGGGCCGTTCCCACGGCGGGGATCAAGGCGCAGATCGACATGATCGCGCCCCACAGGATCGGGGCGCTCAAGCCAACCGCCCAGAATCCGAGGCCTCCGATCGTGCCCTGCACGACGGCGACGATAAATGAGCCTTTGACGGTGGCCCGCGTCACAGCCGCAAAACGACTGAACAGGCGCCTCTCGCGTACGTCCCCGAGAGGAAGCGCCTGGACAAGCTTGTCCACGAGGGAGTCCCCATCTCGCAGGAAGAAGAACAAGAGGTAGAGCGTCACCGCCAGAAGCAGCACGAAGTGTGCGGTCTTTTGCCCCAGGCTCACCACGCTGCTCGCGACGAATTGGCTCGCGTTGAGCGCCGTGCTGGACACCCTCTCGCGAATGCCGTCGAGGTCCACGCCCCAATCCTCCGCCACGCGCGTGGCGCGCGGCAAGAGGCTTTCCGCTTGCTCCAGAATCTCCGTCAGGTCGATCGCGCCCGTGGTCACACCGGTGTACACGGACATCGCCTCGCCCGTCACGGCAAAGCCCAGCCCGATCAGCGGCGCGATCACGAGGAGGAGAATGAGCAGCAGCGTCAGCAGGGATGCCGCCGTTCCGTTCCCCCCCAGCCTCTTGCGCAACCAGCGGAACGGCGCCGAGAAGAGGATCGCCAGGACCGTCGCCCAGAACACAGTCTGCAAGTACCCCCCGAGCAGCCACGCGAACGCGACCGTGACAATTACGACGAGCGTCAGAAATGTCCGGGTTTCGAGGGTCTTCAGTTCCATGGCGAGGGGTTTTCGGCAAGATCCGATAGGCTACGGGAGGGCGCCATCCGGGTTACCCTGTGCCCTCAACGGAGAAGGGCCCGGAGCCAGTCTGACCCCGAGCCCTCGGACGGACGCCAGAGGCGACCTAGCTATCGACGGGCGCCGGGTCCCACTTGAGGACGGTGAGCGTGCCCTCCAGATCGCTCACGAAGATGTGACCGCTGGAGGTGGGGAGCGAGGTGCCCCAGTTGCCGTAGAACGCCGCGTCGTCGTTTTCCGGGTGCGTGTCGTACCGCGCGACTTCGACGGGGGCCGTCAGGTCCGTGATGTCCACGATGCTGACGCCAGAGGCGTAGTGCGAGACGAAGGCGTAGTCACCTTTGATGTGGACGTTGTGCGCCAGGTCGCTCGCGCCGATCCAGTTGCCGACGAGTTCGGGGTTTTCGAGGTCGGTCAAGTCCCACACCTTGACGGTCTTGCTGGCAGTCTCCTCCGTTGTCATCACGTGCGTGCCGTCATCGGTGGGCCACACGTTGTGGACGTAGCCAGGATCGGGGAAGACGGCCTCGCCCATCTTGACGGGGTTGGCCTTGTCGGTCATGTTCCAGATCGAGATCTTCGGCGAGCGGCCTTCTGCGATCCAGAGCGTGTCGCCTCTGGCGTAGATGTCGTGCGAGTCCGGCACGTCCACAGCGCCGACCTCGACGGGCTGGATCGGGTTCGTGAGGTCGAGGGCGACGATCTGGTTACCGTCCGAGTTGAGCATGTAAGCGTGTCCCGTGACGGTGTCGATCGAGATGTTGTGCGAGGACACGAGCCGGTCGTTCTCGCCCCGGATCACGGCGACCTCCTTCGCGGAGTGCGGAAGGCCGCGGAGGTCGATCACCTGCAGCCCCTCACTCCGGCCATAGGCCTCCGTGGAGATGTAAGCGAACGAGCCGTACGTCTTGATATCGCGCCAGTAGAACGGCGCGCGCTCGGTCGGGCCAGGGATCTGCGCGACGATCTCCAGCGAGGGGACCGCGACGATGGCGATGCCTTCAAGCGTGCCCATCATGGCGTACTCGCTCCCGTCGGGCGCCGTGTAAGCCCACACGTCCGAGCCGCCAACGATATTGGGGACGCCCGCGTTGGGGTTTTCGTCCGCACCGGGGCGCGGCATCGAGGGAAGCTCAACGGTGCCGATGAGTTCGAGCGACTGCGCGAACGACGTGGACGCCATCGCGAGGGCGACGGCTGCGAAGAGGACGATTCGTGTCATGCCTAGAAGGAGGAGAGCGAGCCCCAAAGTAGGGACCGGACACCGCGCACGGCACGGCAGCTCGCCTCTGGCGCGCGCGGGGCCGATGCGATCTTTGCTCTGGCTCCACATCCGCCCGTTGCCCTCGGCTCTCGAAGGTGTCTACCTTGGCGCACTGCCTTCCGGGACGCCGACGGTCCCAGCGACTGGCTCCGTAGCTCAGTTGGTTAGAGCAGCTGGCTTTTAACCAGCGGGTCGAAGGTTCGAGTCCTTCCGGAGTCACTTCGGCCTCGCGTCCCTCGCAAGAGGCCTTGTTCTTTTCTAGCGCTTCTGCGCGCCCTGCCCGGGTGGTGAAATTGGTAGACACGCACGCTTGAGGGGCGTGTGGAGTAAAATCCGTGCTGGTTCGAGTCCAGTCCCGGGCACCCCAGCCGCCTTCCGCATGTCGGGAGGCGGCTTTTTTGTTGGCCTCTGGCGGCGTCCGCCGCAGGGATTTATGCGCGTGAGCGGCCTGCCTCTGGCGCCAGAGGCGTGACTCCTCCTCTCGCCAGAGGCCCGTTCTGTTCGCGCCCTCCGCGCCTCCACTCTCGCTTTCAGCATGGCTCTCCTCACTTTCGACCGCGTTCGCAAGGATTACGGCACCAAGCCGCTGCTCGACGAGGTCTCGTTCGTGATCGAGGCCGACGAGAAGGTGGGCGTGATCGGCGCCAACGGGTCTGGCAAGACGACGCTGCTGAGGCTCGCCTCTGGAGTGGAGCCGCCCGACGGCGGCCGCATCATCAAGGGGTCCGGCGCTCGGATCGGCTACCTGCCCCAGCGGCCGGAGCTGACGCCAGAGGACACGGTCTTGGACGCCGTCTTTGCCGGCGACGGCCCGATGGCGACCGTTCTCCGCGACTACGAGAAAACGGTCCACGCGATGGAGCACGGGGACACGAACCCGGCGCTGATCCAGCGCATGACCGACCTCGCGCACAAGCTGGACGCCTCTGGCGGATGGGACTTGGAAGCGCAGGCACGCGCGGTCTTGGACCGCCTGGGCATCACGGACCTTGACCAGACGGTGGGGACGCTGAGCGGTGGGCAACGCAAGCGCGTGGCGCTGGCTCGCGTGCTCGTGGAGCGGCCCGACCTGCTCATCTTGGACGAGCCCACTAACCACCTCGACGCCGAAACGGTCGGGTGGCTGGAGGACTTTATCCAGTCGTGGACCGGCGCGCTCTTGCTCGTGACGCACGACCGCTACGTGCTGGACCGGGTGACGAACCGGATGCTCGAAGTTGGCGGTGGCGAAGTGGAGCGCTACGTCGGCACCTACTCGGACTACCTCGCGGCCAAGGCCGAGAAGGAGATGCAGGCCGAGGCCGCCGAGGCCACGCGTGCCAACCTCGCCAAGCGCGAGCTCGCGTGGCTCCGCCGCGGCGCCAAAGCGCGCACCAGCAAGTCCAAGCACCGCATCGCCAAAGCGCACGAGCTGTTGGACGCCGCGCCAGAGGCCGCTGGCGCCGAGATCGAAATCGCGTCGGCCACGACGCGGTTGGGCAAGAAGGTGATCGAGATGCAGCGCGTAACCAAGGGCTACGACGGCCGCACGCTCGTCCGCGACTTCACCTACGGCTTTACGCGCAACGACCGCGTCGGCATCATCGGCCCCAACGGGGCGGGCAAGACGACGCTCTTGGAGATGATCACCGGGCGCCTCGCGCCGGACTCCGGGACGGTTGAGCGCGGCCCGACGGTCAGCATCGGCTACTTCGATCAGGAGAGCCGCATCCTAGACGACGAGAAGCGTCTGATCGACATCGTGACCGACGTGGCGGAAAACGTCAAGACCGCCGACGGCTCGATCATCACGGCGGGACAGATGCTGGAGCGGTTTCTGTTTCCGGGCAAGCAGCAGTACACGCCTGTCGGGCTCCTCTCCGGTGGCGAGCGCCGCCGCCTGGTCCTCCTGCGCGTGCTCATGGGCGCGCCCAACGTGCTGATCCTGGACGAGCCCACCAACGACCTGGACATCCCCACGCTCGTCGCGCTGGAGGACTACCTCGACACGTTCGCCGGGTGCCTCATCACGGTCTCCCACGACCGCTACTTCCTAGACCGCACGGCTGAGCACCTTTTCCGCTTCGAAGAGGACGGCCGCTTGCGCGAGATCCCCGGCAACTACAGCGCGTGGTTGGAGATTGAGGCGCGCGAGAAGGCCGCAGAGCAGGCGCGCACCAAGGCGGCTAAAGCCGCTCCCGCACCCGCACCGGTTCAAACGTCCGCGCCAGAGGCCTCTGGCGAGGCGCCGAAAAAGCTCACGTACGCCGAAAAGCGCGAACTGGGAGATGTCGAAGCGCGCATTGAGGCCGCCGAGACCCGCCAGCCGGAGTTGGAGGCGTTGCTCGCCGAGCACGCGACCGACGCGGACAAGGTCGTCGAGTACAGCAAAGAGCTCGGCGCGCTACTCAAGCAGATGGAGGCTGACGTGGAGCGCTGGGCTGAGCTCGCCGAACGCGCTTGAACCTCTGGCGCCAGAGGCTAGCCGAACACGCTCTGGATGCCGTTGACCAACATCTGCACCGCGATCATCATCAGCAGCATCCCCATCAGCCGCTCTAGCGCCGAGAGGCCGCGGCGGCGCAAGAGGCGGTAGAAAAACGGCGCCGCGAGCAGGATCGCGGCCGTCGCGGCCCACGCGAGTAAGAGTCCGGCCGTCCACGTGGCCATCGCGTCGGGCTCGCTCCGCACCATCAGGATCAGCGTGGCGAGCGCGCTCGGGCCCGCAAGCAGCGGGATGGCGATGGGCACGATAAACGGCTCGCCCTCTGGCGTGTCGCCCATGACGCCCTCCGCGCTCGGGAACACCATCCGCAGGCCGATCACGAGAAGCACGATCCCGCCGGCGATCGTGACCGATTCCTGCTTGAGGTGCAGCACGTCGAGCAGGTTCTGCCCGAAGAACAGGAACACCAGCAGGATCGCCAGCGCAATCAGCAACTCGCGCCCGAGCACGATCCACCGCCGCTTGGGCTCCAAATCTTGGAGCAGCGTCAGCGCCAGAGGCACGTTGCCGAGCGGGTCCATCACGAAAAAGAGGACCGTGGCGGCGGAGAGGATGGACGGGCCGGACTCGAACATGGGCGGCGGGGTACGGTAGTGGCCTCTGGCGAGTCTACCGGACAGACACGGTTGCGGCAGGCGGACGTGCCGGGACGGCCTTGGCCGTCGTGATCAGTGCGACGGCGAGGACGACGGTAACGCCAGAGGCGATCACGCGTGGACCGAGCGGCTCGCCCGCGAGCGCCCACCCGAGCAGCACGGCCACGATCGGGTTTACGTAGGCGTAGGTCGACGCTTTGGCGGCCGTGCTCACCTTGAGCAGCCACACGTACGCGGAGTAGCCCACGATCGCGCCGATGAACACCAAGTAGGCCAGCGAGAGGCCGGACTTCAGGGACACCGCCTCTGGCGAGAGACGTTCACCGAGCGCGAGTCCAAAAACGAGGAGCAGGGTGCCGCCGGCGAGCATCTGCATCCCCACATTGAGAAGCGTCGAGTCGGCCTTGGGCGCCCTGCGCTGGTAGATGGAGCCGATGGCCCAACTAAGCGCTGCTCCGCCGACCGCCAGCGCGCCGAGACCGTCCACGGTCTGTCCGCCCAGACTGCTGGGACCCACCAAGAGAAACATCCCGACAAGCCCTACGAGCAATCCGAGCTCGACGGCCCACCCCGGGCGCGTGCCGCCCGGACGGAGCCAGTCGAGGATCACCATCCACATGGGCGTGGACGCGATCAGCAGTGCCGCCACGCCAGAGGGAATGCGCTGCTCCGCCCACGTCACGCCGCCATTCCCGCCCAGCAACAACAGGGCGCCCACGACAACCGCCGTGCGCCACTGCGGACGCGACGGCGCGGCGGCGCCTCTGGCGCGCGACCACCCGTACAGCATCGCGCCCGCCGCGAGGAACCGGATGCCAGCCATCGTGAACGGCGGCATTGTCTCGATGGCGAACCGTATTCCGAGGTACGTCGAGCCCCAGATGATGTAGAGCGCAGCGAACGCCGCGAGCACGGCCGCCAGGGGCGGCTTCTGATCGGTAGACATGGAGCGTGGAGGGAAGCGACCGATGCTAGCCTCTGCTGCCGACTCCGCTTACCTCTCTGGGCGTCCTCTCACGTTCTCCTCTGGCGCCAGAGGCCTACGCCGCCACGGCGCGCGCGGCGACCTCGCGCCGCACGACCGGCGCCACGTCGCGGCCGTAGATCTCGATGGCGCGCATCACATCAGCGTGGTCGATGGGGCCGACAGTGAGTTGGAGCATGTGGCGGTCGTGGCCGAACAGCTCGTGCGCGTAGAGGATCTTGTCGATGGCCTCTTGCGCAGAGCCCAGGACGAGGGCGCCCTCGAGTGCCGTCTCGGCCTCGAACTGCGCGCGGGACGGCGGCGGCCAGCCCCGCTCGCGGCCGATGCGTCCCATCGTGGCCATGAACGGCTCCAGCGCGAGGTCGCGCGCGGCCTCTGGCGTGTCGGCGAGAAAGCCGTGGCCGTTGATGCTCACCTTGAGCGTAGAGGGATCGTGGCCGGATTCGGCGCCGGCCTGCCGGTACAGGTCCACGAGCGGCGCGAACCGGGCCGGGGCCCCGCCGATGATGGCGATCGCCAGAGGCAGACCGAGCACGCCCGCGCGGATCACGCTGTTCGGCGTGCCGCCGACGGCGATCCACACCGGGAGCTTGTCCTGCTGGGGACGAGGGTAGACGCCCTGCCCCGCCAGAGGCGCTCGGTGCGTGCCGCTCCACGTCACGCGCTCGTTCTCACGCAACGCCAGCAGCAGATCCAGCTTTTCCGCGTAGAGCGTGTCGTAGTCGCGGAGGTCGTAGCCGAAGAGTGGGAACGACTCGGTAAACGAGCCGCGGCCCGCCAGAATCTCGGCGCGGCCGTCCGAGAGGAGGTCCAGCGTGGCGAAGTCCTGGAACACGCGGACAGGATCGTCCGACGAGAGGACGGTGACGGCGCTCGTGAGGCGGATGTTTTGGGTGCGCGCGGCTGCGGCGCCGAGGATGACAGCGGGAGCGCTCGCGGCGTAGTCCATCCGGTGGTGCTCCCCCACACCGAACACGTCGAGGCCGATCTGGTCGGCGAGTTCGATCTCCTCCACCAGGTCGCGGAGGCGAGAGGACTGGGTGTGTCCCGGAGGGACTTCGGCAAACGAGAAGAGACCGAGTTCCATGGCGGCTGCGTTAGTAGTTGTTGTCACAACGAACCAATCGGCCGTCGGGTCCCACCTGGAGCGTCCTCCTCACCGAGGCCCTCCGATGGAGGCCGGCCGCTGGCGCGACGCATCTGGCACCCCGCGCCCTTTCGTGTCACCGTGCCGGCGGTCCGCACCGATTCAGAAGTGTCCCGCGCCGCCCCGCGTTACGAGACGCCCCTCTGGCGCCAGAGGCCTTCGCACCGAGCCGTCGCCCCGTACATTCAAGGGTCCCCACCGCTTTCCGCAAGATGCACCACTCCCCTTTTCGACCCCTCGTCGGACTCCTCGCCCTGGGCTTCCTCGCGAGCGGGTGCAGCGGGAGCGCTCCTGCGCTGGAGACGCAGCGCGACGCGCCAGAGGCCAGCCGCTCTGACATTGAGTCGCTGTACTGGCAGCGGATCGCTGAGAACAAGACGTACTCGGAGGCTGACGTGGCGTACATGACGGGCATGATCGGCCACCACGCGCAGGCGCTCATCCTGGCCGACATGGCCTACCGCAACGCGGCCTCTGGCTCCATCAAGACGCTCGCCGCTCGAATCGAGAACGCGCAGAAGGACGAGATCGAGTCCATGCAACGCTGGCTCCGCGACCGCGGCCAGCCGGTCCCGGTCCCCACCTTCGAAGGCACGCTCCTGACGGTCACGATGGAGGCGCCAGAGGCCTCTGGCGAGATGGACCACAGCGCGATGGACCACCAGGCCTCTGGCGAGATGGAGCACTCCGGGATGGATCACAGCACGATGGACCACTCGGGTATGGATCACGGCGCGATGGGGCACGGCGGCATGGACCACTCGGGGATGCCCGGTATGCTTTCCCAGGCGCAGCTCGACGAGATGAACGCCGCCAAAGGCCGCGCCTTTGACGTCCTGTTCCTGCGCTACATGATCCAGCACCACGCAGGCGCCGTGACCATGACCGACGACCTCTTTACCAAGGACGGCGCCGCACAGGACGACACCGCCTTCAAGATCGCGTCCGACATCCAGGTCGATCAGCGCACCGAGATCGCGCGCATGCAGCTCATGCTCGACCGGCTCTCCGACTAGCTCCGCCTCCGCCAGCCCCGGCACGCCAGAGGCCACCCGTTTCCTTCGCTCACCCCTCCCTCTTTCATGCAACGCTTCTCCCCTTTCCTTGCGCTCGTGGCCCTCGTGGCTCTCGCGGCGTGCTCGGGCTCCTCGCCCATGACGACGCCCGCGCCTGGCGCGATGGAGTCGGACCGGATGCCCGGCGCCATGCCGGGCGCGTCTGACGCCGATCCCCGCGTCGGCCTCGGCGCTGGCCTCTTCGACGCCGAAGAAGCCATCTGGAACCTCAAGATGGTTTCCACCACGCCTCCGCCAGAGGCCTTTGTCGGGGTCACCAACTCCGACCTCGCCTTTAAGGGCAACTACGCGTTCCAGGGCAACTACAACGGCGTGATCATCTGGGACCTCACGGACCCGGCCAACCCGGTCATGGTCAAGGACTTCGTCTGCCCCGCGTCGCAGAGCGACGTGTCCGTGTACGAGAACCTGATGTTCGTCTCCGGCGAGGGCCTCGGTGGCCGCCTCGACTGTGGAACCGAGGGCGTCCGCGAAGCCGTCAGCCCGGACCGCCTCCGTGGCATCCGGATCTTCGACATCTCGGACATCCGTAACCCGGAGTACATCGCCAACGTGCAGACGTGCCGCGGCTCGCACACGCACTCCGTCCTGAAGGACCCGAGCGACGACGAGAACCTCTACATCTACGTCTCCGGCTCGGCCGGCGTCCGCCCCGAGGGCGAACTCGCGGGTTGCTCCAGCGGGATGCCCGGCGAGGACCCCAACACCGCGCTGTTCCGCATCGAAGTCATCCAGGTGCCTCTGGCGAACCCGCAAGCGGCAGCCATCGTCAGCTCGCCTCGCATTTTCGAGGGCCTGACGGAGCCCGAAGGCCACGGCATGTCTCCCGCCGACCTCAGGGAGATTGAGCAGGCTCGCGCCGAAGGCAAGTTCGTCGCGGAGATCCGCGGCAACTCCGTCGTGATTCCCGATCAGTACGTGCGCCAGATGCTCGCCGGCATGGTGGCGCAGCGCGGCGGCTCTGGAGAGCCCACGGCGGCCGATAGCACGATGCTTCGCGAGCAGCTCCCGACCATCATCGCCGCTCAGTTCGGAGCTGGCGACGAGGAGGAGGACGCGGGCCCACAGCCCGGCCCGACGCAGTGCCACGACATCACGCTCTACCCCGAGATCGGTCTCGCCGGCGGTGCTTGCGAAGGCTACGGCTTGCTCCTCGACATCTCGGACCCCGCACGCCCGACGCGCATCCAGGCCGTCGCGGACTCCAACTTCGCCTACTGGCACTCCGCCACGTTCAACAACGACGGCAGCAAGGTGCTGTTCACGGACGAGTGGGGCGGCGGCGGCCAGCCGAAGTGCCGCGAGGACGACCCCATGGAGTGGGGCGCCAACGCCATCTTTACGCTGACCAACAACCGGATGGACTTCGCGAGCTACTACAAGCTCCCGGCAGCCCAGAGCAGCACCGAGAACTGCGTGGCGCACAACGGCTCGCTGATCCCCGTGCCCGGCCGCGACATCATGGTGCAGTCCTGGTACCAGGGCGGCATCTCCGTCTTTGACTGGACGGACGCGGCCAACCCCATCGAGATCGCCTACCACGACCGTGGGCCTATCGACGCGGACAACTTCCAGATGGGCGGTAGCTGGAGCGTCTACTGGTACAACGGCATGATCGTCAACTCCGAGATCGCCAGAGGCCTGGACGTGTTCACGCTCACGCCCAGCGAGTACCTCACGCAGAACGAGATCGACGCCGCCAACACGGTGAAGCTGAGCTACCTCAACGCGCAGGGCCAGCCCAAGTACACGTGGCCGATGTCCTTCTCGCTCGCCAAGGCATACGCCGATCAGGCGATGCGGAACGGGGACATCACCGCTGCGCAGATGTCTCAGCTCACGTTCGGCCTCAACTCCGCAGAGGACGCCTCTGGCGCACAGCGCACCGGGATCCTCAACCAGATCATCGCGCAGGCCTCCGCCAGCCCTGCGCCGAAGGTGCAGAAGATGACCGAGGTCCTCCGGGCTCTCGCAACGATGTAGTCCCCTCTGGCTTCATCCCTTCCGGGCCTCTGGCGATCGCGCCAGAGGCCCGGTTTATGTTCAGGCCCCCGCTCTCCCCAATCGATGCGCTCGCTTCTCGCCCTTCCGCTCCTCTTTTCCCTCGCCGCCTGCAGCGGCAGCACCACCACGCGCACGCCAGAGGCCTCTGGCGAGGTCCAGGTTCAACCCGGCCCCGCCGCGCCCGAGGAGGTCGCGGTGTCGGTGCCGGCGCGAGACGCGGCGAGCACGGCGCTGATGGCACGCGCCAACCAAATCGCGCGAGACGCGATCATCGTGGACGGGCACATCGACGTGCCGTACCGGCTGAAGAACAACTATGTGGATGTGGGCGCCGCAACCGACGGTGGAGACTTCGATTACCCACGCGCGCTGCAAGGGGGATTGGACGCGCCGTTTATGTCGATCTACATCCCCGCCTCCTATCAAGAATCCGGCGGCGCGGCGGCGCTCGCGGACTCGCTGATCGACATGGTGGAGGGCATCGTGGAGCAGCACCCAGACAAGTTCGCCCTGGCCTCTGGCGTGGCGGACGTGCGCGCCAACCACGCGGCAGGCCTGATCTCTCTGCCCCTGGGCATGGAGAACGGCGCGCCGGTGGAGGGCGACCTGGCGAACCTCGCGCACTTCCACGCCAGAGGCATCCGCTACATCACGCTCACGCACAGCAGGGACAACGAGATCTCGGATTCCTCGTACGACGAGACCGGGACGCACGGAGGGTTGAGCGATTTCGGACGCGACGTGGTCCGCGAGATGAACCGCCTCGGCATCATGGTCGACATCTCGCACGTGAGCGACAACGCCTTCGACGACGTGATGGAGGTCACGAGCGCACCCGTTATCGCGAGCCACTCCTCGGCGCGGCGCTTTACGCCGGGCTTCGAGCGCAACCTGGACGACGGCCGCATCGAACGGCTGGCCGAGAACGGCGGCGTCATCATGATCAACTACGGCTCGTCGTTCCTGCTGAAGCGATACCAGGACGACCGGGACGCGGCGCGGGCTCGCATCCTAGAAGAAGCGGAACGCCGCGGCTGGGAGCCCGGCAGTGACGACTTCAACGCCTACAGTGACCAGTACTTCCGCGACAACGTCCCGTACGCCGATCTGCAGGATGTCGTTGACCACATCGACCACGTCGTCGGTCTCGTCGGCATCGACCACGTCGGCATCGGCTCGGACTACGATGGTGTGGGTGACTCCCTCCCGACCGGATTGAAGGACGTCGCCTCGTACCCCAACCTCATCGCGGCGCTTCTCCAGAAGGGCTACTCCGAGACCGACATCCGGAAGCTTCTCGGCGAGAACGCGCTCCGCGTCTGGGCCGAGGTGGAGCGCATCGCCGCACGCTCCTAGCCTCTGGCGCCAGTGAACATTGCTTCCGTCCTGTACTTCCTTTCCGGCCTCGTGTTGATAGCAGGTGGGATATGGATCTGGGTCCGCTCGATCCCTACGCCCGGCGAGTCCGTGCGAGTCTCGTGGTCAGAGCGAAGCAGTAAGAGGCTACCCGAGGGTGGGTCTAGAATCATCTTCGCATTGGTAATACTAGGTTTCGCACTTATCGCGAAAGCGCTTAACGGCTAACGCCAGAGGCCTCTGGCGCGGATCGCGCAGGTGCAGGCCGCCTCGTAGCTTCTGGCGTCGCCCTCCAGACCCGCCCAACCGCATGAAAACCCTCCGCCTGCTCCTCTGCGTCCTCGCGTGTGGAAGCGCTTACGCACAGCCCGCGCTCCAGAGCGAGCACCTCGCCGATCCCGACCTGCTCGTCGACGTGCTCCGCACGAACGCGGAGTTCTGGCTGGACGACGCCTGGGACACGTCGCGCGGCGGCTTCTACACCAACGTCGCCCGAGACGGCCGGGTCAACTTCAGTTGGGGATCGGACAAAAACGTCCTGACGCAGAGCCGCAACACCTTCGCGTTCGTCCGCGCGTTCCAGCTCACCGGCGAGGAGCGGTTCTTGGACGCCGCCCGGAGCGCGCTCGATTTCCAGTACGCACACGGCTGGGACGCCACCAACGGCGGCTGGTACGAAAAGCTGGGGCCGACTGGAACAGTCCAGGGCGCCAACAGCGACAAAACCTCGTTTATCCAGCACTACGCCGTGCTCGGGCCTCTGGCGATGTGGGAGGCGACGGGCAACCCCACTGACCGCCAGTGGACGCTGGACGGCCTTGCATGGAACGACGCCCACCTCTGGGACAGCCGAACCGGCCTGGAAGGCTACTTTGACCGGGTCCGCCGCGACGGCTCCTCAGGCACCGGTAAAGGCTTCAACGCGACCGTGGACGCTTTTACCACGCACGCCTTCGCGCTGAATGCGCTGGAGGGCTCCGCCGACACGCGCCAGAGGCTCAACGACTTGGTCGCAAACGTGCAAGACCGCCTCCTCCCCACTATGGACGACGGCGTGATCGGCTTTGCCGAGCAGTACTCCACCGATTGGAACGTGCTCTCGGGTGCGGGCGACCAGCGCCGCACCATCATGGGCCACGTGCTCAAGACCGCGTGGGTGCTGGCCCGCTACGCCGAAGTCACCGGCGAAACGCAGCCTCTGGCGGACGCGCAGATGTTGGCGGATCACGTTCTCGCCAGAGGCTACGACCACGAGTTCGGAGGCCCGTACAAGGATTACGACCGGTTCACCGGCGAGATGCTTCTCTACGGCTTGCAGGACTCCACCAAGGCGTGGTGGCAAATGGAACAGGCCGTGACGGCCGGGCTGGAGTTGTACCGGCAGACCGGAGAGGAGCGCTGGGTGGAGATGGCGGACGAGACGATGGCCTTCTTTATGGACCACTTCCAAGACGCCACCTTTGGCGAGGTCTACGCCGACGTGACGCGGGACGGCCGCACGATCCCGCAGTGGGGCAACCTCTTCAAAGGCGACAACTACAAAGCCGCATACCACTCGGCAGAGCTGGCCTACCTCGCCCACCTGTACGCGACGCTATACGTCCACGGCGAGCCGGCCACGGTGTACTACCGCTTCGACGCGGCCCCCGCGCTGCGCACGATTCCGCTCAACCCCATTGACGCCGGACCCGATGGTCTCCGCCTCGCCTCCGCCACGCTCGGAGGTCAGCCTCTGGCGGTTGACGCCATCGCAAGGACCGTCACGATTCCAGCCGACGTTTCGGGCGTGGTCACCGCCACGTTCTCCAACCCAGAGCCCGTCGTCCTAGAAAGCGCGCCTCTGGCGACGCTCTCTTTGAGCGCTCCGGCGCCCAACCCCGCCAGAGGCCGCGTACGCCTCCGCGCAAGCCTCGCGGCCCCCGCCGACGTCTCGCTTACCGTCCACGACGCGCTCGGGCGCGAGGTCGCCGTTCTCGCCAGAGGCCCGTGGCCGGCTGGCGACCAGTCGGTCTCGTTCGACACCGCCGCGCTCGCCTCTGGGGTCTACATCGTGCGCCTCTCAGCCTCGGGCGACGTGCGCACAACGATGCTGACCGTCGTGCGCTAAGCGCCGTCTGCCGTCCTGCCAGAGGCCTCTGGCGGGCTCGGTCCATTTTCCGCTCGGCTAGCCGGCCACTACCGCCAGAGGACAACGCGTGCTAAACTGACGCGCTGCCTCCTCCCACCCGTTTCCGCATGAAGGCTCTCCTCTCCCTCCTCGCCTGCGCGCTTGTCTGTGGAAGCGCTTACGCACAGCCGCGCGGCGCTGCGCCGGATGTGCTCTTTCAGGGCTTCCACTGGAACGTCCACCCCGGCGACCACGCGACGGACAGCGGGGGCGTATGGTGGGACTCCGTTGCGACGGTCGCTCCGCGTTTGGCCGCGGGCGGTGTGCAAACGGTCTGGATCCCCTCACCCGTCAAGGGCGGCAGCGGTCGGTGGTCGATGGGCTACGACCCGTACGACTACTACGACCTGGGCTCTATCGGGCAGAAAGGCAGTGTGCGCACGCGCTTTGGCACCGAGGCGCAGCTTCGCGCCGCTATCGCGCAGATGAAGACGAGCGGGCTGCGGGTCATGGCGGACGTGGTGCTGAACCACCGCGATGGCGCCGACGCGCAGTCCAACGTGGCCTGCGTGCCGGGCGGTGGCGCTCCGTTCCTCAAATGGAACGTGTTCAACCCGCTCAGTGGGCGCTTCCCGGCCGGCCCAAACGCGTTCCACAGCAACACGACGCACTGCGACTTCGACGCACCCTACCACGACGCGCCGTTCGGGCAAGACATCTGCTACTTCCACGACTACGACCGCGTCCTAGACCCTAGCGCCCCTAACAACGGGTGGTACCACGGTCAACAAGGCATGGGCGCGACCGCCGACTCACTTGTCGCCTGGGGCCGCTGGATCATGGACGACCTCGGCGCGGACGAGGTGCGCCTGGACGCGATCAAGCACATCGACCCGGCCTTTCTTGCGCCGTGGGTTGTAGAGCTATCCTCTGGCGAGCAGCCCTTCGCGCTCGGTGAGAACTGGTCCAGCACGGGCGAGATCATCGCGTACCACAACCAAGTCGAGAGCTTCAACTCCACGTTCGGAAGCGGTGGCAAAGACGCCAACATGGCGATGTTCGACTTTGGACTGCGCTACGCGCTCCGCGATATGGCCAACGGCGGCGGGAGCTACGACATGCAGAACCTCAACGGCGCCGGCCTTCACTTTGGCGGCCTGGACCCGTTCGATGTCGTCACGTTCGTCGAGAACCACGACGTGGACCGCGTAGGCTGGCAGGGCGCCGACTGCTCCGAGCCCGGCGCCGTCCAGACCGGCAGCACCTGCGTTAAGCCCGGCATCGACAGCGGGCATGACCCCATCGTCTCGCGCAAGCATATGGCCTACGCCGTCATCATGGCCTCCGAAGGCCGCCCGACGGTGTATTGGAAGGACTACGTCTGGTTCGGTCTGGGCGATGAGATTGACTGGCTGATGGCGCTCCGCCGTTCCACCGCGCAGGGCGAGAGCCGACCGATGAACGCCCTCAGCCCCGGCGGCACGCTCCCCAACAACGCCTTCAACCTCTCGGACCTCTGGGCGCTCACTCGCGACGGCGATGCGGCCTCTGGCGCCGGCCGGTACGGCATGGCGCTCGCCATCAACGACGCTGGCGGCGGAGAACTCGGCACCTACGTCAACACCCCACACTCGAACCTCGAACTCAAGGACTACTCCGACGCCTACGCGTTTGAGACGACGACGGCGTTCGGCGACAACCGGGCGCTCGTCAAGGCGCGAGGCGGTAACTACGCGTGGTGGGCACCGACGGGTTTGTACCCGCGCCCCCTGGATGAGCCTGCGTCCGCGTTTAACGCCTCGGCGGCGCCAGGCGGCAAAATCCACCACATCGTGCTTCGCGCGAGCGACGCGTCCTCCCTCGTCGTCAATGGTGCGCCGATCCAGCCGGGGGATCAGGTCGCGGTTCTTGCTCCAGGTGCAACCGCCACCTCTGGCGCAAACGTCGCAGGCATTGGTCGCGTCGGACAGCGGCTGCGCTGGGACGGCGTGCACGACATGACTATCGAGGTGCTCGGCAACGGCGCTAACATCGGCGCCGACGGCAGCCGCCTCAACGATGGAGACGCCCTTCGCCTGGTCGTCTACGACGCCGACACTCAGCAGACCTTCGAAGCCGGCAGCGTCGCGTGGGCCTCTGGCGGCACCGGCTTCACGTTCAACCCGCTGCGCCCGGCCTCTCGCGGCGGCGCGTTTTCCTTCGGCACGACCGACGGCGACGGGATGTACACCGATGGGGCCGTCTCCCTCGTCACCGCCTTCGAGGCCGGTGCCAGCACACCGCCGATCGTGCTGACCGGCGAGGCCGGGTGGCGCATGATGGCACTCCCCTACCCCGACCTCGGTCTGGGCGGTAGCGATCCCGCGAACCAGGGCGGCGCGGTGACTCCGGGCTTGCTGGAACCACTGTACACCGCCGGCTATGCCGGCGCGGACATCGACGAGGACGGCTCTGGCGGCTACGCCAACGTCTTCCTCTACCAGGAGTCCGACGTGAGCTACCCGCTCCCCGCCACCTCCACGTCGGTCCCGACCGGCCGGGGCTTCTGGTTCTACGCCTTCGAGGACGACGACCCATTCACGAACGGCACGCAGGGCACCTTCCCCAAGGTGCTACCTGCCAGCGGCACGCCTCTGGCGACCGACCACGACTTCGGCATCACCTACACGTCTTCGTCCGCGTTCCGGGGCGGGCACCTGCTCGGCAACCCGTATGACCAGGACCTGGACTGGGACCACGCCGACTGGACCAAGACCAAGATCTCGTCCACGATCTACGTGTACGACCCCGCCTACAACGGCGGCGACTACCTCTCGTGGACGACCGGAGTGGGCGGGACGCTGAAAGAGGGCACCATCCCGGTCGGCCAGGGCTTTTTCGTCTACGCAACGGGCTCCAACCCGCGGCTCGTCGCGCCGTCGTCGGCGCGGCTGGGCACGTGGAGCCCGATCAACGGCTTGGCAGAGACCGCGCCAGAGGCCTCTGGCGCAAGCGCCAAGAACCGCGAGGACACGCTGCCCCACGTCCGCCTCCGTCTGACCGGTCAGGTCGGCGGGCACAACCGCACGGCGCGGCTCGCCATCGCGGTCGATGCCGACGCCGCGCCGGGCTTGGACACGCGGGACGCCCTCGCGATTGCTCCCGCAGCAGGCGCCGACGCGCTGAGGCTCGTGGCCGCGACGCCAGAGGCCGACGCGCTGACGGTCTCGGCCGTCCCCGGCGAGGCGCTGATCCCCGTCCACGCCGAAGCGATCGCCTCTGGCGCGCCATCGGACGCCGAGGCGACGCTCGCCTGGGAGCCGGTCGCGCTGCCGGACGGCTGGACCGCCACGCTTTTTGACCGCACGAGCGGCCAGAGCTACGACCTCACAACCTCCGGCGAGGTCCGCCTCGCACTCTTGGCCGACGACGCGCGCCTGGATTTCCCCGACGCTCCAGAGGCGCAGAAGCAGGGCAGCGCCGCCCCGTCTCTCCTTCCGCTCCGGCTCGATGGCTCCGGCGAGGCGCGCTTCGCGATCTCGATCCGCCCCGCCATCACGACCGAAACCTCGGGCGGCGCAGCCTCCACGTTCGTTCTCGGGGCGCCGCTACCCAACCCGACGAGCAGCGTGACGCGGATCCCGTTCTCGCTGGGCGCGAGCACGGACGCGCGGCTTGCGGTCTACGACGCGCTGGGCCGCGAGGTCGCCGTGCTGGTAGAAGCCTCGCTCCGTGCGGGCGAGCACGAGGCCACACTAGACACCGCGCCTCTGGCGCCAGGCGTCTACGTGGTACGGCTCACGGCGGGATCGGAGACGCTGACGCGGCGCGTGACCGTCGTCCGGTAGCGCCGCTGGCGGACGGGGGCTGCGGCCCGTGGCCGTCAGATGCGTCTGGTGGGACGCCTCTGGCGGCGCGGGTCGCCAGAGGCGAGACTGTGGTCCCGCCCCGCTTCACCATGCGTTCCGCTCTCGTCGCCGCCGTTCTCCTCTTCGCCGCTGCGCCTCTGGCGCCGACGGCCGCGCAAACGGCGTACGTCGGCGGGCGTTGGTTCACCGGGGAGCGGTTCGCACCGCGCGATACGGTCTGGGCCTCTGGCGGCGTGTTCACCTCGCGGCCCCTGGCGCCAGAGGCCGCCCGCGTCGTGGACCTGGACGGGCGGTACATCGTGCCGCCGTTTGGCGACGCGCACACGCACATGCTCGCGGATTCGTACTCCGCCGGCCTCGCGCACGAGCTGTTCGTGGACCGCGGCGTGTTGTACGCGCTCGTCCTCAACGACGACGCCAGAGGCGGACCCCGCGGCGACCTCCCCGCAGGCCTCGATGTCGCACTCGCCCACGGCGGGATTACCTCTACCGGCAGCCACCCGGCGCCGCTCTACGAGCGCCTCGCGCGCAACCCCAACGCGGCCTCTGGCGCCGCACGCAGCGACACGCTCGCGTGGACGGCCCACCGCCGCGCGTACTGGTTTTTCGATACGCCCGCGATCGTTGAGCAAGAATGGGCCGACTTCCTCGCGACCGAGCCCGACGCCGTCAAGGTGTACCTCACCTACAACGCGCGCTGCGACGGCCGCCCCACCTACCGCGGATGTGGGCTCTCGCCTCAGGCGCTCCACGAGGTCGTCCGCCGGTCGCGAGAGGCCGGGCTCCCGGTCGTGGCCCACGTCAACACTCGCGACGACGTGCGCCGCGCCGTGGAAGCCGGCGTGGACGCCCTGGCGCACCTGCCGAGCGGCAACGACGGCATCGGGACCGCCGACCCGCGTTTCTGGCTCGACGCGGAGACGGTCGCGCGGATGGCCTCTGGCGGGGTGACTGCGATCCCGACGGCGTCGCTGCTCATGAAGGACCTCGACGCGTTTCGCGCGGACACTCTACAGACCGAGGTCGCGCGCCAACGCGCCGAACTCCAGGCTCTGCACGCCGCCGGCGTGCCCCTCGCGCTCGGCGCCGATCAGTGGCGGCGGAGCGCCGCGTTCGAGGCCGACTACCTCGCCGCAGCGGGCGTGTTCGAACCCGCCGTACTCTTGGACCTGTGGAGCCGCGTCACGCCCCAGACCGTGCTTCCGGATCGCGAGATCGGCCGACTCGCGCCGGGCTACGAGGCCAGCTTTCTCGCCCTCGCCTGCGACCCTCTGGCGGACTGGACGTGCACGCGGCGGATCACTCACCTCGAAAAGCAGGGCGTCGCGCTGCGCTCGTCGCCAGAGGCCTCTGGCGACCCGGCCGAAACGGTTCGCCTCTGGCGCGAGGTCGATCTCGCGGCGTTCACGGCCCCACCAGAGGCCAGCGACGGGCCGCTGCGTGCGGGACTCAAAGCGCTCGTCGACGCTGACTTCGACGGCGCTGCGCGGCGATTAACAGAAGCGCTGGACGCGGTCCCGGATTCGCTCCGGCCGTTTGTGCACAGCCGGATCGGGGACGCGGCGGCGGCGCGTTTCGACTGGGACGCCGCGCTTGGCGCCTGGAAGGCCTCTGGCGACGACGTGGAAGGCGGGACAGTTGCCGGCTGGGCGCGATTCCCGGGGGCGAGCGTCCGGTTTAGCGCGCCAGAGGCGACGGTGCCTTTCGATCACCTCAGGGTGCCCGCAGCGGTCAACGGCGAAGCCGTCCGCGCCATCGTAGACACTGGCGGGCCGAACACGAGCGTCTCGCGCGGCCTAGCCCAGCGGCTCGGCCTGCGCGTCGACTCCACCGCCAGAGGCTTCAGCTACGTCCCCTCGGCAGGGACCACCACCCCCAACTACGCCGTCTTGATCGACAGCGTGCAGGTCGGCGCCGCGACGTTCTACAACGTGCCCGCGACGGTCTCGTGGACCGATGACGCCTCTGGCGAAGCAGTTGAGCCCGGCGAGGAGACCATCTTCCTCGGCGCGATGCTGCTGCGACGCTTCGCAGGCGCCATCCGCTACAACTACGCCGACTCCACGTTCACCATCGTCCGTGACGTGCCCCGGACCGACGCGCGGCCCAACTCGATCATCGAAGGCCAACTCGCGCCCGCCATCGCCGCGACCGTCAACGGATCGCGCGCGAAGGCACTTGTCGACACCGGCAGCAGCACGGATGTGTACCTCGCCTCTGGCGAGTTCGAGATTCCGCCAGAGGCGTACACGCGCACCATCAGCGGCACGCTCGCCAGCGGCTACACGTGGACGCAGAGGCTCTACGCCCTCCCGTTCGAGATCGACGGCCACCCCGCGTCGACGCTGGAGGCGTACGAAGCCAGCTACATCCTCAACGCCGACTCGCCCGTGACCGTCCTGCTCGGCAAAACGGTCTGGCGCGAGGGGACGCTCACGATCGACTTCGTCAACCGCCGCGTGAGCTACGCGCCCGCTTTCAGATGATGCCTCTCCTCCGCCTCGCCAGAGGCCTCGCGGTCCTCGTCGCGCTCGCCGCCCCGCCTCTGGCGCAGACCGTCGCGGTGGTCGATGTCTCGCTCGTTCCGCTGGACTCGGCGCACACGATTCCGCACCATACCGTGCTGATCGAGGACGGCGTGATCGTGAGCGTCGGGGGTGCGAGCGAGGTGGCGGTCCCGCCAGAGGCGACGGTCGTGGACGGCGCCGGACGGTTCTTGATGCCGGGGCTTTCGGACATGCACATGCATTTCGCCGCGCCGGGCGTGCAGGCCTCGGCGGAGAGCAATCGCGCGACGCTGGCGCTGCTGCTCGCGCACGGCGTGACAAGCGTGCGCAACCTGTGGGGCTCGGAGGCGCTGCTCGCGCTCCGCGACAGCGTCGACGCGGGCCACCTCTTCGGGCCGCGGATCTGGACGACGGGGCCGTTTGTCGTCGGTCGGCCCGACACGCTGACCGCGCCGTGGTCCGAGCGCGAGTTGGCCTCTGGCGAGCCGGGCTACATCTACGCGCGGACGGAGGAGGACGGGCGCGCGGCGGTTCGCTACCACGCCGCCAGAGGCTACGACGGCCTGAAGGTGCACAACCAGACGCCAATGGCGGTCTACCGCGGCGTGATCGACGAGTCGGAGCGCCTAGGTGTAGCCGTCGTGGGACACGCGCCGTGGGCGGTCGGTTTGGGGCACGTCCTCACGCACGACGGGCAGAGCAGCGTGGAGCACTACGATTCGTTCGTCGGCCTCGCCCAGGCCTCTGGCGCGCCTTCGCGCACGGCATCCGCGTGGTACGACCGGACGCTCGGCGCGGCGCAGTACGCCAGCGACGACCGCCTCGCGCTGCTCGCAGAACTCGCTGAGGTCTCCGGCATGTGGTTCACGCCCACCACTCTCGTCGCCGAGTGGTACTCCGGCCCGCAGCCCGATATGATCGCGCGGCTCGGCGCGCCAGAGGTGCTCCGCTACACGTCGGCGGCGCAGCGTGGCCTCTGGCGCGCCTACGCCGAGGGCTTCGCCGTCAACTACGCCGCGTGGGGGCTCGACATGAACGACGACCGCATCTTCGCACTCCGCACACTCCGAGCGCTGCACGGAGCCGGAGCGCGGCTGCTTGTAGGCAGCGACGCGCCCGCGACGATGGCCCCGCAGGGCCTCGCGCTGCACGACGAGATGGCACTCTGGGCCGAGGCCGGTCTCTCGCCTCTGGCGATCCTCCAGGCCGCCGCGCTCGCGCCGCACGCCTACTTCCGCGAGGTCGGATTCTCCGAGTTCACCGGTGCCATCGCCGTCGGCCAGCCCGCCGATCTCGTGCTGCTCAACGCCGACCCTCTGGCGGACATCGCCCACGCCCGCGAGATCGAGTCCGTCATCGCCAGAGGCCGCCTGCTCACGCGCACCGATCTTGACGCCATGCTCGCGATCGTTGAAGCCACCTACGCCGCCTCTGGCGAGAACGCGCCGTGACGCCAGAGGCCCCGCTCCCGCGCCTGACGTGGCGCGGCGTCGGCTTCGTCGCGGCGGTGTACGTGGCGCTGGCCGTCGTCTACGCCGCGACCATCGCCGGGAGCTACCTCACCGTGCGGCCTCTGGCGGAAACCCTCGCGACGTTCGCCGTCCTGGTACCCCGGTCGCTCCTGGACTACGCGATCAAAGGCGCGCTGACGCTGCCCGTCTGGTGGCTCGTCGTGCGCGGGATGGACCGGCGCGGATCGGGCGCGCAGTTGGCAGCGCACGCCTTTCTCGGTCCGCTCTGGGTGGCCGCTTGGTTCTGGACATACCGGCCTCTGGCGGCCGCACTGGGCTACTCCATCCTGACCGGCGGCGGCGAGGTCTGGGACATCTACATCCCGGCGCTGATCTACGCGGGCCAGTTCGCCGCTTTCCACGCCGTGCGGACCGTCGCCAAGGAGCGCTACCGCGCCGACCGCGAGCACCTTCTGCGCGACGCCGCCCGGCAGGCCGAGCTCTCGGCGCTCAAAGCGCAGCTCAACCCGCACTTCCTGTTCAACACCCTCAACTCGATCTCGGCGAGCGTCCCGCCCCAGGCCGAGCACACGCGCGAGCTCGTCTCCCGCCTCGCGCATCTCATGCGCTACGCGCTCGACGCGAGCCGCCGCGAGACCGTCGCGCTGGACGCCGAACTCCAGTTCACCCGCGCCTACCTCGACCTGGAGCAGGAGCGCATCGGCGACCGCCTCCGCGTGGAATGGGACGTGGACAGCGCCGCCAGAGGCCTGTCGCTGCCGCCCATGCTGGTGCAGCCGCTCGTGGAGAACGCCGTGCGCCACGGCATCGCGCCGAGCATCGAAGGCGGAACCGTCCGCGTCTCGGCGCGCCTCCGCGGCTCCACGCTCGCCATCGAAGTCGCCGACACCGGCCGCGGGCTGGCCTCTGGCGAGAGCGTCGACCTTATCGCGTCCCGCACCCGGACGGACGGCGGCGTCGGGCTCGGCAACACGCACGCGCGGCTGCTCTCGCTGGGCGCCTCTGGCGTCGAGATCGACGCGACGCCCGGCGAGCCCGGCTTCGCGGTCCGCTTCGCGCTGGAGGTGGAGCGCCCCGAGTCGCCTCTGGCGCCAGAGGCCGGAGTGAGGCGTGATGCGAGATTCGCGACGCCCTCGCCCTAGCCCCCTCACGCATCCCGCTTCACGGATCACGCCCATGCGCGCCATCATCGCGGACGACGAGGCCCCGGCCCGCCGCCTACTCCGGCAGTATCTCGGCGACTTTCCCGAGGTCGAGATCGTCGCCGAGGCCGCCAACGGCATCGAAGCCGAGGCGAGCGTCCGCGAGCACGCGCCCGACCTGCTGTTCCTGGACGTGCAGATGCCCGGCCGCACCGGCTTCGAGGTCATGGACGCGCTCCGCCTCGCGCCGCCCGCGTCCATGCCCCGCGTCATCTTCTCCACGGCCTTCGACCAGTACGCCGTCCGCGCCTTCGAGGTGGCCGCCGTCGACTACCTGCTCAAGCCGTACAGCCGCGCCCGCTTCTCCGAGGCCGTCCGCCGCGCTCTCGACGCCTCGGCCTCTGGCGCCATTCCCGGCCTGGACGACCTCGCGGCGCTTCTCGACGCCCGCCAGAGGCCGACCTACGCCGAGCGCCTGCTCGTGCGCGACGGCGTGCGCGTGATCCCGGTAGAGACCGCCGAGATCCTGTGGGCCGAGGCCTCTGGCGACACCACGACGCTCCACGCGACGGGCGGGCGCTCCTTCCTCGTCGGCCAACGGCTCGGCGCGCTGACCGAGCGGCTCGACCCCGAGCGGTTCGTGCGCGTCCACCGCTCCGCCGTGGTCGCCCTTGGCGCGCTCCGCGGCCTGGAGCCCGACGGCTCCGGCGGCTTTCACGCCGCGCTCGTGGACGGAACCGCCCTCCGCGTCAGCCGGACCTACGCCCCCGCCCTCCGCAACCGGCTGGTCTAGGTCGCGCCTCGCCAGAGTCCGCCCGCGCGCTATCCTCGCGAGGTGAACTGGCGCCGCCACCTGCTCTGGATCGACTGCTCGGCGGGTGCCGCTGTCGGGACGCTCGTGCTCATCCTCCACGGCTGGCTGAGCAATCTGTACGCCCTGCCCGTGGGCTTCGTCTTGTTCATGGGCCTCGCCAACGTCGCGTACGCCTGCGGCTCGTTCTCGCTCGCCGTGCGGCGCCAGAGGCATTTGGCGGGCGTCCAGGCACTCGCTATCGCCAATATGGCGTGGGGCGCGTTTCTGATCGGGATGACCGTCGTCTTCGCGCGAGAGGCCAGCGCGTTCGGGCTCGCGACGCTGGTCGCGGAAGCGGTATTCGTGGGCGGCCTCGGGGCCGTGGAGTGGCGCCACCGGCATGGGCTCCTCACGGCCTGAGGCACCGCGCCAGAGGCCTCTGGCGCCAGAGGCGCGTTCCCCTTCCGACGCCCGCCGAGCCCCTGGCGAACCCTTTGGCCGCCTCTGGCGTCATGCAGGGCTCCCCTCTCCTCGCCTGCTCCTCCATGCCCGCTGCTTCCGACGCGCCTTCGCAAGAGGCGCCTGACTCCCGCAAAGCACCGGACCTCCGCGGAGGCGTGCCGCACGAGGAGACTCCCCTGGAAGAGGCGACACGCAAAAAGCTCGGGCTGCAGCGCTGGGACCGGCCGGCCCTTTTCCGCGAGACCGCCGAGGCGGCCGTCGACACTGACCTCCCGTTCTGGCTCGTACTCCTGCTTTCGGGCGCGATCGCGACGCTGGGCCTACTCCTGAACCAGACGGCGGTCGTGATCGGCGCGATGCTCGTCGCACCGCTGCTCGGGCCGCTGCTCGGGCTCTCGCTCGCGCTCGCCATCGGCGACGGGCGCCTCGCGGCGCACACGTTTCTGACCATCCTTTGCGGGATGCTGGGCGTGATCGCGGTCGCGGCGGGCCTCACCCTCGTGCTGCCGTTTACCGAGGTCACCTCCGAGATCGCCGCACGCACGCGTCCGACGACGCTGGACCTCGCCATCGCCATCTTTTCCGGCCTCGCAGGCGCTATCGTCACGGTCTCGCGCGAGAGGCGGCTGTCGGCGAGCATCCCAGGCGTGGCCATCGCCGTCGCGCTGATCCCGCCGCTGGGCGTCTCCGGGTTCGGCCTGGCCACAGGCCAGTGGGCGCTCGTGAAGGGCAGCCTGCTCCTGTTTGGCGCCAACCTCGGCGGCATCGTCATCATGGGGATGCTGGCCTTTCTCGCTGTGGGCATGCACCGCGACGACGTGCGCGAGGCCGCGCGGAAGTGGCACGACATGGAAACCGAGGACACGTTCGGCGCCCGCATCGCGTCGCTGCCCGGCATGAACCGACTGGGCGTGTTGCGCTCGCCTCTGGCGCGGGTCGCGCTCGTGGGCGCGTTCGTGGCGGCCGTCGCCATCCCGCTGTCGTCGTCGCTGGAGCAGGTGCTCCGCGAGGGCCGCGTCAAGCAGGCCGTCGCGATGGCTGTCAACCGACTCGAAGCCGACGACGAGGCCTCCGTCCTCACGCGCGAGATCGAGTTCGGCGAGCGGAGCACGAGCGCCGCGCTGCGCATCGCGACCACAGCCTGGATCTCGGACGAGGAGCGCCGGACCGTCGAGGCCGAAGCCAGCGACGCCGCGGGCGAGCCCGTCGCGCTGCGCCTGGAGCAGGTCCTGGCCTCTCGCGGCGACATCCAAGCCCTCGCCGACCAGCTCCCCACCGACCCCACGCCCGCCCCGGCGCCAGAGGCCTCTGGCGCGCCGCCCTCGCTCGACGCCGTCCGCGCGCGCGTGGCCGACGTACTCGCCAGCATGGCCGTGCCGACAGCGTGGCGCTGGTCGGCGGCGAGATCGGCGTGGGCGACGGGCCGCCCGCGCTGACGGTCCTCTACGCCGCCTCGCGGCGGCTGAGCCCCGACGCCGAGCAGCTCCTGGCACGACAGGCAGCCCTCGCGCTCGGCGTGCCGCCAGAGGCCGCCCGCACGCGCTCGGTCCGCCTGGGCACCCGCGCCGTCCCTGCTGACTCCTCCAGCGCCGCCCGCTTCGCGTCGGACCTCGGAACCCTCGTGGGGCGCTATGCTTCGCTGCGCCTCGTCGTGCGCGCCGACTCCGCCTCTGGCGCCCGGCTCCGCCAGGGGCTCGTGCGCGCCGGGGCGCCAGACGCCCAGGTCTCCGTTCGGCGGGACTCCGTGCCCGCCCGAATCACCCTCCGCCTCGCCAACTGATGCCCGATGTCCCCTCTCTCGTCGAAGCGCTCGGGTGGGCTCCCTGGGCCATTATCCCGCTGTACCTCCTAGGCATCGGCACGGCCGTAGACGCCGTGATGAAGTCCCGGACGCCCCAGGGCTCCGTCGCGTGGGTCTTCGCGCTGGCCACCCTCCCCCTCGTCGCGCTGCCGATCTACTGGATCCTCGGCCGGTTCAAGTACGACGACTACATCGACGCGCTCCACGAGTTCGACGCCCGCATCGCCTCGGGGATCGAGAGCGCGCTCCAGACGGGCGTGCGGGACCTCTTAGTCCAGCCCAGCGACCTCCACGATGGCGAAGGGCTGCGCGAGAAAGGCGAGATGAGGGCCTTTGGCGAGATGGCGACGCTCCCGTTCACCTGCGGCAACGACATCTCGCTCCTCATCGACGGCAAGGCGACGTTCGACGCCATCATCCCCTCTATTGAGAGCGCGGAGACGTACGTCATGGTGCAGTTCTACATCATCCACGACGACGAGATCGGCACTCGCTTCCAGAAGGCGCTCATCGAGGCCGCCGCCAGAGGCGTCGAGGTCCGGCTCTTGTACGACGCCATCGGAAGCTGGAAGCTGCCGCGGCGGTACCTCAACGAGCTCCGCCAGGCGGGCGTCCACGTCGCGCGGTTCGCCGGTCCCCGCTCGTGGCTGAAAAAGCTGCGTCTCAACTTCCGCAACCACCGCAAGATCGTCGTCTGCGACGGGCGCACCGCCTTTGTCGGCGGCCTCAACGTGGGCGATGAGTACCTCGGCCGCGACGAGAAAATCGGCCCCTGGCGTGACACCCACCTGCAGGTGAAAGGCCCCACCGTCCAAGGCCTCCAACTCTCGTTCGCCCGCGATTGGTTCTACGCCACGCGGGAAGGGCTCGCCCACTTGGAATGGACGCCCCAAGCCGCCTCTGGCGATGACCAAACGGCGCTCGTTCTCGCCAGCGGCCCGGCCGATGAGCTGGAGACGTGTGGATTGCTCTACACGCACGCCATCGAGAGCGCCGAGAAGCGCGTCTGGATCGCGACGCCCTACTTCGTGCCCGACGGCCGCGTGCTCGGCGCACTTCAACTGGCCGCGCTCCGTGGCGTGGACGTGCGGGTGATGATGCCCCGCACGTCGGACAGCCTGTGGTTCAAGTGGGTGCCCTACGCGTACCTCCCCGAGGTGGAGCGGGCAGGCGTCAAGGTGTTCCTCCACGAGCCCGGCTTTATGCACCAGAAGGTGGCCCTCGTCGACGACGACTTCGCAGCCATCGGGACGGCGAACTTCGACAACCGCTCGTTCCGCCTCAACTTCGAGGCGACGATGGTGATGCACGACACGGCCTTCTGCGAGGAGACAGCGGAGATGCTGGAACACGACTTTTCCAACGCGACGCCTATCACGAGAGAAGATCTGGAAGGCCGTTCCTTCCTCTTCCGCTTCGCAGCCAGCGCCACGCGCCTCTTCGCGCCCGTGTTGTAGCCTCTGGCGCCAGAGGTCTTCTAGAGCCGAGAGACAGCAATCGCGAGGGCAACGCCTGCCGCATCTGCGGCGAGGTCCCGCCACGAAAACAGCGGTCGGTAGGCCCGGCGGGAGTCCATGACCTCCTTGGCCAGCCCCACACCGAACGCCAGCCCGCCCGCCAGAGGCGCGGCAAGCTTGGGCTCCATCCCAGCCCCTTCCGTTAACGCAACGTGGGCCCCCAGCGCGAGGCCGAAGGACACGCCGACGTGGTAGGCCTTGTCGCGACCCAACCAGGGATCGTGCGGCGGCCCGTCTAGCGTGTCCGAGAGGGCGAGAGGATCCGCCTCTGGCGTGCCGAACTCGTCCGGCAGGCGGTACCCAAGGTCCACAGCCAGCGTCTGCGCGCCCGCGCTCAGACTGAGCGCCAAAGGCGCCGCAGCCAGCAGGGCCATCGCCAGAGGCCTCATGTGTCCAGCGGGAGGTTCGTTGGCGTGTCCTCGCTCAGAAGAGCTCGCATGGCGAAGGCGGCACCTCCGAAAAGCACGATACCCGCAAGGGTAAGGATGAGGATGCCGCTGACCGGGGTTCGGTCAAACCTGACGGATACGTTCTGAGATGCCCCGGCGGGGGTCGCGAGTGCGACGACGCCTGCGCGATTTGGGGTCCACGTTGCGGACGTACCGGAGGCCGGCACAACCTCCTTGTAAGCAATCCCACTGTTTGGGCGGTAGGTCACGAGAAGGGAGTCCGTCGGCTCGGCGAACGTGACGGTTACGGGCTCGCCGCGGACGATGACCTCGGGTGAGGTGGTGATCTGAGCCTGGGCGCCAGAGGCGAGCGCGAGGGCGATCAGGAGGAGAAAGCAGCGCATCAGGCCTGGGTGTCGACGGCGGTGAGGGTCGGATCGCCCGCGTGGTGCGGAGGCGTGGAATGGGTGCGGCGCGTGGTCAGGTACGCCGCGAGGCCGACGGTAAAGGCGAGCCACACGATGGGCACGACGACGGGCAAGATCCCGATGGCCTCTACGCCCCACTGGAATCCGTACACGCCGCCTTCCTGCGTGATGTCCTCATACAACGTCCCGATGAGCACGAAGCCCAGGATGGCCGGGATGATGAGCTTGATCATCCAGTCGAAAAAGGCGGGCAGCTTGAACTTGCTGTGCTCGTTCACCGCAGCGCGGATCTTCTCGGCACCTAGGACCCATCCGAGGAGAAGGCATTCCAGCAGACCGACCGTGATGAGGCTGTACCGGAAGGCCCAGTGGTCCACCAGGTCGAACAGCGTAAAGCCGAGGGTGCCGTCGCCAGAAAGCGCAGGGTCCACGATGAACGGGAGCGCGAACGTGAGCGAGCCAGCTACGCCCGGTGTCATCACGAGCGCGAGGGCGCGTGCACGGCTGATGCCCAGCTTGTCGATCAGCGCGCTCGCCATGCCTTCGACGAGCGAGACCGCACTCGTCAGGCCGGCAATCACGAGCAGGAAAAAGAAGAAGACGCCGAAGCTCTTGACGAGGAGCGGAAGCTCGGAGAAGCCCGCGATCCCTTGAGGGATGACGAAGAACGAGAGCGAGAGCGTGCCGCCGGCCGGGTTGAGCGCGTACACGAAGAGGATCGCGAAGATGGCGATGCCGGCGATGTACTCGAAGCCGCAGTTGAGGAAGCTCACCAGCAGCGAGTTGTTGACGTTGTCCGCGTCTCTGGGCAGGTAGCTCGCGTAGGCGACCATTGTGCCGAGCCCGAGCGAGAGCGAGAAGAACATCTGCGCAAAGGCGCCCTGCCACACCTGGATATCGGTGATGCCGTCCAGGTTGGGCGTGAAGAGGTACGCCACGCCGTCCGTCCCGCCGGGAAGCGTGAGGCCGTGGATGACGAGCCCGATCATGAACACCCACATCAGCGGAACGAACACGCGGACGCCCTTCTCGATGGTCTCGGTCCCCTTCCAGAGAAGGATTGCCGTAAGCGCCCAGATCACCGAGACGGCCACGAGCGGCCACCACGTCGCGATCATGTTGAAGAACCACACCTGGGAGTTGACGCCCTCAGACGGTTCCAGAAACGGCTCAAAAGGGGCTGTCGCGCCCGGCTCGAACAGGCTCCCGAACGAGCCGACGAGCATGGCGAGCGCCCACCCGAGGATCGTGATGTAGTACATCGTGATCGTGAGCGCGCTCGCAAGGCTCCACCAGCCCACGAACTCCCCCTTCTTGCCCGCCAGCTTGCCCAGCGCCAGCGGGATGCTCCGCCCGGTCATGGTCCCGACGGTGAACTCCAGGATCATGATGGGAATGCCCATCACGAAGAGCGCGATGAAGTACGGCAGGTAAAACGCGCCGCCGCCATACTGGTAGGCGTTGGACGCGAAGAACACGATGTTGCCCAGCCCGATGGCCGAGCCGCTGGCCGCGAGGATGAAGCCGAGTTTCGAGTTCCAGGCGCCGCGGTTGGCGTCAGGGGTGGGGTCTGCCACGGAGAAGCGGGGGGTGAGCGGACTGTGAAGCTACCACGCGTGAGCGTTCTCGCGAGAGGTCCGTCTGGAGAGAGCGACCTCTGGCGTGATACTGATGGGTACTCGCTCGCGTCAGTCGCCCGAAAGAAAGCCCTCACCGCCAAGGACAGCGCGGACGATCTGCAAGCGACCGGGCCCGATGTCGAACGATCCCGCCGATGCCTCCGTCGCGTTCATGGCGAAAACCAGATCGCCCTCCTCGCGCTCCACCCAGCCGACGAGCCAGCCGATAGAGGGCTCGCCGTCTGGAATGCCCCACCCCGTCTTGGCCCTGAGCACCCAGCCGTCGCCAGAGGCGAGTTCGGGCAGAATCTCGCGCGTCGTGGCCTGCGCATCTGGCGAGAAGCCGAGCGTGCCGCAGCGGAGGCCATCCAGGAAGCGCACTTGCTCGTCGGCGGAGATGCGGAGCGTGCCGTTGAGCCACGCCATGTCAAGCGGCTCTCCCATCGTAGAGTTGCCATATGGCTGTCGGGCGAAGACCTCATCGTAGCCGGACTGTCCGACTTCGCGCGCGAGACGCTGGAACAACCAGACAGCGGAGAACTCCACGCCGGTGCGCAGCGAGTGATCCCGGTTCCAGGCGTCCATGCGGCGGTCAATGCCGTCCCACGCGAGCATGGAGTCCGGGTCCGTCACCACGCCCCGGTCTAGGAAAACCAGCGCGTTGAAGACTTTCGAGGTGGACGCAGGCGAGAAGCGCTCAGCCGCGCGCCCGGGGTCAAACCGCGACACCTGCCCCGTCTCCGTGTCGAGGAGCACAAACGTGCCTCTGGCGCCAGCGGCCTCGAAGTGGGCGCCCCAGTCGGCGCGGATCGTATCGGCGGGTGCCGCTTCCGCCTCGCCCATAGCCTCTGGCGGCGGGTCTGTGACCTCCGGGGACGCGTTGCAGCCGGCGGCGAGGGCGAGCAGGAGCCAGAGGCGTAGGAACATGACAGAATCGAGCGATTCGCCTCTGGCGCCAGAGGCTAGAGGTCCTCGTCCTCCTCGGGCAAGGGCGGTGGGAGAACCTCCACGCGGACCTCGCGGATGCGGTTTTCTTCCACGCCTTCGACGCGGAGGCGGAGGCGGTCGATGTCGAGTTCGTCGCCGGGCGTGGGGACTTCGCCGGTCGCGTGGAGGATGAGGCCGCCGAGCGTTTCGAAGTCGTAGCCGTCGGCGCCCAGGTCGAGTCCAATGGCGTCCGCGAGGTCATCGAGGTCCACGCGGGCGTCGGCGGCCCACACGTGGGGTCCCGCGCCGGGAAGCGGACGCACAAAGGTCTCGTCGTTGGCGTCGTCCAGCTCGTCGCGGATTTCGCCGACGACCTCTTCGAGCAGGTCTTCCAGCGTGACGAGACCCGCCGTCCCGCCGTATTCATCCACAACGACGGCCATATGCGTGCTGGTGGTCTGGAAGTCGGCCAGCATGTCGTCCAGCGGCTTGCTTGCGGGCACGAACCGCGGTTGGCGCGCGATGGTCGCCCAATCGGGCGGCTCGGCGCCAGAGGCCCCGAGGTAGGGCAGCAGGTCCTTGGCGTAGATCACGCCCAGGATCTGGTCCAGGTGCTCCCGGTAGAGAGGGAAGCGGGAGTGGCCCGTCGCCCGGATCTCATCGAGCGCCTCTTCGAGCGTGGCCGTTTCGGGGAGCGCGTGGACATCTACGCGGCTGACCATGACCTCGCGGACCGTCGTCTCCCCGAACTCGACGATGGAGTGGATCAGCGCCCGCTCGTCCTCCTCCAGGCTTCCCTGCTGCTCCCCCACGTCGGCCATGCTCTTGATGTCCTCGGAGGAAAGCGGGTCCGCCTGTCCGCGGAAGCGCGCTTGCAACAGAGAGGCCAGCGACGCCAGCAGGTCCGCAACGGGCGAGAGCACCCGAACCAGGGGCAAGAGAAAGCCGCTGACGTTGGTCGCAAACCATTCGGGCCGCCGGCTCGCGATGAGCTTCGGCGCGATCTCGCTCGTGACGAGGAGGATGAACGTCAGGGCCACTACCTGCACGATGAGCACCACGATCTCGCTCCACCCCATCGCGGTAGCGAGCGCCAGCGTCATCTGCGCCGATAGGATTGCCGCGCCCACGTTGACGAGCGTGTTGAGCAACAGGATGGCCACGAGAAGCCGCCTGGGGCGGTCCAGCAGCCGAACCACGCGGCCGCTGGCGGGGTCGCCCCGTTCGCGCATCTCTTCCACGTCCCCCGCCGCGAGCGAGAACAGCGCCACCTCGGCACCCGAGAACAGCGCGGAAAGCCCGAGGAGCACCACAAAGATCACCCCTTGGACCACGAGCCCGGTGACGCCGGGCGCGGTCTGGAGCAGCGCCAGAGGCAGCGCAACGAGAGAGGTGGCCGGGGTGCCCGGCGAAATAGAGAAGGGGTCCAATGCGGGAGGACCTGGCGACACAAACGCCTCCGCCGTTACAGCGAGGACGGGCGACAAGACGAAGATACGCGCCTACAGGTTCGCCCCCTGCGTCCGATGCCTCTGGCGCTGAGGATCCACAGACGCGCACCAACCAGAGACATTGTGGCGTTCCGGTGAAGCGACGGACGGTGTCGAGACATTGTGGCGTTCCGGTGAAGCGACGGACGGTGTCACACGTCCGCGCAGATCACCCGCCCCCCATTTTTATGTATACCCCACCCCCCCTGGCTCGCGCGTCGCTCGTCGCCGGCCTGCTCCTATTCCTCGCCGCATGCGGCAGCACCGACGCCTCCCACTCGGGCGCGAACGAGGTCTTCGGCGACGCGGCGTATGCGCCTTCAGTGGCCCAGGCGCCTCTGGCGGAGGCTCCGCCCCCGACGGACCGCGAAGCCTACGCGGCGCTGGACGAGACCGGCTTCGTCACGCCAGAGGCCGCGCCGTTCTCCACCTTCTCTATCGACGTGGACCGCGCGAGCTACGCCAACGTCCGGCGCATTCTGGGCGAGGGCCGCCTCCCTCCCGCCGACGCTGTTCGCGTCGAGGAGTTCGTCAACGCGTTCGAGTACGACCTCGTAGCGCCAGAGGCTGGCTCTCGGCACCCGTTCGCAATCGAGACCGAAATTGCGCGGGCGCCGTGGGCCCCCTCGCACCACCTGGTTCGTGTCGCGATGCAGGCGCGGCGGATGGATACAGAAGACCTCCCGCCGCTCAACTTGGTGTTTCTGCTCGATACGTCGGGCTCGATGAACTCCGCCGACAAGCTGGGACTTCTCAAGCAGGGCCTGAAGCTTCTCACCCACGCGATGCGCCCTCAGGACCGCGTGGCGATCGTGGCCTACGCCGGGTCGGCCGGACTCGTGCTGCCGTCCACGTCGGACCGCGGCGAAATCCTGGACGCGCTGGACTGGCTCCACGCCGGAGGCTCGACCGCTGGCGGCGAGGGTTTGCGCCTCGCGTACGCCACCGCCCGCGAGCGCTTCGACCCCAACGCCACCAACCGCGTCATCCTCGCGACCGACGGCGACTTCAACGTGGGCGTGTCCTCCGACGCCGAAATGCAGCGGCTCGTCGAGAGGGAACGGGCCTCTGGCGTGATGCTGAGCGTCCTCGGCTTCGGACGCGGTAACCTGCAAGACTCCAAGATGGAGGCCCTAGCCGACCACGGCAACGGCAACTACGCCTACATCGACTCCATCCGCGAGGCCGAGAAAGTGCTCGTGCGCGAGATGGGCGGCACGCTTGTCGCCCTCGCGAAAGACGTCAAGGTGCAGGTCGAGTTCAACCCCGCGCACGTGGCGGCCTACCGCCTGATCGGCTACGAGAACCGCCGTCTGCGCGACGAGGAGTTCAACGATGACACGCGCGACGCGGGAGAACTCGGTGCCGGGCATACCGTTACCGCGATTTACGAAGTGATTCCCGCAGGTCAGCCTGTGCCCAGTGGCGCGGGCGTGGACGCGCCGCGCTACCAGCAGAGCGTGCCCGCCTCTGGCGCCAGAGGCGCGGGCGAGTTGATGACCGTCAAGTTCCGGTACAAGCCCGCTACCGGGCCCGGCACGTTCTCCGACGAGAGCATTCGGTTGGACCGCGTTGTCCGAGCCGACGAGGCTCAGGACGTGCGCGTCTCCAGCGAGGCGATGCGCTGGGCCACGGCCGTGACCGAGGGCGCGATGGTGCTCCGCCAAACGGCGTACGCGCCGGGCGCGAGCTACGACCATGCGCTGGACCTCGCGCGGACCGCCCGAGGCCAGGACCCGCACGGCGACCGCGCCGAGTTCGTGCGCCTCTTGGAGACCGCCCGCGCGCTCGCCGCCACCTCGGGCCGCGAGGCGCAGGCGCGAGCCGTACCGGACTGACCGTTCAGGGTCCACTGGCCTCTGGCGGGAATCGTCTCGCCAGAGGCCTGTTTCGCCGCGTGATTTGATTGCCACAGGCGTACGGGCACGTCGCTTGGGGATCACGCGTTGGGTGCCGATACTGACGCATCGGGCCCCTCCCTCTCGCCCGCCACATGCCCGACAAGCTCCCGCCCCTCCTCATTCGCCCCGAAACGCGTCCGCACCCGCTGCGTCCGCGCGTTTCGCCGATCCCGCGAGCCGACCCGCCACCGCCGAGAGGCCTCTGGCGTCGGTTCTGGTGGCGCGTGACCGATCGCGAGCGCCCGCTGTGGCGCCGCGCACTGACGGTTCTCGGAGCGTTCGCCGCGCTCGGGACGGCGCTTGCGCTGACCGGAGCCGTCGTGCTCGTGGTATACGCGATGTCCCTTCGGGCGTCGATGCCGGACACGTACCAGTTGATGGCCGCGACGCGCGCCCAGCCGACGCTGGTGTACGCGGCCTCTGGCGAGAAGCTGACGCAGTTTGAGCCGCGCTTCCGTGAGTGGGTGCCGCTGGACTCCGTTCCGGTCCACTTCACGCACGCCCTCATCGCGACCGAGGACCGCCGCTTTTACGAGCATGGCGGCGTGGACCTGAGGCGGCTCGTGGGCGCGATGTACTACTCCGCCAGAGGCGACCGCCAAGGCGGCTCCACGATCACGCAGCAGCTCACGCGCAACCTCTTCCCCGAAGCCATCGGCAACGTTGGCATCGTGGACCGCAAGCTGAAAGAGGCCATGGCGGCGCGGCAGATTGAGAAGGCCAACACGAAGCGCGAGATCCTAGAGGCGTATGTCAACACGACGCCGTTTCTCTACAACGCGCACGGCATCGAGTTGGCCGCGCGCACCTACTTCGGCGTGCCGGCGCGCGAGCTCAGCGTGGCTCAGTCCGCCATGTTCGTCGCGATGCTTAAAGGTCCCAACCGGTACAACCCGGTCCGGTACCCGGAGCGCGCCCTGGCCCGCCGCGATCTCGTGATCTCGCTCATGGGCACCAACGGCGACCTTTCGCCAGAGGCCGTCCGCGAGGCGCAGGCCGAGCCGCTTGGTGTGGAGCTCCGCCCGCAGCCGGGTGAGCAGTCCCTCGCGCCGCACTTTACCGAGATGGTCCGCCAGCAGCTCAACGCGTGGGCGCGAGATCGTGGCTACGACGTGGAGCGCGACGGTCTGGTGATCCGTACCACGCTGGACCTCGGCATGCAGCGCCAGGCCGAGGCCGCCGTGGCCGAGCGCGTCCCGCAGGTCGCCCGGGCCGCTGGCGCGCGCTACACCGGCGCCACGCTCGACGTGCACCTCCGCCGCACGCCGCTCTACGCACGCGCCCTTGCAGGGGGCGAGTCGCCAGAGGCCGCTCTCCGCGCCGTGCGCCAGGACCGCGCCGTGGTAGACTCGGTCAGGCAGATCCTCACGCGCCTTCAGGTGGGCCTTGTCGCGATGGACCCGCAGACGGGCTACGTCAAAGCCTACGTCGGCAGCCGGGACTACCTGACCGACCCGTTTGACCACGCGGGCGTGGCGAGGCGGCAGCCGGGGAGCACGTTCAAGGCCTTCGTCTACGCCGCAGCGCTCCAGCGCGGCTACTCGCCCGAGGACCGCGTCGTGGACGAGGCGCCAGAGGTCAACATGGGCAACGGCAAAACGTGGCGCCCGACAAACGCCGGCGGCGGGGCCTCTGGCGGGTCCGTTCGCCTGGTGGACGCGCTGGCGTACTCGAAAAACACCGTTGCGGCGCAGTTGGGCTTGGAGATCGGCGCGCCGCGCCTCGCCATGCTCGCCCGCGCGATGGGTATCGAGAGCGAGATGGACATCGTGCCCTCGCTCGCACTGGGCACGAGCCCGGTGACCGTCCTTGAAATGGTCGGCGCGTACGGCACCATCGCCAACGACGGCGTGCGCCGCGCGCCCATCCTGATCCGGCGCATCGAGAGCGCCAGCGGCCGGGTGATCGAGGAGCGCGGCGGGACCGGCCGGCAGGTGCTTACCCGCCGCGACGCCCGCGTGCTGACCGGCATGATGCAGGAGGTCATCGCCCGGGGCACCGGCGCCCGCGCCCGGGAGTACGGCGCCTCTGGCGCCCTCGCGGGCAAGACCGGCACCACGCAACGCAACATGGACGGGTGGTTTATGCTCATGCACCCGCGCCTGGTGACGGGCGCCTGGGTGGGCTACAACGATCAGCGCGTGACCTTCAACCAAGGCAGTTCCGGCTATGGCGGCCGGACCGCGTTGCCCGTCGTCGCGAGCTTTTTCGCGCGCGTCCAGGACGGCCTGCCTCCGGCCGCCTTCCCGACCGCTCCGGGATTCGGCGAGGAGATGACTGCCGAGAACCCCGACAGCCTGTTCGGCCGGATCGACGATCCCACGATGGCGGAGTTCGACTGGGATGCGTACTTGGAAGGCTATGGCGAGGACCCGTCCAGCCCGCGCGAGCGCGAGGCGCCCGAGATCGAGCGGCCGGACACGCCGCGGCCGTCCGTGGACCCGCAGCCGCGCCGCATTTCGCGCACGAACGCCGTGGACGACGTGCAGCGCAACGCGCGAGAGGCCCAGGAGCGTCGCGAAAGGGCCGGCACGCGCCCCCAGGTCCCGCCGCCCGCACCGCCCACCGAGAGCAACCCGAACAACAAGGGTGGGCTCACCGCTGAAGAGATGCTCGGCGTGGACGACGGCTGACCGCCAGCGGCTTTGGCCTCTGGCGCGAGCCGGGAGTGCCAGAGGCGAGCGCGGGGAATCCGAGGCGCGCGCGGATCGCGTCCCGGATCTCCTCGGCGCGAAGGCGTACGGGAACGGTGTAGCGCGTGAGGTGCAGGGACTCTCCATCTACGAGTTGCAGGTCCACGCCATACGCCTCGTCGCCATCACTATCGGTCTCCACGCGGACCATCACCTCGCGGACCTGACTCGGCGCGATATGACGGCGGACCGGCCGCCGCCACGTCTTGTGATGCACGAGAACGATCCCGGCGCGCGTGACCGTGCACCTGTTCCACCGCCCCCACCCGACCGCGTAGCCCCCGGCGAGGTGCGAGAGCCCGATGACCGCGACGACGCCTCTGGCGACCCAGGACCCCCCCTCCATGGCACCCAGAAACGCGAAGCTGAGCGCAACCGTCCCGCTGAGCAGAAACACCCCGCCGAAAAGGCGCAGGCATCCAGTGGCGTCGGTTACGGTATCGGCTCGGCGCGTGGAAACGAGTCGGATCATCGGGCGAACCGGCAGTAGGCACCACGAGTATCGGCCGGCTACGCGAAGGCCTGAATCTGATCTCCCTGGGGGACCGTTCGGGGTCCGCGCCGTATCTCGGACCACCTAACCATTGCTTGAGCCTCTAGTGCTGAACCGTTTTCTCCTTCTCGTTTGCCTGTTCTTTGCCTCCGCTGCCGCTGCCCAAGACCTCTCCGGGAGTTGGAGGGGTCCGCTCGTCACACCTGGCGGGACCCTCACCCTCGTCCTTCACCTCACGCCAGAGGCCTCTGGCGGCTACACCGCCGCCGTTGACAGTCCGGACCAGGGTGTTCGCGGTCTGGGGGCTACGGCCACGGCCACGGGCGACACTTTGACCGTTACGGTTGGCGCCGTGGGTGCGCGCTACGTCGCCACGGCCTCTGGCGACACGATGACCGGCACCTTCTCACAAGGAGGCGGATCGTTCCCGCTAACGCTTACGCGTGGCGACGCGCCAGAGGCCGCCGTGGTGGATCCTTCTGCCACGCTCGCGCCGCTTGTCGGAGAGTGGAACGGTGTGCTGGGTGGCGCGCTGCCGCTCGTCCTCACGCTCTCGCCCGGCACCTCGCCCGACACGCTCCTCGCCACTCTGGACAGCCCCTCGCAAGAGGCCTTCGGCATTCCCACAGCCGGCGCGTGGATCGAGAGCGGGCGGCTGCAGGTCAGCATCCCTGTCATCTCCGGTGGCTACACCGCCGAGATCCGCGGCGACTCGCTCGTCGGCACGTGGGACCAGGGCTTCGCGCAGCCGCTCACGCTGACGCGGGCCTCTGGCGACCGCTCCGAGGTGCGCGCGCCGAACCGCCCGCAGACGCCCGTAGGCCCGTTCCCCTACCGCGAGGAGAGCCTGAGCGTGGTCTCCACGCCAGAGGTCACGCTTGCGGGGACGCTCACGATTCCCGAGGGAAGCGGTCCGTTCCGCGCCGTCGTGCTCGTCAGCGGCTCCGGGCCGCAGGACCGCGACGAGACGATTCTGGGGCACAAGGCCTTCGCTCTCTGGGCCGACCGCCTCGCGCGCGAGGGCGTGGCGACGTACCGCTACGATGACCGCGGCACGGCCGAAAGCACAGGCGAGTGGGATCGCGCCACGATCGCGGACTTCTCGGCCGACACCGCAGCCGCCGTTCGCGCACTGATCGCGCGAGAGGACATCGCGAGCGTGGGCGTGATGGGCCACAGCGAAGGCGGGTATGTGGCGCCGCGCGTGGCCTCGCTGGTGCCCGAGACCGAGTTCGTCGTGCTCTTGGCCGGTCCCGGCGTGCACGGGCGCGACGTGTACGTAGAGCAGCAGCGGATCATCGCCGAGTCCCAGGGCACGCCTTCGGAGGTCGCGTCGCTCTACGCCGACGTAGTCCGAACGCTTATCGAACCGTTTACGCGCGCCGACGACGCGACGCCTCTGGCGGACCGCCGCGCCCGCGGCGAGGCGGCGGCAAGGGCGCGGCTTGCCGAGGCGCCAGAGGCCACCCGCCTTGCCCTTCTACAGGGACAGGACCCAACCGCGACTTTTACGGCGCTGTTGGACTTCGTCTCCACGCCCGGAATCGGCTCGTTCCTCGCGTTCGACCCTGCCGAGGACTTGCGGGCGCTTCGCGTCCCGGCGCTCGCGGTGTTCGGCGGCAAAGACATGCAGGTCCCTCCATCCCAAAGCGCGGGGCCGATGGAGCAAGCGCTGGCCGCATCGCAGAGCCCGACGCACGCCGTTGTGACGTTTGCGGGGGTGAACCACCTCTTCCAGCCTTCGGAGACGGGCCGCGTGGAAGAGTACGGGCGTATCGAGACCACCATCGACGACGAAGTGCTCGGGTTCGTTACCCGCTGGATCTCCGGTCTGGACGCATAACCCTGGCGACAAGATCGTTCCCACGCCAGAGGCTAATTAAGCCAACCGAGAGGGCGCCGATACCGGGAGCCGCCCCACGATTCACGCCCCCTCGATGGATTCAGCACCCTTCCCCCTCGACTTCGAGAAGTTCGGCTTCTCCAACCCGACGCCGGAGTTCCTGATGGTCACCACCGGTGACGATGAAGGCCGCGCTGCCGTCGAGGGCGTCGTCGTTATCCCGGGTCTCCCCGTTTGCCGCGTGCGGATGCGGACGGATACCGAGCGCCTCTTCCGCTACGGGCCTGGACGCCGAGCCCTGATTGCCTACGTCCGCGCGGCGTTGCATGAGGACATCGCGCGCGAGTTGCCTGTCAACTGACGCGCCCTTATCGGCGCCTCCCGCCCTCAGCGGCGCCCTCGCGTGAAGCCTCGCGCCAGAGGCCTCTGGCGTTGTGAAACGCGCCCCGCTCCCGGCGCCGCGCTGTACCTTTGCAGCCCACCACCTGAGGCACAGTGGATAAGGCGCGTGACTATTGCGGAGTCGTCGGAGTGTTCAACCACCCGGACGCCGCTCGGCTCTCCTACTTCGCCCTGCACGCGTTGCAGCACCGTGGGCAGGAGTCCGCGGGGATCGTAACAAGCGTGTACGACGAGGCCAAGCGCCGGCGTGTGATGCCGGTGCACAAGGACTTCGGACTCGTCCTGGACGTGTTCGACGACAAAAGCCTGTTCGAGGACACGCTCGTTGGCGACTCCGCCATCGGGCACACGCGGTACTCCACGTCGGGGAGTTCGACGAACCCTGCCAACGTGCAGCCCTTTGTGACGCACTTTCAGGAGGGCCACCTCGCGCTGGCGCACAACGGAAACCTGAGCAACGCCCGCGCGCTCCGCGAGGCGCTCACCGCCAGAGGCACGCTCTACACCTCGTCCTCGGACTCGGAGTTGATCCTCCACCTCGCGGCGCAGAGCGAGGAAAGCGGCGTCGTGCCACGCATCATCGACGCCCTGCACCAGTGCGAGGGCGCCTTCTCGCTCGTCATCCTGACCGACGAGACGCTGATCGCTGTGCGCGACCCCAACGGCTTCCGGCCTCTGGCGCTTGGCCGGCTCCCGGCTGCACCGGGCCGCGAGCACCCGGGCTGGATCGTGGCGAGCGAGACCTGCGCGTTCGACATCGTCGGCGCGGAGTACGTGCGGGACATCGAGCCCGGCGAGATCCTCGTCATCGATCGGCCGGGCGTGGAGCGCGTGGGCGAAGGCAAGACGCCAGAGGCCGTCGCGGGGTTTGGCGGCGTGTGCATGCCGCGGCGTCACGGCGTGAGCCAGTGCGTGTTCGAGTACGTGTACTTCTCGCGTCCGGACTCGCTCGTTTTCGGCGCCATGGTGGACAAGGTGAGGCGCCGGCTGGGCAAGCGGCTGGCGCACGACGCCCCGGTCCCGCTCGTCAAAAAAGGCGAGGGCAAGCGGCCTCTCGTGATGGCCGTTCCGGACTCCTCCAACACGGCGGCGATCGGCTACGTCTCGGAGTCCAACAAGATGGGACGCCGGTGCAAGCTGGACATCGGCCTGATCCGCAATCACTACGTCGGGCGCACCTTTATCGCGCCGGGCCAGAGCAGCCGCGAGCAGAAGGTCCGGACCAAGTTCAACACCGTCCGCGGCGTGCTGAAAGACCGCATCGTCGTCATGGTGGACGATTCGGTCGTGCGTGGGACGACGGCGCGGCAGCTCGTCAAAATGGTCCGGGAGGCGGGCGCGAAGGAGGTCCACTTTCGGGTGTCCAGCCCGCCGGTCGCCAACCCGTGCTTTTACGGGATGGACTTCCCGAGCCGGGAGGAGTTGGCTGTCAACGCGCACGGCTCAGTCGAGGAGATCGCGGAGTGGCTCGGCGTGGATTCGCTGGGCTACCTCACCGTGGACGGCATGATGGATGCTGTGGAAACCGCGCACGAGAGCCGAGACCGCTACTGCCACGCCTGCTTCTCTGGCGAATACCCCGTCCCCGTGGAAACGGGCGTTGTCAAAGAAGAGAACGATTGGTAGCGCCAGAGGCCTCTGGCGTGGCGTTCACACCCCCGCTCCCGCTCGGTTTCCTCTCCCCTCGCCCTCTCCATGCGCGCCCTCTTCCTCTGCCTCCCCCTCCTGTTCCTCGCCGCGTGCGACTCAACGACGGAGGCGCCTGAACTCGATCGGACCGCGCTCCAGATTCGCATCAACAACCCCGGCGTGGATCGCCTTGAGCAGCGCTTTACTCGCAGCGAAACAGTTGCAACGGTCGGCGTTTTCCCCGAGGCTTGTGGCGGCGCCACGGTCTTGACCTTCGTGGGGCGGAATGCGGAGGGACAGGCGCTGCGTCTGGAAGCGACGGTGGACACGGACGGCGCGCTCGAAGTGCCGTTCACGACCGACATCGCCAGCGAGGATCTCGAAAGCGAGGTGACCTTTACCGGCCCGCTTCCAGGGACGACCGAGACGGCCAACGGCTTCCGCTTCAACGTGTCCCGCGGCGTGCTCTCGCTGATTGAGTCGACGTCCAGCCGGTCCTTTGGCGCGATCCAAGTGTCCGGCGGGGCCAACGGGTTCGACATGGACGCCACGGCGGCATTCGACGTGGTCCCTACAGCCCTCTCCTGCGACAACGCATAGACGCGCCTGCAAGGGACGCGCTACGGGAGAGGTCTCGGAATCACCGGCGTACGCCTCGCGAACAGGGCGAGGCGCCTAGAGCCTCTGGCGACGGGATCGCGCGCCGTCTAGCTGCCGTCCTTGTGCGGCACGGCGGACTCGCCCTCCAGAGGGTCGTCCGCAGGCAACAGCACGCTTAGCACGTCCGAGGTCGTCTCGCAGATCAGCGATGCGCCAGAGGCCCTGAGTTCGGCTTCCGTGCCGAAGCCGCAGAGAACGCCGATCGCCTGCGCGCCGGCGGCGGTCGCAGCCTCCATGTCGACCGTCGTGTCCCCGATGACGAGTACGTCCTCTGGCGGGACGACCATCGCCTCGGCCGCGTACAGGATCGGGTCTGGGTATGGCTTCATGCGCGGCGTGGTTTGGGCAGTTACGACGGCCCGAAACAGGCGGCGCACCTCGTAGTGCTCCAGAAAGAAGTCCACGCGCTCCTGATGGCCGGTAGAGACCGTGCACATTGGGTAGTGCGTCGCCAGGGTGTGGAGCATCTCCTTCACGCCCGGCACCATGCTGTGCGGGACGTGGTCGGCAGCCTCCGCGTTGCGGCTCGTGCTCGCGCTCTCCCTCTGGCGGCGGATGTCCCGCAGTCGGCTTTTTGCGTCCGCGACGGCGCCCTTGATCCGCGAGAACTCGTCGTCCAAGCCCAGTTTGTCTAGCAGTCCATACGCCGTGTTGACCGGCGTCTCGGCGCTCATGACGACGCGGCGCGCGAGTTGTTCCGCCCGGCGGCCGGAGACGCCCGGGACCGCGTCCAACGCCTGAGCAAGCTGCTGCACGAGGTGATCGTCGGTATCGGCAAGCGTGCCGTCGACGTCGAACACGAGGGCGCGGACGCGCGTGAGATCCAGGGCCATGGAGAGAGGTGCGGTACGAGAAACGGGCCGTGGTGTAGATCCACGGCCCGTTCGGGTTCCGCTACGCCAGAGGCTTGTGAGGCCTCTGGCGCGCGACGTCTAACAGGGCCCGGCCTCTCGCGCGAGAGGCCGGAGAGGGACGGCGCCAGAGGCTACTGCGTGCGCTCGGGGATGCGTCCGTCGTCGCCCGAGATGATCACCTCGACGCGCCGGTTGAGCTGACGCCCAGCCGGGTTGTCGTTGGTGGCCCGGGGGAACGCTTCGCCGTACCCACGCGTGGCGACGCGGTTGGCAGCGATGCCGCGCTCCACGAGCGCCCGCTGGACCGCGTCGGCGCGGCGCTGCGAGAGCGCGAGGTTCGTGTCGTCGCTGCCGGAGCTGTCCGTGAAGCCTTCGATCAGGACGCGGCGCTGCGGGTACTCGTTGAGAAACTGCACGAGCTGTTCGACGGCGCGGTAGCTGCCGGGCTTGAGCTCGGCTTTGCCCACGTCGAAGAGCACGTCACCGAGTGTGAGCACGAGGCCGCGCTCGGTCTGGGCGGCTTCAAGCTCGGAGATCCGCGAGGCGAGCTCCTGAGCCCGCGCGAGAGCCGCGGCAGCCTCCTGGCGTGCGCGCTCGGCATCGCGCTGCGCGGCTTCGGCGGCGGCGCGCTCCTCAGCAGCCCTGCGATTTGCGTCCTCGGCAGCAGAACGCTGCTCGGCCGCTTGGCGCTGCGCCTCCTCGGCACGGCGGCGCTCGGCTTCGGCGGCGGCGCGTTCCGTGGCTGCCTCCCGCTGCGCGGCCTCGGCACGCCGACGTGCCGCGTCGGCCTCAGCGGTGCGGACCTCCAGCTGCACCGTACGGCGCTCAGCCTCGGCGGCAGCGATCTCCGCTTCGGCAGCCACGCGCTCGGTTTGGAGAACGGCCGTTTTTACGAGTTGGCTCGCGAGAAAGGCGTGGTGGTCCACAAGCGCGGGCTCCTCTTTGTCGAGCCGGAGCGCTTCGGCGGTGGAGATCTGCGCTTCGGCCTCGTCGAGGTAATCCGCAGCGGCGGCGGTCACGGCCGGCTGCGCGGCGGCGGCGGCGTACATGTCCCGCGCCTCATCGAGCGCAGGGTTGGCGGGCGGCGGCCCGGAGCAGGCCGCAAGCGCCAGCGCCAGAGCCAGTAGGGAGAGTCGAGTCATGTGTGGGGTGGGCTACTCGGCCTGGAGGCGGCGGATTTCTTCGCGGAGGAGTTGGATCGTGGCTCGGAGCTCAGTCGCAGCGGCCTTTGCCTTGGTGGTCTGAGCCGAGACCTCGGCGAGTTCGGCGGTCACGTCGGCCTCTCGCGCGAGGCGCAGGGACAGCTCGGTGTTGCCGGCTGTCAGGGCGGACTCAGCGCGATCCAACCGGGTCCGTGCCACGTCCAGAGGGTCCTTGGCGAACTGGTCGGCGCCGTTGCGCTCAGCATCTCGGACGGACTCGCGCGCGGTACGCAGCCCGGCTTCGGCGTCTTGGGTGCGGACGGTTGCGCGGTCGGAGCCGCCGCAACCGGAGAGAAGCACGGCGATCCCGAGGACGGCCGCGCGACGGAGGAAGGGCATAGAGGTGGAGAGCGAGTGGGCCGCCAAGCTACGGGCGCGCTCTCGCGATGGGAAACGGCGGCATCTAGCGCCGATCTACGACGGTTCAGCCGAGCCTCTGGCGCCAGAGGGTCCTGATGATTCCTCCTTCCGCTAGGCTACCGCCAGAGGCCTCTGGCGAGGTCGTTGCGGCAACGTGGGAGGACTTCTTACACGGTCCTCAACGCACCAGTCGCGAGCTGCAGGCGTGTCGAGCAATCGCCTGTGCCTCTGGCGTCGAGTCCTCGTGTGGCGCCAGAGGCGCACGGTCTAGCAGAAACCCAGACGGGAGGCATAGCCAACCGGTGCGGCACCAGTGCAAAGGCCCCGACTTGATGAAGACTGACAATATCCGTGTCACAGGGCATGCCGTCTTGCCCTTATAGACCGCTTTAGGTACCTTCTGGGCACGGTTCCCACCACAAGGGATTTTTCACACTCGACCTCGGGCCCACCACCCGCGAGATCATGCATCGTCTCATTCCCGTTATGGCGGCCGCTGCGGCCCTCGTTGGCCTCGGCGTTTTCGCAGTCTTTCAGATCTAAGTCAGAGTGAGGGCCTGCCCTCTTCTCAAGCTTGCTTCGCGCGGCCTGTCGGACTCCCGGCAGGCCGCGCGATGTGTTTGGTACCTTTGGCGAAGAGCCCGGGGCCAGAGGCTAGCCGTCGGACGCCTCATCGGCGAGCGCTTCGAATACCTCCTCGTGGTTCGTAAACCGCTTCGTAAGAAGGTCCAAGCCCGTTTTGACGCCGATGCCGACGGCGGTCTTCATCGCCACGTCGAAGGCTTGCTTTTTCGCGCCCGGCTGGCCGGCCAACGTGGTCTCGTCCTCGCGCGGGACGAACACGACGGGCCTCTTGCGGACCTCGGCCTGGAGCGCCTCGTCCGCGCTCGCGCCTCTGGCGACGCGAAGCGCCGCCGCGTCCAACAGGGCCGCGACGTGATACTGCACCACGTCCGTGCGCTCGTCGCGGCTCGGCAGGCGTTTGGAGCGACGGCGGAGCCCCCATAGGAGACCCAACGTAGCGCCAGAGGCGATCGCGAGGGCGAGCGCCGCCAGGGGCCTCTCGCGGAAGCGGTCGCTGAGCGGGCGCCCATCGATGTTCACGTCGTCCGCCACGTGGGCGACCTCGTGTTTGATGGCCTGGATGCGGAACTTCATGTCCCGCTGCGTGGCGTTCAGCCGCGCTCGGATGTCCTCGGCGCTGAGCGAGGAGAGGTCCACACCGTCGCCGAGTTCGACGTGCGCCGAAGGCAGCGGCAGGAGTTCTTCGGAGGTGGGGATTGCGGGTCCGGGGCTTGGACCGGACGTGTTCTGGAGATCTGCCATTAGACGACGGACTGACGAGCCTTGAGGCGCTCGGTGTCCTGTACCTGTTCGCGAGTGATGTTGCGCTCGTCCTGCTGCTTGCGCTTGGCTTCAACCACCTTTGCCTGCGCCTCTTTCACCTTCCGCATTCCCATCCATGCCAGTACACCCGCAACCGCGAGGAGCACAAGGGTCGTGATGAGGAAGCCGAGCCAAACGCTGTCGAGAAGGGCGCCGATTCCAAACGCAATTGTGAGGAGCACGAACAGAGCCCCGACAAGCGCGAGCACGACCGCGGGCACGAAGAACTTCGCGGCGTCGGCGTAATGCTGAAGCCGCTCGACGATGCCGATCACGCCTTCGACCTTGCGCTGCACGAGGGCGATCCGGAGCTCTACGTACTCGCGCAGGTCTGCCGAAAGCGCCGCAACGTGGTCGCCGATGCGCTCAATCTTGGTCTGGTGCGGTGCGAGTTGGTGCGACTCCGGGACGGGCGTAGCCGCAGGATCCAGGACGGGCGGAATCGTGCGGCGGGCGGGGAGGTTGCGGCCGCGAGGCGGAGCGGTCGGCATTAGCGGTGAGGGGAGCGTGCAGAGAGGGGACGGACACCAACGGCGCACAGGCCGTCGGGTTCGCGGAACTTCGGGAATCGCGGAGTCCTACACCACCTTCCTCTCTCATTGCGCCCCATGACGATCAACGCACGCCCGACGCCGAACCCTAACAGCCTCAAGTTCGAGGTCAGTGGTGCCACCCTTACCGAGGAGCGTCAACTCGCCTTTCACTCGTTGCGTGAGGCCGCGAGCGACGAGTTGGGGCACCTCCTGTTCGCCCTCCGCGGCGTCGAAAGTCTGTTGATCACGCCGCAATGGGTTACGGTGACCAAACAGGCCGCCGCCGATTGGGACCTGCTCTCTGAGGGTGTGGAACAGGTACTCAAGGAGCACCTGGGCTAAGGCAGCGCGAACCGCTCGGCCTCTGGCGCCAGAGGCACCACCGTGTCGCCCTCGCGGATCTCTCCGCTGCTGAGAACGCGCGCGCGCAGACCGCCGCGCCGCACGAGGGCGTCGAAGATGCGGTCCTGCCCCGTCACGCGGATGAGGTACTTGCACGGGGCGCAGATCCTCAGCCCCTCCATCTGCACCGGCCCGACGCTGAACCGTTGTTTGAGCAGAGAACCCAGGTCTATGCCCTCGGTCACGAGGTTGCGCCGATGCTCGCCTTCCCCGACGGCCACGCCGAACGCGCCAGCGGCCTCGTCCAGCGCCTCTTGCGCGATAAGGGTCACCTCGCGGACTGGCCCCGGCCACCGGCTAAACGAACCGACGCCCGCCCAGTAGCGGTCGCCCTCCAGCCCTCGGCCCGCGACGGCGCGCACACGCTCAACGCGGCGCACGGGAGCCCCGGCCTCTGGCGCGATGTAGATGGATCTGACGTGCCCGCTCATTCCCCAGTTTAGCATGCCCGACCGCACCGCCTCCGGCCGCTCTCTCCTGCTCCTCGGCGCCAGCGGCCTCGTCGGCGGCCACGTGCTCCGCCACGCGGCGCACGACCCGGCGTGGGGCCGCGTCGTCACGCTGGGCCGGCGCCCGATGCCTCTGGCGTCCGGGACGCACGAGCACCACGTCGTGGACTTCCGCGATCTGGACGCGCACGCCGACCTCTTCGGCTGCGACGCCGTCGCGTGCTGCCTCGGCACGACGATCAAGACGGCGGGCTCGCAAGAGGCCTTTCGGTTCGTGGACTACGACCTGCCTCTGGCGGCGGCGCGGCTCGCGCACACCAGAGGCGCCCGCGCCTATGGGCTCGTGAGCGCGTACGGCGCCGATGCCGACTCGCGGATCTTCTACAACCGCACCAAGGGCGAGGCCGAGGACGCGGTCCGCGCGGTTGGCTTCGAGCACGTCGTTCTGATGCGGCCGTCCCTGCTCACCGGCGACCGCGACGAAGACCGGACCGGCGAGAAGATCGGCGAGGCGTTGCTGAGGGTCTTCAACCCCGTTCTGATTGGCCCGTTGCGCCCGCTTCGCCCCACGCCCGCCGAGGACGTAGCCGTGGTGCTCACCGCGACTCTTGCGTCGGCTACGGCCTCTGGCGTCGAAATCGTGGAGCCCGTGGAGATCCGCGCACGCGCGACGGAACTGCAAAGCGCCAGCAACGCGTAAGCCCCTCCCCTTTTCCCACTCCGATGCCCGACTACGACCTCCCTTCCCCTCAGGACGCCTCCGCCGACCAACCCGTCACCGAGGTCGATCAGGAAACCCCGCCCACCATCCACGGCCGCGCCGACGACGATACGGACGTGCGCGACGATGACGGCGACACGGACCTGCCGGAGTAGCGCCGGGCAAAGAGGACGCCTCTGGCGCCAGAGGCCAGGGCGTCCATGCGTGGGCGCGTTGCCTTACTCGAAGACCGGCCGCTCGAACACGTTCTCGACCGGGATTACGGTCACGTCGCCCGGCGCGAGGTCGAGATCGTACACCTCGATGATGGCGTCCTCGGCCAGCACCTCGGGCGATTTTTCCGAAGCGTACGTCATCGGGCTCGGCGTGCCGAGAATGAGTTCGTCATGGAGCCGGCCCGCGTTGGGCGCGATCATGACCACATCCATCCGGTCCGGCGTGATGTGCTCGCGGATGGCGCGATTCACGTCGGCCAGCGTGAGCGCCGCGAGTTCGGAACGGTACCACGTCACGTAGTCCATCAACCCGTAGTAGGTCTGGTCCTGCGTGTACCCCAGACGGCGGCCTTGCGTGCTCACGAGGAGCGCGACGTACTTGGACAGGAAGGCTCGGGTGTTCTCGAAGTCCTCTTGGCTCAGGCCGTCCGCCACCAGCTTGTCGAGTTCGTACTTCGCGATGCGGAGCGCGAAGTGCGCCTGCTCCGGCGGGACGGGGCGGATCCAGACCTGGAAGATCTGTGAGCTTCGCGCGAGGCCAGCAGGCGGCATCGTGGAGAACATGCCACCGGGGTAGTACTCGATGTAGGCGTAGTCCCCGTAGTTCATCCCTCGGACCTCGCGGATGCGCTGAAACAGGTGCGCCGAGGAGTTCCGGTGCTCGCCCAGCCACGACCGCACAAGGTCCAGCGCGACAAAGTCAGGATGCTCGCGCGTCACTCCAATGGGGTGGCCCATCGAGATCGCAACGGCGCGCGCGTCGGGCTTCTCGACGAGCGTCACGGCGAGGCCGCCAGAGGCCTCTGGCGCGTCGGGTACGGCCGCCCTCGCGGCGCCAGAGGCGGGAAGCATGGCGAGGTTCGCGCGGATCTGTGAGAGGTCCGCGTCCGAGATGTCGCCCGCCACGCCGAGCGTGAGGCGGTCCAACGTGTAGTGCTCGCGGTAGAAGCGGCGCACGTCATCCAGGGTGAGCGCGTCGACGGCTTCGGCGTGGCCCGCGTTGAGGTGACCGTAGGGGTGCCCGGCGTAGAGACGTTCGTAGAGCACCTCTTTGCCCAGTTCCTCGTCGTTCCCGGCGCGGAGGCCGGTGCGGATCGCGTTGAGTGTCTGCGTCTTGACGCGCGAGAAGTCCTCCTGGCGGAAGCCCGGCTCCAGAATCATACGGCCGACCACGTCCCAGTACGCCTCCAGGTTGTCGCGGTGGACCGTCCCGGCGAGCGTCGTCACCTCCTTATCCACCTGTGCGCCGATCCCAGCTGCGAGCGGAAACAGGGCTTGCTGGATCTCGGAATAGTACCGCGTACGGCTCCCGGCGTCGGTGATCATCTGCGCGGTAATCGCGGCAAGCCCTTCCTTCCCCTCGGGATCGTCCGCGGCGCCAGAGGCGAACTGGAGGCGGAGCGAGACGAGCGGACTGGGGCTCGGCTGGGGCAGCACGCGGACGGCCTCGGGGTCGCCGGGCGCCAGAGGCACCCGCGGGCTGTCCCCACTCATGTCGCTCGCCATCGGCGGCCGGTTGCCGCGCTGCGTGCCCTCGTACGCCCGTCGTGCCTCGGCCACGTGCGTGTCCACGCTGCCCGCCGCCATCGCCTGGGGCGAGAGCGCGCCCTGCGCGAGCGTGACGACGACCATGTTGCGGTCGGTAAACGTGCGGGCGGCCACCTCGCGGACGGCCTCTGGCGTGATAGAGGCGTAGGTGCGGTAGATCTCGTTGAGCGTCTGCGGATCGCGCGTGACCGAGAGGACCGGCACGATGGCGTCTGCGATGGCCTTGGTGTTGTCCAGCCCCGCGGCGAAGCCGTAGGTAAGAGCGCTCTTGAGGTCCGCGAGCTTCGCAGCCTCTGGCGGCTGGACCGTGAGGCGCGCGAGTTCCTTCTGGATCTCGTCGCGCACGTAGGCGGCGTCGGCGGGATCGGTCACGCGGGCGAGAACCGTGAGCAGGCCGGGATCGCGGGAATCCGGGAACGAGGCGGCGAGCACGTCGGCCACTTGTTCCTCCACCACGAGGCGCTGGTAGAGCGGGCTGCTCGGGCCGAAGCCGAGGCTGGAGATCACATCGAGCGCCTGCATGTCGCCAGAGGCCGCGTTGTCGTCCGTCGGGTAGGCGGCCGGGCCGCGGAAGGCGACCGTCACCCACGGCGGCGTCGGGCCGGCCCAGTCCACGTGCTCGTAGAGCGGTCCCGCCAGAGGCCGCTCCGTCGGCACGTTGGGCGGCGTGTAGCCGCGCTCCCAGGCGCCGAAATGCTTCTCGATCAGCGCAAACGTGGCCTCTGGCGCTACGTCACCGGCGATGAGCACGACGGCGTTCTCGGGGCGGTAGAAGCGGTCGAAAAAGGACTGCGCGTAGTCGTAGGCCTCAGGCATCGCCTCGATGTCTTCGAGGAAGCCCATCGTGGTGTGGCGGTACGTGTGGTCCCGGTACGCCGCCTTGCGCTGCACCTCGAACAGCTTCTGGATGGGGTTGGCGACGTTCTTGTTGTACTCCCCCAAGACCGCCAGCGCCTCGGTCCGGAAGTCAGCTTCGGAGTACGAGAGGTTTTGGAAGCGGTCGGCCTCCATCGCGAGCATCTGGTCTAAATCCTCGGCCAGGAGCGTCGTGTGGTAGACCGTGCGGTCGTCGGACGTGTACGCGTTCTGATCACCGCCCATCTGCTTGAGCGCCGTCTGGTACGCGTCGGCGCTCATCGTCTCCGTGCCCCTGAACATCATGTGCTCGAAAAAGTGCGCGAAGCCGGAGCGGCCGGGCTCCACTTCGTCTCGCGAGCCCGTCCCCATCACGATCTGAACGGAGACGATATCGGGCAGCCCGGTCGGGACAACGACGGCGCGCAGGCCGTTGGGGAAGTCCCGAACGGCCGCCTCGAACGGGTAGATGTCGGCGCCAGAGGCCTCGGCAGGGCGTTCCACCGGCGCGTTCGCCTCTGGCGGAGCCCCTTCGGGTCCGCCGGCGGTGTGGGAGCCTCCGCTGCACGCGGCGAGGGTGAGGGCGGTGGCAAAAACGGCGAGGCGGTGGAGCATCGAGAGGGACGGATCGGGAAGGACAGGAACGCCGGGCGCGCGAAACTAGCGCGGCATCGCGCGCGCCTTCGCGAGGGAAACGCGCCTCTGGCGCCAGAGGCCGCGCGAACGCATCGCGGGCTCGCCCGTCTTCTAGAACGACCGCACGCCCCACACGACAATGCCCCGCCAGGAACGCTTCGAGATTGAGAACGCCGACGGCCACGCCCTCGCGGCGCGCCTCCTGCTCCCCGACGGCGAGGTGCGAGCCACGGCGCTGTTCGCGCACTGCTTTACGTGCTCCAAAGACCTCCACGCCGTCCGGCGCGTCTCCCAGGGCCTGACCGCGCACGGCTACGCCGTCCTCTCGTTCGACTTTACCGGACTGGGAGAGAGCGAGGGGGACTTCGCAGACACGTCGTTCTCCTCCACCGTTGCGGACCTCGTGCACGCGGCGCGCCACCTCGGCGCCAGAGGCCTGCCGCCGTCGCTGCTCGTGGGCCACTCGCTGGGCGGGGCCGCCGTCCTGGCCGCCGCTGGCGCGCTTCCCAAGGTCCGGGCCGTCGCGACGATCGGCGCGCCGTGCGACCCCGGGCACATCCGGCACCTGTTCGTAGACCGCGAGGCCGACATCGCCGCCAGAGGCGAGGCGGAGGTCTCCATCGGCGGGCGCCCCTTCTGCATCCGACAGCAGTTCCTGGACGACCTCGCGAGTCACCAGACCATGCGCGAGAGGATCGCCGCGTTAGGCCGCCCCCTCCTCGTGCTCCACAGCCCGATGGATCAAACCGTCGGCATCGAGCAGGCGCGGCACATCTTTGGAGCGGCTCGGCATCCCAAAAGCTTTGTCGCGCTCGACGGCGCCGACCACCTCCTCACCCGGCGCGAGGACGCTGCGTTCGTCGCCGACGTGCTCGCGGCGTGGGCCGCGCGGTACCTCGGGATCGCCTCTGGCGAGCGCCCAACGCTTGATCAGCCGCCTAGAGCGTACGCCGATCCCACCGTGCGCGCGCACCTCGGCGCCAGCGGCTTCCGCACCGTGATGAGAGCCAGAGGCTTCAAATTCGCCGCCGACGAGCCCACAAGCATCGGCGGGACCGAGACCGCGCCGACACCCTACGACTACCTCGGCGCCGCGCTCGCCGCCTGCACCGCGATGACGCTGCGCATGTACGCCGGGCGCAAGGGGCTGCCGATGGACTCGGTGGACGTGACCGTGACGCACGCGAAGGTCCACGCCGAGGACTGCGCCAACTGCGAGGCCTCTGGCGTCAAGCTGGACCGCCTCACGCGAACCATCACCATCCATGGCGATCTCACGGGCGCCCAGCGCCAGAGGCTGCTGGAAATTGCCGACCGCTGCCCGGTGCACCGGACGCTCGAAAGCGAGATCGACGTCGTCACCATTGGGGAAACGCCCTAGGCACAGGGTGGAATCACGCGCGGGAGGCGCGCGTAATCCGCACGCCCCTCCCTTCGTCCCCTATGCCTGCCACCCTTCTCGAGACGCCAGAGGCTGTCGTCTGCTCCTCCCTCTCGGCACGCTTTGCCGCTGTCCGCGCCCAGACCGAGCACCTCTGCGATCCTCTGGCAACGGAGGACTACGTGGTGCAGGCGATGGAGGACGTCTCGCCGACGAAGTGGCACTTGGCGCACACGACGTGGTTCTGGGAGACCTTCGTGCTCGCGGAGTACGCCGAGGGATATGAGTTGCACGACGCGCGCTACCCGTTCCTCTTCAACTCCTACTACGTGCAGGCCGGCGAGCGCCACTGCCGCGCCCAGCGTGGCTACCTCTCGCGCCCGACCGTCCAGGAGGTGTTCGCCTACCGCCACGCGGTGACGGAAGCGATGCAGGACTTCCTCGCGGGCTTCGACGAACGCCAGAGGCCGGACGTCGCCGACGTGATCGAGATCGGTCTGCACCACGAGCAGCAACACCAGGAGCTGATGCTGACCGACCTCAAGTACGTGTTCTCGGTCAACCCACTCCGTCCCGTCTACCGCTCCCGTCCACCGGAGGAGTCAGCAGACCCCGGGCCTCTGGCGTGGGTGGAGCAAGCCCCGGGCGTGACGCCCATCGGCTTCGAGGCGCCAGAGGCGGAGACGACGCGCGAGCGGTTCCACTTCGACAACGAGGCGCCGCGCCACCGTGTCTACTTGGAGCCCTTTGCCCTTGCAGACCGGCTGGTGACCGCAGGCGAGATGATGTACTTCGTCGAGGACGGCGGCTACGCGCGCCCCGAGTTCTGGCTGAGCGAGGGCTGGGCAACGGCGCAGGAAGAAGGCTGGACCTGCCCGTTCTACTGGGAGCCGCCTGGCGTCAACAGCGGGACGTGGGAGCATTTCACGCTCGCCGGGATGCGCCCCATCGACCCGCACGAGCCGGTCACCCACGTCTCCTTTTACGAAGCCGACGCGTTCGCGCGCTGGGCCGATCTCAGCGGGTTCGCCTCTGGCGCGCGCCTCGCGAGCGAGGCCGAGTGGGAAGCGGCGTCGCGGACCGTCTGGAACGGCACCACGGCCGACGGCACGGCGCCCGGCTCGTACGTAGACAGGGGCCGCCTCCACCCCGCTCCCGCGCCAGAAGCCGGGTGGGTGGCTGGCGGCGACGGAGCGCCGGCGGCGCCCGCGCTCCGCCAGATGTTCGGTGAGGTGTGGCAGTGGACCGAGAGCGCCTACCGCCCCTTCCCAGGCTACCGTGCCGCCCCCGGTGCGCTTGGCGAGTACAACGGCAAGTTCATGTCCAACAAGATGGTGCTCCGCGGCGGCAGCGTCGCCACGCCTCAGTCCCACATCCGGCCCACATACCGCAACTTCTTCCCCCTTGACGCCACGTGGCAGTTCACCGGCATCCGGCTGGCGAAGAGCCTGTAACCGATGCCCGATTCCGCCCTCGCCTCTGGCGCCACAACCGCGGCAGACGCCTTCCGTCGCGACGTCCTCTCCGGCCTGCGAAAGAGCCAGAAAACGCTCCCTAGCAAGTACCTCTACGACGCCAGAGGCTCAGAACTCTTCGACCAGATTACCCGGCTGGACGTGTACTACCCGACCGAGACCGAGCGTGCGATCCTGCGCGAGCACATCGGTGAGATCGCGGCCGCCATCGGGGATCGACCGATCGTGGTGGAGTACGGGAGTGGGTCGAGCGACAAAACGCGGATTTTGCTGGAAGAGCTCCAGCACGAGATCGCGGCGTACGTGCCGATCGACATCTCACCTTCTGCGTTAGGCGACGCGGCGGAGCGTTTGCGCCAGAGGTATCCCGCGATGGAGGTGCTGCCGGTCGCGGCGGACTACACGAGGCCTCTGGCGTTGCCGGAGTTGCCCCCGCACGACCACATCGTGGTGTTCTTTCCCGGCTCCACGATCGGTAACTTCGAGGCCGACGAGGCACGAGCGTTTTTCGCGCAAGCGGCGCGCGTCGCGGGCTCTGGCCGAGGCACTGGAGGGCTCCTGATCGGCGCCGATCAGCGCAAGCCGCTCGACGTGCTGATCCCCGCATACGACGACCCTGAGGGCGTCACCGCCGCGTTCAACCTCAACCTCCTCACGCGCATCAACCGCGAGCTAGACGCTGACTTCGACCTTGGCCTCTGGCGCCACGAGGCACGCTGGAACGAGAACGAGAGCCGGATCGAGATGCACCTCGTAAGCCAAGCCGATCAGCGCGCGACGGTTGCGGGCGAGGCCTTCGCATTCGCCTCTGGCGAGACGATCCACACCGAGATCTCCACCAAATACGGTCCTGAGGGCCTTGCCGACCTCGCCGCCGACGCGGGCTGGACGCGGCAGGACCGGTGGACCGACGCCCGCTCTTGGTTCGCGGTCGAGCGCTACACGCTGGGCTGAGCACCCGCCTGGATCTACGCCTGGATTTCGCCGTCGCCCCGGGCCTCTGGCGAGAATCGCCGCGCGCGGAGGTGCGTACTTGGGGCATGACCGCACACACAGCACCCTTCGACGTCGATCGCGTCCGCGCCGACTTCCCGATCCTGACCCGAGAGGTCCACGGCAAGCCCCTCGTCTACCTCGACAACGCCGCGACCACCCAGAAGCCCCGGGCTGTCTTGGACCGCCTCGCGCGCTACTACAGCCACGAAAACGCCAACGTCCACCGCGGCGTCCACTTTCTGAGCGCCGACGGAACCGAGCACTACGAAGAGGCCCGCCGCTCTGTGCAACGCTTTGTCGGCGCCGAGCATGCGCGCGAGGTCGTGTTCACGCGCGGCACGACCGAGAGCATCAACCTCGTGGCCCACGGGTTCGCCAGAGGCGGATTCCTGGCCTCTGGCGACGAGATTCTGGTCTCCGCCCTGGAGCACCATGCGAACGTGGTCCCGTGGCAGATGGCCGCCGAGGTGACCGGCGCGACGCTCCGCGTGATTCCGATGACCGACCGGGGCGATCTGGACCTCACGGACCTCGACAGCCTGATCAACGAGCGGACGCGCATCGTGGCCGTTACGCACACCTCCAACGCGCTCGGGACGGTCACGCCTCTGGCGAAGATCATCGCCGCAGCACGCGCGATGGATGTGCCCGTGCTCGTAGACGGCGCGCAGGCCACGCCCCACGCGGCGGTAGACGTGCAAGCACTCGGCGCCGACTTCTTCGTGTTCTCCAGCCACAAGACCTACGGCCCGACTGGGATCGGCGTGCTTTGGGGCCGCGAGGCGTGGCTGGACAAGCTGCCCCCCTACCAGGGCGGCGGCGACATGATCGAGAACGTCACGTTCGAGAAGACGACCTATACAGGGTTGCCGGGCAAGTTCGAAGCCGGGACGCCGCACGTGGCGGGGGGCATTGGCCTGGGCGCCGCCGTGGAGTACCTGATGGACCTCGGGATGGAGAACGTCGCTGCGCATGAAGCCGACCTCGTCTCTTACGCCGAGGCGCAGCTCGGCGCCGTGGAAGGTCTCACGTTCGTGGGCACGCCAGAGGCGCGTGCCAGCGCCATCTCCTTCCTGCTCGACGGCATCCACCCGTACGATGCTGGGACCGTTCTGGACCGGCTCGGCATCGCCGTTCGCACCGGGCAGCATTGCGCGCAGCCGGTCATGGACCGCCTGGGCGTGCCCGGGACCGTCCGCGCCTCGTTCGGCCTGTACAACACCCGCGCCGAGGTCGACGTGCTGATCGACGGCCTCTCGCGCGTCCGCACTCTGTTCGGCTAGCCTCTGGCGTTATGACTTCCCCCGCAGACACGCTCGACAGCCGCCAACGCGCCATCGCTGAGGAGTTCGCGTTCCTCACCGATTGGATGCTGCGCTACGAGCACCTCATCGAGCACGCCAAGACGATGCCGCCGCTGGCGCCAGAGGCCCGGACGGACGACCGCCTCGTGCGGGGTTGCCAGTCCAAGGTGTGGCTCCACACGTGGCAGGAGGACGCCTCTGGCGAAACGCGTTTCCGCGTCGAGGCCGACTCCGAGGCGCAGATCGTTCGCGGCCTCGCGTCGCTTCTCGTCCGAGCCCTGGACGGGCTCCCGCCGGATGTCGTCTCCGACGCCGATCTGTGGTTCCTGAAAGAGACCGGCTTGGCGGAACACTTGTCTCCCAACCGCGCAAACGGTTTGGACGCGATGGTGCGCCAGATTCGCGAGGCCGCAGCCTAGCCCTGCAGCGGCGCCCCTCGCGGCGCCAGAGGCCAGGGGTTGCCTTTCGCGGTGATTGTGGTGCACCTTGCGGCGTTCCGCCTCCCCGTCCATGTCCATCCGCGAACGCCTGACCGGCACCACGACTCGCCGCCGTGTCCTCCTCGTAGGCGCGATCGCGCTGGGTCTGTGGGTCGCGTTTCTCGACAGCCACAGTCTGGTTCGTCGCGCGCTCTACGCGCGCGACCTCGGACGCATCGAGGCAGAGAACGAGTCGCTGCGGCAGGAGAACGCCGAACTCCAAGCCGCCATCGACGCGGACCTGGACGACGCGACGGTCGAAAAGGTGGCGCGCGAGCAGTACGGCATGCGGCGCCCCGGCGAAACAGTCTACCGCGTCGTCACCACGGAGTAGCCTCTGGCGCCGACGTGAGCCGGCCCGCCAGAGGCGGTAGGTTCGGGCATGGCTGATCCCGCTCCTGCTTCAGGCCGCCTGCGCGCGCGGCTGTATTCCATCGTCTTCCACGCGGACGACCCCTTGGGCAAGGCGTTCGACGTGGCGCTGATTTTCGCCATCGTGGCGAGCGTGGTGGTGGTGATGCTGGAAAGCGTCGCGTCGGTCCAGGCACGGATTGCTGGGGGCCTCCGCATCGCGGAATGGGTGTTCACGATCCTGTTCACGATCGAGTACCTCCTCCGCCTCCGGCTGGTCGAGCGCAAGCGGGACTACGCGCTCAGCTTTTTCGGCATCGTGGACCTCCTATCGGTCCTGCCCACATACATCAGTCTGTTCGTCGCGGGCGCTCAGGCGTTGCTCGTGGTACGGATCCTGCGCGTGCTCCGCATCTTCCGAGTGCTCAAGCTGGCGCACTACGTCAACGAGGCGGAATCGCTGGGGCGCGCCCTCGCCGCGAGCAAGCGGAAGATCCTCGTGTTCATCTTTGTCGTCCTGACCATCGTCACGGTCATGGGATCGATGATGTACGTCATCGAGGGTGGCGAGAACGGGTTTACGTCCATCCCGCAAAGCGTGTACTGGGCCGTCGTCACGCTTTCTACCGTCGGCTTCGGCGACATCTACCCGGTGACGCCGCTCGGGAAGGCGCTGGCGTCGGTCATCATCATGATGGGCTACGGCATCATCGCCGTCCCGACCGGCATCGTCACCGTAGAACTCAACCGGGAGCGCGAGCACGAAGAGGCCGCGAGACGCCACGAGGAGTGCCCCCGGTGTGGCCTGGGCGAGCACGACGCCGACGCCCGCTTCTGCAAGCGGTGCGGCACGAGCATCATGCGCGCGACGCCAGAGGCCTCTGGCGAGACCGCGCCGGAGTCGGGCGCAAGAGTTGCCGCGCCCTCCTCGGCCTAGCCTCTGGCGCCAGAGGCGCTACTCCAGCAGGAGGTCCACCTCGCGCTCGGTGCGCTGCCCGGAGACGCGGTCTTCGATGCGGAGCGTGAGCGTGTAAACGCCCGGATCCTGACCCGTCGCGTCGAGCAAGACGTATTGCCGGGCCTCCTCGCTCGTCCCCTGCGCCGGGAACGAGGTGGAAACGCCTCTGGCGCGACCGCCAAAGATCCGCTTCGCGAGGCGTGCGAGCCCGCGCGACCGGTCCTTCGGGATAAGCTGCGCCTCCACGTCGTAGCCGCTCTGGCCGTTGTCCAACCCCAGGCCGTAGACCTCGAAATACACCGCGATGGGATCGCCAACGGTGTACACGCCCCATGGCGCGGGCTGGATGGCGAAGTCCCCGCGCTGGACGCGGCCAGGCCCCGCCGTCGCCCCCTCCTCCACCTGAATGGCGAGGAGCAGACTGGAGAGCATCAGATCGGTGCCGGTGAAGTCCGGGACCTCCACGGCCTCGCGGTGCACACCGGCGACGGTCCCGTTGGCGGTTTCGAACTCGACCGAGACCTCGTAGTCGCCGGGGGGCGCCGTGACCTGCTCGCTCCCCACCCAGAGGCGGACCTCTTTGTACGGCACCACCTGATCCGTCCGAAGCCCATAGAGCGTTTTGCGGCGCTCGGCCAGAAGCACGTTGTCCGTCCCCACGAGGAAGGCGCCCGTCTTGATCGTCGCCGGAATGGTGCCGTCGCGGCCCGTGGCCTCTGGCGCCAGAGGCACGCCGAAGTGGACGTACACCTCGGCCTCGCGTCCGCTGGAGCGGAAGGCGCTGACGAGGGCGGGGATGTAGACCTCGCGGCCCGGCACCTCGAAGTCGTAGCGCTCGGGGTTCGTGCGGAACGCGCTGCGGGCTCGGAGCACGTAGTCCATCCGGTCAATGCCGCGAACGTTGAGCCCGAACAGGTCGGCGGGCGGCGAGTAGAGCGCGTACTCACCGTTGCGGTTGGGGTCCTCGAAGACGAACTGCTGATCGCCGTAGTCCCAGATGTTGAAGCGGTTGGCGAGGCCGAACATCTCCGGCGCGTTGAAGGACTCGTTGCGATCGGCGTACCGCTCCAGCACGACGCCGATGTCGCCCTCGACGATCAGGTCCTCTTTCGGAACGCCGTAGCGGACGTGGATCTGCCCGCGCTCGGTTTGCCAGCCCGGGAGGTTGAGGTCGTTGGAACGGTACAGCAGGTCCGCGGTGGTCAGGCGCGCGTAGTGCTCCAGCCGGCGCTCGTTAAAGGGGTTCAGGAAGCGCGGATCGCGAGAGCTCCAGAACCGGGCGGCGTAGACCTCTGGCGAGGCGCGGTATTCCTTTTCCTGGTCCGGCGAGAGCACGTACGTGAGATCCTCGAACACGGCGCGCTCCTCGGCGCTCATCTTTTCCAGCGCGTTCTTGAACGACGCCGCAGCGGCCTCCCACTCCCCGACACGGTGGTTCATGAGCCCGAGGTAGAGCCACATGTTGGGGTCGTCCGGGAAGTGGACGAACATCTCCGCCAGAGGCGCCCCGGCAAGCGTCCAGTCGCCGGAGAGCGCCGCGAGGCGCATCACGTCGTCGTAGAGCGAGCGACGGCGGGGGTCGCTTTTGAGCGACGCGCGGATGTGGACGAGGGCGAGTTCACGCGCCTGATCGGCGCGTTCGGTATAGCTGCCGGAGCCGAGGTTGCGGATCAGGCCCAGGTTGAACTGATTGCCGCGTGCGGCGGCGAAGTCGCCGGCTGCCGCCTCGCGGGTGGCGAGGTTGGTGCCGTCCATGACGTCCATTTCGGCAAACGCGGGATCGTCGAACTCGGCATCTCCCAGTCCGCCAGCCCCAGTGTCTCCGTCTAACTCGGGCTTGTCCGCCAACCTCTCGTCCTCGGCGCTCGTAAACGCGCCCACGGGATCGAAGCCGGCCCCGCTTGTCCAGATGGCGTTCCTGTACCGGTAGTACTCCGCGATGTGGAGCGTGGCGAGCTCCTCATGCGCAAAAGCGTTTGTGGAGTCCATTTCCAGCAAGCGCTCCGCGATCTGCCGTCTCTCGCGCGCTCGCAGGAGCTCGATAAAGAAGCCCCCGGACTCATCCCGGAGCGCTTCGAGCTCGGCGGTGAGGTACTCCGGGTTGCCAGGTGCGAGCGAGACCGCGCGGGCGACTGCCCGGCGCGAGCGCTTGATGTCCTGCTCTGGCGACCTGGCGCGGAGCGCGAGGCCCAGCCGGTAGTACGCCTCCGCGTCAGCCTCTGGCGAGTCCGTGGCCTGCTCCAGCAAGCGGATGGCCTCCGCCACGCGGCCGTCCTGGAACGCGGCCATCCCGCGCTGCACGAGGTCAGCGACCGACGAACTCTGAGCGTGCGCCAGAGGCGCGAGCGCGCACATCAGCGCGAGGAGAAACAACCGTCTCATTGTGGCAAGGAGAATCACTCGGAAATGGCCTCTGGCGACAGAAGCGGACAGCGTCAGAGTAGGGCACGACCGAGCGCCCTGTCGGGGCCAAACGGATGGACCGAACCCTCGGGCGCCTCAATGGGCGGAGAGCGCCGCGAACGGACCGCGAGCCCGTGCACGCCAGAGGCTCCAGGCGATAGAACGAGACCCTCGGCTCCGCAAGAAAAAACAGGGCCGTACCGCGGTCGTCGCCAGAGGCTCAGGCGTGTTGCCCGAAGCGGTCCAGGCGCGCCACGTGGTCGCGGACAATCGTGCGCAAAAACGCCTCAGGCGCGAGCCGTGTCGGCTCCAGGTCCAGGCGCCGCTCTACGGCGCGCTGCGCGCGCTCTGCTAGGGCCTGCGCGCGGCGGTCCCCTTTGGAGATCTGCAGCCGCGCGATCACCGCGCGAACGGTTCGGATCTCGGCGTCGCTCAGGTTTTCAGCCTCGGGGAAGACCGGCTCGTAGTCGTCCGGCACCATCGGGTAGAGCACGTTGATCCACTCCAGACGGCGCCTCTGGCGCACGACGGTCGTGCCCGCGGCGAGGTCCCCAAGACGCTGCGAGCGCTTGGTCAGGGCCACGCTGACAACAGCGACCACGCCGCTCGTCACGGTGACATCTACCAAGCGAAGAAGCCACCGCAAGAGGTATTGCGCGAGCGTCGGCTGTGCGCCGTCCAGTCGCGCGACGCGCGTGCTCATCACCATTTTGCCGACCGTGCGGCCCTCGAAGAGGACCTCCATGACGAGGTGGTACAGGAACGGCGGCAGCCACACCACGAGTAGCAGGAGCGCGAACGAGTCGGCGCCCATGTTGCCCAGCATCCACAGCGTCATCAGCATCCACGCGATCCCGATCACGATGTCGATAACCGTCGCCATGATGCGCTGCCCCACGCTGGCGGGCTCCAGCGCCAGAGGCACGTTCTGGGCAGTGCGGATCTCGAACGACAGGTCCACGGCAGGATCGGGAGTGGCGAAGACCGATGATACCGGTTCTGCACGCGGCATGTCCCCGTGCGATCTTGCGCGCAATCCGCCCCCGATGTCACCTACGAATCGTGAGAGAAGCCGTCTTCGTCCGACGACACGCCGACGACTGGAAACGGTTCGAGGACGGCCTGGCCTCTGGCGCCGCGCCCGACCCCGACGCGCTGACCGACGCCTACATCCGCGTCGGCGACGACCTCGCGTTTGCCAAGACGTTCTACCCGGGCTCTCCGACCGCGGCGTACCTCAACGACCTCTCGGCCGACATCCACGCGCGGGTGTACCGCAACCGCCGCGAGGAACGTGGCCGGTTCAAGCACTTCTGGGCGCGCGAGGTGCCGCTGGCGATGTACCAGGCTCGCCGCGCGATGACCGTGGCGCTCCTGCTGTTCCTGGGCGCGTGCGCCGTCGGGTTCATCTCCGCCTCTGGCGACGGCGAGTTCGCGCGGCTCATCATGGGCGACGGCTACGTCAACATGACGGAGGCCAACATCGAGAGCGGCGATCCTTTCGCGGTCTACAAAGACATGCGGCAGGACAACATGTCGGCATACATCGTGCAGAACAACATCCTCGTGTCGTTCCTCGCCTTCGTCGGCTTTATGCCGATGTTCGGAATCCCCGCGGGGTCGCTGGGGTCGGCGTGGGCGATGATTGGCAACGGGATCATGGTGGGCGCCTTCTACCACCTGTTCGCGAGCAACGGGCTCTCGCTGGAGTTCTTCCGCGTCGTGTTCATCCACGGCCTGCCGGAGCTCTCGGCCATCGCGATCGCGGGCGGCGCGGGGCTCACGATGTGGAACGCACTCCTCTTCCCCGGTACGTATCCGCGCCTGGAAGCCTTCGCCAGAGGCGCGCGGCGAGGCCTCAAAATCATCCTCGCGCTCGTCCCCGTGTTTCTCTACGCGGGCCTGCTCGAAGGCTTCGTGACGCGTTTGACCGACATGCCGGCCGTGCTGAGCTGGCTCATCATCGGGGCCTCTGGCGCCGCGATGCTGTGGTACTTCGTCCTCCTCCCTTGGCGCGTGGGCCGCGCCGTTTCTGATCATGCTTGAGATGTTTCCTGACCGCGGTCCCATCCGCTTCAACAAGCTTCGGGACGCGGGCAGCGTCATCAACGCGACCGTCGTGTTTCTCCGCCAGAACGCGCGCGAGTTGTTCGTCGGCTACATCGCGCTGGTGGCACCGTTCGCCATCATCGCCGGAATCGCGACGGCGCTGTACTTCCGCCGGTTCGGGGCGCTCATATCGGACCCCACGGCCCTGGAGAACGACCCGCTCCTGGTTCTTGACCTGTTCGGGCCGTCGTACTTCGTGCTCCTCCTGGGAAGTGTCCTCGCGTTCGGGGTCGGGCAGGCGGCGGTCTCCGCCTACGTCCGGCTGTACCGTGAGGGTGAAGTCGGCAACATCTCCGTCTCGTACCTCTGGGACGAGTCCAAAGGGCTGATCCTGCCCGTGATTGGGATGTACGTGCTGTACATGCTCATCGCGCTCTTAAGCGGAATCGTCGCGATCATCCCGTGCCTGGGCGCGCTGGTTTGGTTCGGGTTCCTGGTCTGGTCCATGCCGTACGCCCACGTGGTGTTCGCGTCCCGCATGACGGAGTCGTCCAGCATCGTAGAGGCGTATCAGCGCGCCCGCTATCTCGTCAAAGGCTCGTGGGGATTCGCGTTCGGCTCGCTGTTCCTCTCCTGGGTTCTCACCGCTGTCGCCATCATGGCGATCGCCATCCCGGTCTCGGTGATCCTCTCGTTGGTCTTCACCAACAGCGTCAGCGCGTCCGCGGACCCAACCGCGGCGCTATACGCTGCGGCCTACACCAACGTGCCGATCCAGATCGTCAGCATGGTGGCCTACATCATCCCCGCATTGGCGGCGTTTTTCGTGCACGGCCGGTTGGTCGAGGAGGTCGACGGCGCTGGCCTTGAGGACGAACTGGACATTTTTGATGCGGGCATCGAAGCCGCACCGAACTCCTCGTGGAACCGCCCCGAGCCCGGCAGGGGCGCACCTGACGCCCCTTCCGGCGACGAGACGATTGTCGATCCGGACGAGACGCTCCCTCCCGACGACGGCAACACCGGCGGCTTCCGCGGCGGGCGGTTCGGCTCGTGACCCCAGCGCGCGTCCCTCGGCTCCCGGCCGCTCGCCTCTGGCGCGGTCCGGGCGGGATCTCCGCCAGAGGCCTCTGGCGGGCGAGCGTGGTGGTGTGCGCACTTCTGGCGTCACCCGGGGCTCTCGCGCAGGAGGACGCACCGCCGCCTCCACCCGCACCGCCTCCCCCTCCTCCTGGGGCCGTCTACGAAGACCTCCCGATCTACGACGCCCCCGACTACCAGAGCGGGGACGAACCGGAGATCCTGGTCCCGACGGACTCGTTGGCCCCGAGAGAGGCGCCGTCCGATGTGCTCGCGCGCTACCGAAACGACCCGGCGTTTCAGTACGACTCGCCAGAGGCCGAGGGCCCATCGCTGTGGGACCGCCTGAAACGCTGGTTCGGCGAAAACGTCTTGGCTCCCATTCTCCAAGGGGCGACGAGCAGAGGCGGCTCGACCCTGCTGCTCTTGGCCGCCATTCTCGGGCTCGCGTGGGTGGTGACGCGCCTCTTGCGGGCCGACGTGGGGCCGCTGTTCGGACGCAAGGACCTCGACGCCTCTGGCGCCGAAGCCGGGCCGCTCATGGACGTGGACGACATCCTCGAGGTGAACGTCTCCTCGCTACTCGCCGATGCCCTCGCCAGAGGCGATCTGCGTGAGGCCGTCCGCTTCCGCTACGTCCTCGCGCTGCAGTCGCTCGCCGAGACGGGCGCCATCTCGTGGCGGCGCGACACCACCAACCGCGAGTACGTGCAGCAAGCGCGAGAGGCGGGCGGCGCCGCGCTCGCCGGTCCGTTCGCAGACGCCACACGCGCCTTCGATTACGTCTGGTACGGCGAACGCCCGGTCAACCGCGCGCGCTACAACACCCTGGAGCCGCTCTTCGAGCGCGTGGATCGCGCGGCGCGCGCGCCCCGCCAGAGGCCAGCCCCCGAAGCGGTATGAAGGGACGCGCACTTCTCTGGCTGGTCCTCTGCGGCGGCGGGCTCCTCGCCCTCGTCATCCTCACGGCGCCGACCCAACTAGACACGCGCATCCGCCTGGAGCGCGAGGGCAGCGCCCCGTTCGACGCCGAGGTGTTTTACGCCTCGCTGCCGGAATGGCTGGGCACGACCGTCACGCCCGTAGACGAGCCTCCTTTCGAGTTCCTCGCCGACACCACGCGGGCGGGCACGACATACATGTTCGTCTCGCGTGCCTTCGCGCCCGACCCGGACGAGGCCTCGCGGCTTCTGGCGTACGTCGCCAGAGGCAACACCGTCTTCGTCTCGGCGCACGTGCTCGGCGGCGCGATGTTCGACTCGCTCGGCACCGCGGACTCTTCGCGCGGCGAGCTGCGCGGGGTCCGCACCGAGTGGGAGGACGACCTCCCCTGGTTGCAGCGCAACGACCTCTCGGTCGACGACAGCCTGGACCTCTGGGCCTCTGGCGTGGACGGCACCTATGGCTTCCCGTTCACCGTCAACCGCGCGACGCTCTACGGCCTGGACTCCTCGCGCACGGAACTCCTGGGGACGCAGCACGACAGCGACAACATCGAGGAAGACCCCAACTACGTCCGCATCCGGCACGGCCGTGGAACCGTGCTCGTACACTCGGCGCCGCTGGCGCTGACCAACGCCGCCCTTACCGGCGAGGGCGATGGCGAGGCGTACATCGCGGGGCTTCTGGCGGCGCTCCCGTCGCAGCCGGTGTTCTGGGACGACTACACCAAGCCGTACCGCGCGCAGGCGCAGACGCCGCTGCGGTTCGTGCTGCAAACACCCGCGCTCGCGTGGGCCTACTGGCTGGGCCTACTGCTCATCATTCTGCTCATCCTCTTCAGAGGCCGGCGCTGGCAGCGCGCCATCCCGACCGTGAAGCCGCCGCCCAACGCGCAGCGCGAGTTTGCCCGGACCGTCGGGCGGCTGCACTTCACGCACGGCGATTCTCGCGCGCTGTTCAAGCGCAAGAGGCGCGTCTTTCTCGACCGGCTCCGCACCCGCTTGCGAATGTCCGCCCCGGACCTCTCCGCCGACGCGGCTCGCCGAGCGTCCCGCCGCGCTGGTGTGCCCGAAGAGGAAGGCCTGGCGCTGTTTGCCGTGCTCCGCCGCCTTGGCAAGCAGAGCGCGCCCCACGGCGCCGACCTCGTCGACCTCGACGCACGGCTCGACCGCTTTTTCCGCCACCTCGACGCGCCCGCGCGAACGTCCGCCTCTGGCGAAGACACGCGCGAGCCTTCGGGTGACGGGGCCGCCGCGCCCGCTCTCGCGCCAGAGGCCCGCTAGCTTCCCACCCCTTCCCCTCCGACTTCGTGGACACCCCCGATCCCGACGCGCCGCTGGCGCCCACCGACCCGACCACCGCCGAAACCAGCGGCACCGCCAAGGCGCCAGAGGCCTCTGGCGACGACTTGTTCGCGGCGACAACCGAACTGGAGCCCGTCGCCGAGGCCGTGGAGGCGCTGCGGCATGAGATCGGGCAGCTCGTCGTCGGGCAGGTCGGGATGGTGGACGAGCTGATCGCGTGCATGCTCGCGGGAGGGCACGCGCTGATCGAGGGCGTGCCGGGCGTCGCCAAAACGCTCACGGCCAAGTTGCTCGCCAAGGCCACAGGCCTCGACTACTCCCGCGTGCAGTTCACGCCCGACCTGATGCCGGCCGATGTGCTGGGCACGAGCGTGTTTCGCCCGCGCGAGGGTGACTTCGAGTTCCACCCCGGCCCCATCTTCGCCCAAGTCGTCCTCATCGACGAGATCAACCGCGCGCCTGCCAAGACGCAAGCGGCGCTGTTCGAGGTCATGGAAGAGCGGCAGGCCACGATCGACGGGACGACGTACGCGATGCACGCCCCGTTCATGGTCCTCGCGACGCAGAACCCCGTCGAGCACGAGGGCACCTACAACCTGCCCGAGGCCCAACTCGACCGCTTCCTCTTCAAGGTCGTGGTTGGCTACCCGAGCCTGGAAGAGGAGGTGCGGATGCTGACTCAGTTCCAGGCCCACGGCGGGCGCGTCGACCTCGACCGTGTGCATTCCGTCTTGGACGCCGACGCGATCCAGCGCGCGCAAGAGGCCGTCCGCCTCGTCCGCGCCGAGCCGCCGGTGCTCCGCTACGCCGCCGAGATTGTGGGCGCCACGCGCTCTCACCCGGCACTCATGCTCGGCGGCAGCCCACGCGCGACTCTCGCCTTGATCCAAGGCGCCAAAGCCGTCGCCGCGATGTCCGGCCGCGACTTCGCCACGCCGGACGACATCAAGTCCATCGTGGCTCCGGCCATGCGCCACCGCATCATCCTCACACCCGAGCGCGAGATCGAAGGGGTCCGTGCCGAGGACGTGCTTCGCCGCATCGTCGAGGACGTGGAGGTGCCCCGGTGAGCGGCTACGACCGGCGCCGACGCGCGCGCAACCAGCCGAATCCTCGCCAGAGGCCCTCGCGCCAACGGGAACCGCGCCCGAGGCCGGACGGCGGCCCACGCCCCGCCTCTGGCGCGAGAGCGAGATCCGCCAGGCCTACACCTACGCCGCGCGCCCCTCGCAAGCCGTTCCCCTTGGGGCCGTTCCGCGACCTGTTTCTACCCGCTCGATTTTTCCAGGTCGGGACGGCGCTCGTCGTCGTGTTCGTGGTCGCGTTTTTCTGGCCGCCTCTGCTGTGGGCTGCGAAAGCGATGGCGTTCGCGCTGGCCGTGTTGCTCCTCGCGGACGCGCTTTTGCTTTGGGGTACGCGCAAAGGCGGACTCGTCGCCACGCGTGCGGTCGAAGACAAGCTTTCGATGGGCGACGAGAACGAGGTCGCCCTCAATGTGGAAAACCGCTACGGCACACCCATTTCAGCCCGCATCATTGACGAGGCGCCCGTTCAGTTTCAGAAGCGGGACACCGGAGACCTCCTGCCTCTGGCGGCGCGCGGCGCTGAAGGCGCTCGCCAGAGGCGCACGTACTCCCTCCGCCCGACCGAGCGCGGCGTCTACGGGTTCGGCCACCTCAACCTGTTCGCGGCCACGCCCATCGGGCTCATCAACCGCCGCTTCCGGGCCGTTCCGCCCCAGGAAGTCAAGGTGTACCCGTCCATCATCCAGATGCGGAAGTATGCCTTCCTGGCCGAGAGCAACCGGCTGGAAGAGGCGGGCTTGAAGCGCGTCCGGCGCCTGGGCCAGACGATGGAGTTCGACCAAGTGCGCACCTACGTTCCGGGCGATGACCGCCGCACGATCAACTGGAAAGCCACCGCCCGGCGCGGGATGGCCTCTGGCGGAGGCCCATCGCTTCTCGTTAACCAGTACGAGGAGGAGCGGGCGCAGCCCGTCGTCGCCGCGCTCGACATGGGCCGCGCTATGCGCTCGCCCTTTGAAGGCATCACGCTTCTGGATCACGCTGTCAACACGAGCCTCGTGCTGCTCAATACGGCCCTTATCAAAGCTGACAAGGCCGGGCTCGTCACGTTCGATCACGAGGTCCGCACCGTTGTCGCGCCCGACCGCGGGCGTGGGCAGCTCTCGCGCGTGCTGGAGTCGCTCTACCGCCAGAGGCCGTCCTACCGGGACCCTTCCTACGAGGCGTTCTACGCCGCCGTCCGCAGCCGGCTGAAGCGGCGGTCGCTCATCTTGCTGTTCACCAACTTCGATACGCGGGCCGGACTGGAGCGGCAGTTGCCGTACTTGGCCCGCATCGCGAGAAAGCACCGGCTCGTCGTCGTGCTCTTCGAGAACAGCGGCATCCGCGAACTACTGGAGACGCCCGCCGAGCGACTGGAGGACGTGTACGTCAAGACCACGGCGGAAACGCTCGCGATGGAGAAGCGAGAAATCGCCCGGACCCTGGAGCGCCGCGGCATCGGCTCCATCCTGACCTCGCCCGAGCACCTGACCGTGGACGCCGTGAACCGGTACATCGCGCTCAAGGCCCGCGGGTCGTTCTGACTCCGACTCGCCAGAGGCCTCTTGCGCACGTCCGGCGCGGTGGAATCACGGGCCGTCTTGCTTCTGAATCCTGCCGTTTAGAAGCCGGATATGTCCGGTTTACTCCTACACGGACCGACGGCTCGGGATTTATTTTCACGCTTCACCATCTCTGCACAATAGCATGTGCAAGCGTTTCCATCGGCCATTAGGGACGCCAGAGGTCACATGATGGAAACATGAGGGAGGGCAACGGGCGGTGCCCCGGTCTGTGAATCCATCATGCAGGTTGCAGGGAGGAACATCGAAGGGTAAATCAGGACAGCCACTCGCCGAGCGTGGGAGCTTGGACGGCGCCGTCCCACAGGCGCCATCCGCGAGCGGCCCCTGACCACCACCATCAGCTCCCCCCTCCATGCCCATTGAGCATGTCGGACGCTGGACCCGCCGCGCCTTTTATGGCGCCGCCCTCGGTCTGCTCGCGTCTCCCTCCTTCGCCCAGGACAAAGCCCCCCTCGAAGGCGCCGCCTTCAGCCGCTCGGACGTCGAGCGGATCGAATGGAGCGACGCCTCTGGCGTCCCCACCTACCTCGCCGGCCGCCTCGGCACGGTGACAGCCAAAACCAACGCCCCCGCTTCTTTTTTCGCCGCTAATGAAGGCCTGTTCCGCGTCGAGCCCGACGACATCGTGACCACCTCGGTCGAGACCGACGACCTCGGCCTGACGCACGTCCGCGTGCAGCAGACCGTGGACGGCGTGCCCGTCTTCGGCGGCGACGCGGCCCTGCACCTCTCGCGAGGCGGCGAGGTCTACGCTTACGGCGGCACGCTCCACCCCGACGCGGACCTCGTCGCGACGCGGCCTGCCCTCGGCGCCAGCGGCGCGCTTGCGAGCGCCCGTGCCGTGCTCGGCCCAGTGACCGAGCGGAAATCGGCCTCTGGCGCCGACGAGTTCGGCCACGAGCCGATGGACTGGACGCCCAAGGCCGACCTCGTCGTGTACCCCCACGATGGCACTTACCTGCTCGCCTACCGCGTGCAGCTCTTCGTGGACGCCCCGACGCCTGCCAACTGGAACGTCTTCGTGGACGCCCAGACCGGCCAGGTGATCGACCGCTACAACACCATCCACACCTTCGACGCGCCCGCAGCACCGATGGTGTTCGCATCTGTCGCGCCAGAGGTCGGATCGGGGACCAGCACCTTCGGCGGAAGCCGGACGATCCCGACGTACTCGTCTGGAGGCACCTACTACCTCTACGACACCACGCGCGGCCCGTCTTACATCCGCACGATGACGGGCAACAACGGGACCAGCCTCCCGGGCTCGTACATCACGGACACGGACAACAACTTCACCGACACGGCTGCCCGTGCGGGCGTTGATGCCCACTACGGTGCCGTTACCGTCTACGACTACTACCAGAACACGCACGGCCGCAACTCCTACAACGGAGCCGGGGCCAACATCACGAGCACGGTCCACCACCGCGTGAACTACAACAACGCGTTCTGGAACGGTCAGCAGATGGTGTACGGTGACGGGGACGGCTCGCAGTTCCAGGCGCTCGTCGACCTGGACATCGTGGCTCACGAACTCACGCACGCCGTCACGGGCGCGACCGCCGGCCTCATCTACCAGAACGAGAGCGGTGCCCTCAACGAGGCCGTTTCCGACATCATGGCCGTCATGGTGGACCGCGACGATTGGCGCTTGGGTGAGCTGAGCTACACGCCGGGCGTCTCCGGAGACGCACTCCGCAACCTCGCCAACCCGCCAGAGGGCAACCAGCCCGACAACTACGCGGACCGCTACACCGGCAGCCAGGACAACGGAGGTGTGCACATCAACTCCGGGATCCCGAACAAGGCCGCTTACCTCATGGCCGCTGGCGGCACGTTCCGCGGCGTCACCGTTGCGAGCATCGGCCGCGCCAAGACGGAGAAGATCTGGTACCGCGCCCTCACGCAGTACTTCACGTCCTCCACCAACCTCGCGGGCGCCCGTCAGGGCACGCTTTCCGCTACGGCCGACCTCTACGGGTCCGGCGGCGCGGAGTACGCGGCTGTGCAGAACGCGTGGGCGGCTGTCGGTATCGGTTCCGGCGCCTCTGGCGGCGGCGGCACGCCTCCCAGCGGGGGCACGCCGGAGTGGCGCTACGAGACGATCACCGTCGAGAGCGCGCACAACTACGCCAACAACACCAACACGACCAACGTGTACTCCAAGCCTGGCGCGAGCCGCGTGGCGGCGTACTTCGAGCGCTTCGAGCTGGAGAACAACTACGACTTCGTGTACATGAAGAACGGCTCCAACCAGACCACGGCGACCTACACGGGCACCAAGTCTGCGTTCTGGGCCATCGTGGACGACTCCGAGTTGAAGATCAACTTCGTCTCGGACTACTCCGTGACGGGTTACGGCTGGCGGGTGACGCGCTTCGCGTACTTCGCGGATCGGCCGCTTCTCGTGGCGGACGGTGAGGAAGGCATCCCGATGGCGGAAGCGCCTCAGGGTCTGGCCTCGGACGTGATCACCGGCGTCAGCGCGAAGGCCGCGCTGGTAACCGGCCTGGAAGTCCCTCGTCCGAACCCCGCCTCTGGCGCGAGCAGCGTCGTCTTCTCTCTAGAGGAGGCCGGCGAGGCGCGCGTGGCGCTGTACGACGTGCTCGGCCGCGAGGTCGCCGTCCTGCACGACGGCCAGACCGAGGCCGGCGAGCATGACGTCGCGTTCGACGCCCGGAGCGTGCCAGCGGGCTCGTACATCATTGTGATGCAGACAGGTGCGCAGCGCCTGACCCAACGCCTGACCGTGGTGAGGTAGAACCTCGGTTCCAAACGGGCGTTGACGAAACGCCCCCAGAGGCACGCGGCCGCCGCCGGGATTCGTCCCGGGGCGGCCGCAATCGTTAGGGACCCACGCGGGGGACGGCCTCTGGCGCAAGAGTCTCTTGGAAAGGGATCGCGCCAGAGGCGTGTGACTCGGAGCGGCTCTCGCGCGTCTCAGGACCGTGCCTTCCCCGGCCCGCACATTCTACTCCTATGACCCGCTCTGCCCTCCTCCCATTCGGCCTCGCTGCCCTCGTCGCGCTTAGCGGCTGCAGCGACATCCTTTCTCAGCGCCTCCCGGACACCCGCCGCGCCCAGAACCGCAAGGTGGAGCGCCGCTCCGACAACCGCGCCTGGAACCGGCTCGACCGCGACGCCCGCGCCTACGCTCAACTCCTCGACCGGCAACTCCGCCTCAGCGACAACGACGAGCGCCAGATCCGGCGCATCCTCGAAGAGCGCGGCGATCGCCTCCGCCGCGACCGTCGCAACACGTACCCGTTCCCCCGCCGCATGCGCACCGACCGGTACGCGGACCGCACCGTGGAGCGCTTCTGGCGCGACGCTGACAAGCGGATTGAGCGCGTCCTGAGTCGCAGTCAGGTCCGCGAGTACCGCGTGCTCACCGGCCGGGCCTCTGGCAACAACGGGCGCCGCGAGCAACGCCGAGGCCGCAAGCGGAACTAGCTCCGTAAACGGCGCGCGTTCGCTCTAATCGCCCGAAGCGCCTCCCTGAATCAGTCGCCGTGGCGAACGAATATCGAAGAGCCCCGGCGCAAGAGGCCCGGGGTTCAACCTCGCGACCGCACAAAAAACGCCCCTCGCGAAAACACGAGGGGCGTGGGAGCCATTGACCGGACTTGAACCGGTGACCTGCTCATTACGAATGAGCTGCTCTACCAACTGAGCTACAATGGCGCGTCCTCCGGGGAGGGTCCGCCAAACTACGGCGCACGGCGAGCCTCCATCAAGACGTGCGCGGCCCTCCACACCGTCTTCGCCTCTGGCGAGGCCGGAGTGCCGCCAGAGGCTTGGACACTGGCGGTACGTTCCGCTCTCTTGACCACAGCCCACCGCGCATGGACGCCCTCCGCTCCCACCTCGCCACCATCCAGGACCTCCGCCACACCGCCGCCGTGCTGGAGTGGGATCAGGAAACGCACATGCCCGAAGGCAGCGCCGAGGGCCGCACGCACCAGATCTCGACCGTCCGGCGCCTCGCGCACGAGCTGTTCGCCTCTGGCGAGACTGCGCAGCTATTGGATTCCGCCAACGCCCGCGGTGAGTTGGACGAAGCACTCATCCTCGTGACGCGCCGCGACTTGGCACGCGCCACGCGCCTGCCCGCGGACCTCGTGGCCGAGATGGCCGAGGCCACGAGCCGAGCCAAAGGCGTTTGGGCCGAGGCGCGCGTCCAGAGCGACTGGAGCCACTTCGCGCCCCACCTCCAGCGCATCCTGGACCTCAGCATCCAGAAGGCGGACCTCTTGCGCCCCGTCCTCCAAGAGGAACGCGGCCCGGACTACACGCCTGAACCTGCCGACGCCCGCTACGACGCCCTCTTAGACGAGTACGAGCACGGCGCCTCGACCGCCGACGTCGCCGAGGTCTTCCGAGCGCTGCGCGCCGAACTCGTGCCCCTTGTGGAGCACGCCGCCTCGCGGCCGCCCGTCCATGACGAGCCACTGTACCGCTACGTCCCCGAAGGCGTGCAGTGGGAGCTCGGCCTCGAAGTCGCGCAGCAGTTCGGCTACGATTTCGCCAGAGGCCGCCAGGACCTCTCCGCGCACCCTTTCACGACCTCGTTCGGCATCGACGACGTGCGCATCACGACGCGCGTCGATCCCAACTTCTTTCCCACGGCGCTCTACGGTACGCTCCACGAGGCCGGACACGCGCTCTACGAGCAGGGCATCGACCCCGCGCTCGCGCGGACGCCTCTGGCGGACGGCACCTCGTTGGGCATCCACGAGAGCCAAAGCCGGCTGTGGGAAAACCAGGTGGGCCGCAGCCGTCCGTTCTGGCGCCGCCACTTCGCGGACTTCCAGGACCGCATCGGCACGTGGATGGACCTCACGGCGGACGACCTTTGGCGCGCCACCAACCGCGTGCAACCCAGCCTGATCCGCGTCGAGGCCGACGAGATCACCTACCACCTGCACGTCCTCTTGAGGTTCACGTTGGAGCGCGAGATGATCGCGGGGCGCCTCGACGTGGCCGACGTGCCGGAAGCGTGGAACACGGGCATGCAGTCGCTGCTCGGCGTGACGCCGGAAACCGCGGGCGACGGCTGCCTTCAGGACATCCACTGGTCGCTCGGCGCGATCGGCTACTTCCCGACCTACACCCTCGGCACGCTGATCAGCGCCCAGCTCTGGGACGCGATGGCGCAGGACCTCGGCGATATGGAGGCCATCATCGCCTCTGGCGAGTACGGCGCCATCCTCGGCTGGCTGCGCGAGCACGTGCACCGCTTTGGGCGCGCCCGCTCCGGCGCACAGATCCTCCGCGACGCCACGGGCTCCGACCTCGACCCCGGCCCGTGGCTGGACTACGCCCGGAAAAAGGTCCACGCCGTCTACGGCGTCGATGGGGACAGCTGGGCCTCCTCGCTAGACGCGATGGACGGCTAGACGTTCGGCTTTCTCACAGTGAGGCGTGTGCATGCCCCCCATCATGGGCCCCGCCTCTGGCGCCAGAGGCCGCTACTCGCGGAGTAGTTCTGTGACGCGGTCCAGCACGCGCTGATCGTAAAGCATCAGGCGGTGCGCCTTGACCGGAATCGACTCGCTCGTCCCGACGGGCAGCGCGCCCGAGGCGCCCGGCACGACCGTCAGGTCGAACGGCGTCCAGAGCGAGACGGGGTCCACGTGCTCAAGGACCTCGACGTCCTCTTCTAAGTCCGTCAGCAGCTCGCTTCCGGGGCGCATCTGGCGCGTGGCCTCTTGCGGCATCATGCGCGCGAGGTGGCTGCCCGCGTGCGGAGACGCGAGCGTGATCAGCCGCCGCACGTGGTCTGCGCCACCGTGACGCTGCACGTACAGGCGCGAGACCAGTCCCCCCATCGAGAAACCGACGAGGTCCACCTCGCCAGAGGCCCCGGCGTGCCGGTCGACCTCTCGCGCGAGGTGCTGCGCGAAATCGTGCAGCGAGCACGTTGCCAGGCGCGGCGTGAGACGGATCGAGTGCGTCTCGAAGCCTGCGTCGCGGAGGTGCCGCGCCATGCGGTGAAAGCTGGCCGGGCCGTCGAGAAAGCCGGGAACGAGGAGAACGGGACGGTGCATGGGCGGCCTACGATGCGCCCAGGCGGAGGTTCGCCTAGGAGGCCTCTGGCGCCTAGCCGTGCGACTACTCCCAGCCGCGCGAGAGGCTCTCGGCGTACGCCTCCCAGAGCTTGTGCGGCTCGGTGGCGCTCATCTGCACCGCGCCGCACTCACCGCAAACCGACACCTCGGCGTCCACGGTCACGGGGCGCTTCATCAGCTTCGCCTCCGGGTTCCGGTTCACGCCGACCTGCACGCCGATGCCGCCGTAGCCCTTCGCGATGAGAAACGCGTTGGGGATCATCGCATCGGCGCCGCACGCGCGGCAGACGGGCGTGATGGAAGGGTCTGTTTCAGGCATCGATGTGGGGACGGGGCCTCTAGCGCCAGAGGCGGACGGGGCCGCGGGTGGTCAGAGGATCTCGGTGCGGAACGTGTCCGAGGTACGGATGCTCTGCGCGAAAGCGGTGAGCAGGCGAACGGTGTGCTCCACGTCCGAAACCGCGACGGTCTCGACGGTGGAGTGCATGTAGCGCATCGGGATGGAGACGAGCGCGCTGGGCACGCCGCGACGCGAAGTAAAAATCACGTCTGTGTCCGTCCCGGAGTAGCGTGAGGACGACTCGTGCTGCAGCGGGATGCCTTCTTGCTCCGCGACCTCCATCAGCCGCGCGACGACTTCCGGGTGGTTCACCGTCCCGTGCGTCACGGTCGGCCCACCGCCCAGCTTGACCTCGCCGTGCTTTGCCTTCTCGATGCCGGGCGAGTCTGTCGCGTGCGTCACATCTAGCACGACGGCCATATCGGGGTCGATGCGGTAGGCTGCCATCTTGGCCCCGTTGCCGCCGATCTCCTCTTGCACCGCGTTCAGCGCCACAACCGTCGCGCTGTGCTTCGCGCCAGAGGCGAGCGCGTCCAGCACTTGTGTGAGTACGTAGCCGCCCAGCCGGTTGTCCAGCGCGCGACCCATGATGAGGTCGTCGCCGAGCATGGACGGGCCATCGGGGTAGACGGCCGGGTGTCCCACGCGGATGCCTAGTGCGGCCACGCCCTCGCGGTCCTTTGCGCCCACGTCCACGAACAGTTCCTCCAGCTTGGGCGCCTTCTCGTCGTCCTTCCGGTCGCGGAGGTGGATCGCCGTGTTGCCGATAATGGCTGGGACAGGACCGTTCTCGCCCAGAACCATCAGCCGGCGGCCTCTGGCGATGGCCTGATCGCTACCGCCGATTCGGTCGACGCGGAGAAAGCCGTCCTCGGTGATGTACTTCACCGCGAAGCCGATCTCGTCGGCGTGTGCTTCGAGGAGGAGCGTTGGAGCCTTTTTGCTTTTGCCGTCGCGCACGGCCCACGCGCTCCCGTAGGCGTCGCTTTCCACGCGGTCGGCGTCGCCAGAGGCGCGGGCGGCCCAGAGGCGCTGGCCGGGGGCCTCCCACCCCGTCGGGCTGGGCGTGCTGAGGAGATCGAAGAGAAACTGGCGGTCGGCGTCGGTCATGCTGACGTGCGGAGTGCGGAGTGCGGAGTGCGGAGTGCGGAAAGGTGCCCCGAGCCTCTGGCGGGGGCAAGCGAAGACGGCGCCAGAGGCCGCGCGGTTCGCCCCCACCCGGACCGCTCGCCAGCGGGACCGCCGCGCGCCGGTCCGGGTACCTTTCAGAAACACCTCCTCCCCACGTGATCCGACTCGTCCTGCCTCTGGCGCTCGCCAGCGGCCTCATCCTCGCCGCCTGCTCCGCTTCCCCCAGCGTGACGGCGCCGCGCCCCACGCTCCAGACCGGCCCTCCTGAGCCCGAGGCCCCAGCCGGGCGACCGCTCGTGGTGATGAACCTCGCGGCACACCCCGACGACGAGGACGGCCTCACGATGGCGTACTACCGTGGTCACCGCGACGCCATGGTGTACTCGGTGATCTACACGCGGGGTGAGGGCGGGCAGAACGAAGCGGGGCCTGAGCTTTACGAACGCTTGGGCGCGATCCGCACGCGGGAGACCGAGGCCGCAGCGCGCGTGCTGGGCACGCAGGTGTACTTCCTCAACCACTACGACTTCGGCTACTCCAAGCACGCTCGCGAGTCGTTCGCAGAGTGGAGTGTGCCTCGGACGAGCTTCTGGGACAAGCGCCCGGACGATCTCAGCTCCGACGCCGGACGAGACAGTGTGACGGCAGGCCTCGTCCGCCTATACCGCCTACTCAAGCCCGACGTCGTCTTTACCAACCACGACACGGTTACCGTTGGCGACGACCGCCAGCACGGGCAGCACCAGGCCGTCGGCATCTCGGGGTACGACGCCTTCGCGCTTGCCGCCGACCCGAGCTATCACCCGGAGCAACTCGACGAACCCGGCGTGGACCTCTGGCAACCCAAGCGCCTCTTCCTCCGTCGCGGTGGGTTCGCCTCTGGCGCGCCAGAGGCCTACGACGTGGCCGTGCCGGTCTCCAGCACGTGCGAGCCGACGGCCTACCGGCCGGAGGAGTCCTGCGCCGAGCGCGCCGTGGCGGGCGCCTCGCTGCACGTCTCGCAGGGCTTCGACGTGTTCGCGCCCCGCTTCTACCGCGACACGACGTATTTCCAACTCCTGCGCTCGGCGCCAGAGGCCCCGGCGCTCGCCTCTGGCGCGACGGACCTCGCCGCGGAGCTCGTCCGCCCGCAGCTGACGGAGGCGAACGCACCCGAGGGCTCCGTTCTCCGCTACCTCGCGGAGGCCGCGCCCGTGCTCGACGAACCGGGAGAACTCTCCGGCCCCATTGCACCGATGCCGGAGATCTTCCCGCCCAGCGGCGAAGCCATCCGGCACCTCGCAGAAAGCGGTCGGGTGGAGCGCATCCCGTACGCGCTTTCCGACGACACCGTCGTCCCCGGGCAGGAGGTCACGATCACGTGGGACTCGCGGGCGGACAACCCGATGGCGTTTTTCCTCGACGACGTTCCCATCGCGACGGCCAACATGAGGGACGGACGCGTGACGTTCACCGTCCCGGATGCCGCCCCGCTCACCATCCCGGTGCATCGCGGGATGTACCGCGAGAGCTTCCACGTGTACCCCCTCGTGGCGGCCATCCTGGACAGCAACAAAGTGGTGACGGCGAACCTCCTGCCTCTGGCGGTCGCGCCGCCCGTCGTCGCGGAGCTACCGGCCGAGCCGGTGGCCCTCCGCGACGGCGAGAACCGCGTCCCGCTCTCCCTCACCGTCTACGACCCGACTGCGACGAGCGTGACGCTGGACGCCCGCGTATGGTGGGACGGCCGCATCCGCCTGCCCATGGCGACGGCCGCCGCTGGCGACGACCAGACCGTCCCGGCGTCCACGCCAGTGGCCGCGCTGAGCTTCGAGATGGAGGACCAGCCCCCGGGCCCCTACGAGATCGAGCTTCTGGCGCAGACCGACCCCGGCAGCCTCAGCCCGCTCCCGTTCGTGGACGGCATGCCGGCCGCCATCCTGCCCGACGTGTCGGTCGCCCCCGGCCTCCGCGTCGGCTTCGTGCGCTCCTACGACGGCACGATGGGCACAGCAATGACCACGATGGGCGCCAGCGTCACCGACCTGGACTCGCTCGCCCTCGCCAGAGGTGACTTCGAAGGCCTCGACACGATCGTGATCGACATCCGGGCGTACTTGGAGCGCGAGGACCTGCGCCAGCACAACGACAAGCTCCTGGCGTGGGTCGCCAGAGGCGGGCACCTCGTCGTCGGCTACCAGAAGCTGTTCGAGTGGAATAGCGGCCGCACGCACCCGCTTCAGGCCGACGAGACCAACCCGGACTTCGCGCCCTTCCCGCTGGAACTCGGCCGCGAGCGCATCACGATGGAGAACGTGCCCGTGACCGTCACGATGCCCGAGCACCCGCTGTTCACCGCGCCACACGCGATCACGGCCACGGACTGGGAGGGCTGGGTGCAGGAGCGCGGCCTCTACTTCCCCACCGACGATGCGGACGAACGCTACGTGCGGCCTCTGGCGATGGCGGACGCGGGCGAGGCCCCGCTCACGACGGGCATCTTGCTCGCGAACGTGGGCGAGGGCACGTACCTCTACTCCCCGCTCGTGTGGTACCGCCAGCTCGCGGCGCTGAACCCAGGCGCGTGGCGGCTTTTCGCCAACCTCGTCTCGCTCCCGCTCACGGATGGGCGCTAGGTCGCCAGAGGCCCCGGGTGAGTCGAGACGGGCGCTGTTCGCCGTCGCCCTGGCCGCTGTGCTGTGGGGCGGCACGTTCGTACTGGGCAAGGTCGCGCTGGAGGAGATCACGCCGACCTGGCTGATCGCCTGGCGGTTCGCGCTCGGCGCGGGCGCGCTGCTACCGTTTGTGCGGTGGCGCCGGGTGCGGCTCGGACGCGAGGAAATCCTCATGACGCTCGCCGGCGGCGCCATCGCGGCGCTCGTGGTGTTCCTGCTCCAGTTCGAGGGCCTCGCGCGGACGACGGCGAGCAGCGCGGCTCTTCTGGTGGCCGTGCTCCCGCCGCTGCTCGCGATCGCGGCGCTGGTCGTGGACCGGGAGATCCCGAGCCGGACAACGTGGGTCGCGATCGGCCTCTCAGTCGTGGGCGTGTTGCTTCTCGTGGGCCGCTCCGGTCCTGGCCGGACGCTCCTGGGCGACGCGCTGTGCCTGTCCTCGATGGTCGGAGCGGTCGCGTGGACGCTGCTCTCGCGCCGGCTCGCGCGGCGCATCGGCGCATTAGCCGCCACGGCGCTCCAGTTCACCGTCGGCGTGCCCCTGCTCGTCGGGCTCGGCCTCTGGCGCGGGGGCGCGGCGGTCCCGGTCTCGCCAGAGGCCTGGGGCGCCGTCCTCGTGCTCGGGACGGCCTGCACGGCGCTGACCTTCTGGTTGTTCAACTGGGGCGTGCTCCGGGTCCAAGCGGCCCGCGCGGGCGTGCTGTCCAACATCGAGCCCGCCGTGGGCGCACTGCTCGGGGTGACATTACTCGGCGAAACGCTCGGGCCTCTGGCCTCTCTCGGCGGCGCGCTACTGATCGCCGCCGCCGTCCTGGCCTCCCGCGCCGACACCTCTGGCGCGGTCGCGACTCCCGACATCGCGTCCGCCGTGCCTCTAACCGCTCTTGACGTGCGTCCGCTCCGCAAATGAACCTGCCACCCGATACCCAGAGCGCGGACCTCGCGCCACCGGCCCGCTTTGACGAGGCGCGCTTTCGGCTGTACCGGCCGCAGACCGAGAAGCAGGCCGACGCGCTTGAGAAAGCGCGCACGTTCGTGCGACTCGCACGTATCCGCTACGCCCGACCCGGCTGGTTTGGGCTCGCCCCCAAGCGGAAGACCGGCCTCCGCGGCGGGCTCTACCTCGTCGGTCCGGTGGGGACGGGCAAGACGCATCTCTTGGCGTCGATCTACCACGCGCTCACCACGCCCGAAACGCCCGGCGCCGAGCCCATCGCGTGCGCGTTTACGCACTCCTCCGACCTCTTCCGCTCCACGCTCACGCCAGAGGCCTACGCCGAGCGCGTCGCGTCTGGCGCGAAAGTGCTCTGCGTGGACGAGATCGAGTTGGACGATCCCGCGCAGGAGGTCCGCCTGATCGGCGTGCTCCGAGCGCTCCGCGAACGGCGCGTGACCCTCGCCGCGACTTCCAACGCCGACCCAGACGCACTGATTGAGGGCGCGCAGTTCGGCAACGAGCGCCTCGCGCGGTTCATCCGCGAGGAGTTCGAGCGCCAGTACCACGTCGTCCTCGTCCCCGGCGAGGACTTCCGCCAGCGGCTCGCCAAGCCCGGCCGCGCCTGGGTGGGGCCTCTGGCGGCGGCGCAGCGTGCCATGCGCGAGGCGTTTGAGGCGGCGTCGGAGCCCAAGCGCTGGCTCGCTTTCCCAGACCTCCTCGCGCTCACGGCGAGCACCGAGCGCCAGAGGCTCGCCGACGATCTCGCCTCTGGCGACGCGCTCTTTTTGGACGGCGTGGCGATCTCCAGCACGGACGACGCGCTCCGCCTCCTGCGCGTCATGGACGACCTCTACGGACGCCCGGACCCGCCGACGCTGTACTTCACGAGTCAGACCGAGCCGGCCTCGTGGTTCGACCCGCGCGAGCATGCGGGCCTCGCCAGAGGCATCGCGGAGAAATTCCACCGCACGGTCTCGCGAATGACGGGACTCGCAGAGGTAGAGAGAGTCAGTTGAGCCTCTGGCGGCAGAGGCTCAACGCACAACCGTAATGCGTTGCGACGCTCTCTCTTCACCTGCCTGAACGCGCACCACATGGACGCCAGAAGCGAGCGTGCGGGCATCAAGCGGCAAGCGGTGCGTTCCCGCTGCGAGTTCTTGAGTTGACGCGAGGAGGCGTCGGCCTAGCGCGTCGAAAACCTCCACCGTCACGGCCTCTGGCGCGGTGAGCACGATCTGAACCGATGCCTCAGAGCCGACCGGGTTTGGTCCAACGCGCAGATCCAAACCGTTCCCAAGAGCAGCCGATTCGTTGGACACGACGACGTCTTCTAGGCTGTAGAAGTACAGACGGTCAGACTCCGGGGCGTCGTTGTCATCGTCGCCCTGCACCAGAATCGCGTCCATGATGCCGTCGCCGTTGAAGTCGCCAACCGCCGAGTGCTGCGCGGAGGTCGTGTTGTTGTTGTTGACGCCTAGCGAGCGTGAAGGGTTGGGACCCACAAGCCGCGCGGAAGGCTCGAACGTTCCACCCAGCACGACGAAAGCATCACGCTGTTCGCTGTAGGCGCGCCCATCGCCTCCTCCTATCAGAATCTCAGCGTCGCCGTCGTTGTCCAAGTCAGGCAGAGCGGTAATCTCACCGTAGAAAAGGAAGGAGCTTCCATTTGCGCCAACGATTCCGACCTCGCCCAACACATCGGACCTCACGTCTAACTCTGCATCAAAACTTGGGCCCCCATAGTACACGTCTAGGGTTGGAGATGAGCCAGACCCAAGCGCATTGGCTGTTATGATGTCGGAGGCGCCGTCTCCATTCACATCCGCATGACTCAGGCTAATTCCTGGATTGAAGCCGGGAGCAGGGGTAAGCCGAAGAACTGACCGCTCGTCTGCGAATCCGCCTACGGCCCCAAAGACGACGTTGCATCTCTCATTTTGAAGCTGACACACGACAGCGTCGGCGAAGCCATCTTGGTCTACGTCGCCGGGAACGTCAAGTCGGAACGGGATCGCTGAGGGAGAAAGCTCGAACACATCCGTCCGATCTTCCGGCAAGGGGGTGTCCGAGCTCGGCAGCGCCTCTCCCCCCAGGAGCACCATCAGCTTGCCACTGCCTCCGAAGAACAGATCATCGACACCGTCTCCGTTCGCGTCACCGACTGCCGCTGTGACGATCCCTGCCCCCCTCCCCTGGCCTTCGCACGTGGGTTGCTCGAGAGACGTACAGAGATAGCTCCAATCCGGCTCGCTGCCGAGCGATGCACCGCCAAGCCAGATGGCAATCCCCCCCAAGTATTGCTGATCCCGAAAGGCGTGAGGGTAAGCCACGGCGATGTCACGCTCGCCGTCCCCATCGACGTCTCCGGCAACGACTCGCTCGGGTTCCAGTGGCACAGCAGCGGGTCCATCCGTCGAAAACCGTGAGTCCAGGCGCAACGTCGTCGTAGCAGTGCTTGGGAACGGATTCCCGCCCATGAACACCTCCACGCGGGGATCTGTCCTGTACGATGTCGCACGGTGCACGACGGCGAAATCGTCAACTCCGTCGCCGTTGACGTCTCCTAAGCCTGCAGCGTACCGGACGTCGGAGGCTGGTATACCGTCACCCTCGAGATACGCGATCGATGAGGAGAGAGACGATCCGTCCGAGCTTATGGTCACGCGTCCAAAGCCCGCCAGACTCTCCTCCCTACGTAGTTCAGCATCGAGTACGATATCGTCTCTCCCATCACCGTCTACGTCCCCCACGGGTGTAGAGAACGACTGGAGGTACGACCGAACCACGTACGGCTCAGGGACACCGGGAGGAAACACAGGATCTACCGACGCAAAGCGAGCCGACCTGTTTTCGACGTCGAAACGAAGCGGACCGAAGCCGATCGCGGAAATGTCAGCACCGCCTCCATTTTCAATTGCACCGTCTTCCACTCCATCACCGTCAACGTCTCCCGCCGGGTAATAGCCCGGAGCTTCGTAAGGCAGGGGATCGAAGCTGCCGCTCTCCTGGAGATACAAGGCCGGCTGATAGAGACCGGGGCTGAAATCTCTAACGACTAGCAAATCGATATCGCCGTCAGCGTCAGCGTCCGTAGGGAAGACGAGGTAATTGGTGAAGATCGGGCGCGGCACCTCTAGAAGAGTACGTACCGTTGCAACACCATCTGGGCCGAGCGAGGCGGCTCGCACCACAAGAGGGTCTTGTGCTGTTACAGGTGAGAGGCGCCGCTCATAGAAGATGACATCATCACGGTCATCGCCGTCGATGTCTGCCAGCGATACACTTCTGCGATCGTACCTGCCCTCACCACCGAGTGGCACCTTTTTTACGTTGCCGACACCTAGAACGACAGTCAGTGTGTCTCTAGAACCGAACTGGACGGTCGCGAGGTCAGCAAGTCCGTCGCCGTCCATGTCTCCGAACCCTGCCGTCCGCACGGAACTCGTAAGCGCGTCAAGGACAACCGGCTTTCCGTTGTCCGTGAGCAATCGGCCCTCAACGTATCCATCCGGCGACCCTCGGTATATCCTTGACGGCTCCCCTCTTTGAGGCACTGAGAACGCGTCGGAGAAACCATCTCCCGTCACGTCGCCGACGGGCTGGAGGCGTACTGAGACAACCTGACCTGGTGTGTAATCCGCAGCAGGCCCGAAGTAGACCACCGTTTGATCAATGCGGTCGCTTAGATCAGCCGTGCTTGCGTCGGGTACGTCTGTGGCAGTGTAGACCACGTCCGCCCGACCATCACCGTTAATGTCCCCGGCCGCCAGACGCGTTCCGGTCGGATAAAAGCGGATGAGATCAAATCCTGGAGGCAGGTCGCCGCTGGCGAGGCGGAGCGTCTCTGATGGCAACACCTCAGGCAGTGCGGGCTGAGCATTGGCTGCACCCGTAGCGAGTGCGAGCAGGAGAGTGGCGGCCAGACGGATCCGGGAGGTCATGTGTAGTGCGTATACGTGCCTTGCAAGATATCGCGGCAAATCGAGCGACCTCACACGCGGATCAACTGCGTAAGGAACAACTGCCTAGTACGAGATGGCAGCTGCATGAAGCCTCTGGCGCCAGAGGCTTCACGAACGTCGCCCACGATCCAGTTTCGAAGTCCGCCAGGAGGCCTTTGCGCTCGCATTTGGAACGTGGCCAGTGCGTCTCGGTCCAAGCGCGAAACGCACGCCACCTATGTCCTCTCCTGTTACCGGCCTCCACCACGTCACGGCCATCTCCGGCCCCGCGCAGCAGAACGTGGACGTGTACGCCGGCCTTCTCGGCCTGCGCCTCGTCAAGCGGACCGTCAACTTCGACGACCCCGGCACCTACCACCTGTATTACGCCGACGGCGAAGCGCGGCCGGGCTCGTTCCTGACGTTTTTTCCCTGGGGCGAGGGCGCGATGCCCGGCCGCATCGGCGCGCCTCAGGCCGTCGCGACCGCCTACGCCGCGCCCATCGGCGCGTCGGAGATGTGGCTGGACCGCCTCGCGAGCCACGGGCCTCTGGCGGGCGTGGACTTCGACGCGCCCGAGGAGCGCTTTGGAGAGACGGTCCTCACGCTCCGCGCCCCAGACGGCCTCGCCGTCGAGATCATCGAGGCAGCCGACGCCTCTGGCGGCTGGGAGGCCGGGCGCATCCCGCCAGAGGCCGCGCTCGGCGCCTTCCACTCGGTCACGCTCCGCACCGCGCGCCCCGAGGCCACCATGCGCGTGCTGACCGACGCGCTGGGCTACGAGGCCCACGGCGAGGAGGAAGGCCGCGTGCGGCTCGTCAACCCGCAGGCTGACCGCGCGCGGTGTATCGACGTGATGCGCCAGCCCGGCGAGGCCGGCCGCATGGGCGCCGGGACCGTCCACCACATCGCGTTCCGCGTTCCGGACGACGACGCCGAGCTCGAAGCACGGGAGCTCCTGCTCCAACTCGGCCTGCAGCCCACGCCGCCCATCGACCGGCAGTACTTCCATTCGGTGTACTGCCGCGAACCCGGCGGCGTCCTCTTCGAGATCGCGACCGACCCGCCCGGCTTCGCAACTGACGAGCCCGCCGACGCGCTGGGCCAGCGCCTTATGCTGCCGCCGCAGTACGAGCCGCAACGCGAGGCCATCGAGGCCCGCCTCCCCCCTCTCCACGTCCCCTCCTGATGCGCCTCCACCTCTTCCTGCTCCTCGCCTCTGGCGTCTTTGTCGCGGCCTGTGCGGACGATGCCGCCTCTGGCTCCACCGCGCCAGAGGCGACCGTAGCCGATGCCTCTGGCGAGTCGTGGACCGCCCGCGGCGTGTTCCTCGGCTCGCGCTTCGAAGGCCAGGCCGCGACGATCGAGCACGAAGCCATCCCGGACTTTATGGACGCGATGCGCATGGACTTCCTCCTCGCCTCGCCAGAGGCCGTCGAGGCCTTGGAAGTGGGAGACAAGGTCTCATTCCGGCTGGACTACGACGGCAACCGCGTCATCGCCAGCGGTTTCGAGACCCTGCCCGACTCCACTACGCTCGTGCTTGCCGCTGGCGCCACGCCCCCAGACTCCACCGACTGATGCCGCACGAACACGCCCCCATCCGTACCGCCGGCGCCGATCTCGCGGACGCCAGAGGCGCCGTGATCCTCCTCCACGGACGCGGGGCCGGTGCCGCAGACATCCTCGCCCTCGGCCGAGAGGTCGCGCCCGACGCGCTGGCGCTCCTCGCGCCCGACGCCGACGGCGCGACGTGGTACCCCCACTCGTTCCTGGCGCCTCTGGCGTCGAACCAGCCATACTTGGACGGCGCGCTGGCGACGGTCGAACGCGCGGTGGCGCTGGCCGAGGCCTCTGGCGTGCCGCGCGAGCGGATCGCGCTGGCGGGGTTTAGCCAGGGCGCCTGCCTCTCGCTAGAGGCCGCGGCCCGACTTGGAGGCCGGTGGGGCGCCATCGCCGCCCTATCGGGCGGCCTGATCGGCACCGGCGAGGACTCGGACGGGAAGCCGCCGGCGGACAAGCGCTTCGACTACGACGCGGACCTCGCGGGAACGCCCGTGTTTCTCGGCTGCTCCGACGTGGACCCGCACATCCCGCTCTCGCGCGTCCGGCGCAGCGCCCTCGTGTTCGAAGACCTCGGCGCGAGCGTGGACGAGCGGATCTACAAGAACATGGGCCACGTCGTCAACCGCGACGAGTTGGACGCGGTCCGCGCGCTGCTGCAGCCCCTGGCTTAGCGCCAGACGTGGGCGTATATCGTGGGCCCCATCTCAGTCCTACGATGGCGAAAACGCACTCCCGTCGCGAGAGGCGCCGCGCCGACCGCTTCACGCCCGTCCGCCTCTGCCCGCGATGCGGCGTCGAGTACCTCGCTCACGTCGACACGTGCTCGGACTGCCACATCGCGCTTTTCGACCCGGCCGCGGACGCGGGGCCTCTGGCGCCAGAGGCAGAGATGTGTATGGTCTTCGAAACCACCGACCCGCCCCACGCGCAGTTCGTGGCCGCCTGCCTTCAGAGGGCCGGGATTCCGTTCGAGCGCAAAGAGTCTGTTCTGATCTCTGAGCGGCTGATCTCCTTTCTCGTCGAGGAAGCGCGAGCGCCAGAGGCCTTCCGAATCGGTGGCGTTGTAGGGGACGATGGGGATCGCACGCCAGAGGCCGTGGTGAGCATGGCGCAAGCCCTCCCGCTTCGCCCTCTAACTGAGGACCTTCTGGAGGACCTCGACGGGCTTGAAGTCTTCGACGAGGACCACGAGGCGCCGCCTCTTGCGCCAGCCGAAAGCGCCCACGCTTTGTTGACGCACCTCGGCGCCGGAGTGCTCTGGTTTCTCGCGCTGTTGTCCTTCACGTTTACCCAGGACCGACACGTCCTGTGGTGGGCTGCCGTTGTGGCGTGCGTTGTCGCCGCACTGGCACTACACGCCCGGGGGCGTGTGATGACCCATCGGTGGCAGGCGGAGAACCGCACAGGCCTGTAGCCTGCGGCGCAAGAGGCGAGCGCGATCACCCTAAGCCCCAGGCGGTTCGCTGCGAATCAGGCCTCGCGCGTCGCTATCCTCGCGCAAACACGCACACGTCTACCCTATGTGGGGCCGCTCCATCATTTCTCGTGTCGGCAAGCTCTTGTCGCCAGAGGCCCGCACCGCGCTTATCAATGCTGGGATCGCGCTTCACATGCCGTCGCGGAGGCGGTTCTTCAGGCGCATTGAGCGGTTGATCCGCACCGACGCGATCCCGTGCGTGATCGCCGGAGGCTACGCGTACGACGCGAAACGCGGGCGCATCACGCGGCCTCACAAAGACGTGGACATGCTGGCGCTCGAAGAGGACCGGGACGCGATCATCGCCGCGTTCGAAGCCGCGGGGCTCCGCGTTAAAGCCAAGCGCTCGACCCGGCTCGTCGTCACCGACCGCGTGTGGTGCTGGGGAGACGTGTTCCTGTTCCGAGACGTGGGTGGAGGCCTCGCCGAGATCGAGGGCTCCGACTACAACAAGATCATCATGCGCGTCCCGCGAGACGTGCTCGTCCGGCGCCAGCAGGGACGGATTGGCGATCGCGAGTTGCCCATCCCCTGCGACGACTACTTCTACTGCATGGCCCCGTTTATCGCGAACGAAGACGACCAAGCCTTTTGCCGCGGCCTGCCGCACTCCCCCTCTCTCCGGCTCCACACGCGGCCTGCGCCCGAGCACCCGGGCTACACGCTCTACGAATGGGGCTACGATCCGGTCGACCAGACTACCGGCGCCCTTATATCCGAGCCGAAGCCCGAGGCCTCTGGCGCCAGAGGCTAGCTCAGCAAGCTTTCGAGATCACCGAGGGTGTCGCGCAGGTCGCGCGTGGCGACGGTAGACGGCATCAGGGCACGGCCACCGTTCCGGCGCCGCTTGCGCGTGCCGAGCGCAACGCTTTCCCAGAGGTCGTGCACCGGGCGATCCAGCACGTCCTCGCGGAGCGTGATGCCGTGACGGGCGAAGATGGGTCCGATTTCCTCGCGGCGCGTGGCGAGCTGGCGCAGCGTGCTGGAATACGCGTGCTCCATGACCATCTTGCGCTCTGCGAACGAGAACACGTTGACGAAGAACATGGTGTAGTCGTCACGAGTCGGCTCGATCAGCACCACATCGGCCGCGTCGTAGCGCTCGCGGTAGGCCGCGAGGCCGGTCCCGAGGCGGCTGTGGATGAGCGTACGGAGCGTCTGGCTCATAACCGTCGGCAGGCCGCGGTCGACAAGCTTGCCGCGTTCCATGACGCCCTTCTCGACGCTGTTCACCGTGTCCACCGGCACGATGGGGTTGATACAAAGCACGAGCTCGGCGCCCCGGTCCAGTGCGACGGACGCATGGACCGTCTTATGCAGTACGCCGTCCACGTAGTGCCGCCCATCGATCTCGACCGGCGGGTACAGGCCCGGAAGCGCTGTTGACGCCTGGATGGCGAGGGAAATGGGCACGCCCGCCAGAGGCCCGTCGCCGAACCGCACGGTTTCCCCAGCGTCGAGGTCGGCGGCGACGACGATCAATTCGTTCTTGAGCGTCCGGAAGTCGTCCGTGCGGCCCTCTGGCGCGAACAGCCGCTCCAGGTACGTCCGCAGCGGCTTGTTGTCGAACACGCCGACCGGCACGGCGCGGCTGAGCCGCTCGATCATCGTCGCGACGAGGCCGTACGTCCGGGGCTTCCGAACCGTGTCCGCGAGCGCGCCGGCCACGAGCCCGGGGATGGACGCGAGACGGCGCGCGATCTCGCCTGCGGCCGGGCGGAGAAACAGCTCGGGGCGGAACGGCTGCTCGCCGGGCTCCTCGTGCATCACGGAGCGGGCCATCTGCGCGGTCGTGATCCCGTTGGCGAGGCACGCGCCGACCAGCGCGCCCGCCGAAACGCCGACCGTGATAGGCACATCGTTGAAATCCACTCCTTCCAGCGCATCATCCAGCGCGCGGAGAACGCCGATTTCGTAGATGGCGCCCTCGGGACCGCCGCCCGCGAGTGCGAGGCCGAAACGACCGGTAGGATGGGACGGCGAGGAGACGACCTGCATGGTGGTAGCGCTTTCAGTGCTGCAGGATACGAACGCCGCAGCGCGGCGATCCCGTATCACAGCCGCGCGGCCTCTGGCGCCAGAGGCCGTTGTGACGGCCGTCTGGGCGGCGGGGAGTCGGCGACGGAGGCGCTACGCCTTTACGTTGCCGGAGATCGACGCTGGCGCCTCGCGACCGGCCGTCGGCGCGTGGTCGCCTCCCGGCTCCGGCGCTCCAGGTGGGGGCAGAAGAGCGCGCTCGCGACGGTCCGCAAGCCACGAGAACAGCGACGCACTGCCGATACAGACGACGATGACGCTCAGCGACAACCACTCGGGGACCTCCAACCCGTAGCCGTGGAGCCACTCCGCAGAGAGCATCTTAAGCCCGATAAACACGAGCACGGCGCCCAGCCCGTAGTGCAGGTACCGCACCCGCTCAATAACACCGGCCAGCAGGAAATACAGCGCTCGGAGCCCCGTGACGGCCAGAATGTTGGAGCCATAGGCCAGGAAGGGGTCCGTCGTCACGCCCAGAATCGCCGGGATAGAGTCGACTGCGAACACCACGTCGGTGAGTTCGATCATCACCAACACGAGGAAGAGCGGCGTGACGAACAGCTTGCCCGCGTGGCGGACGAAGAAGTGCTCCTCGTGGTAGGACTTCGTGACTGGGAGCACGCGCCGCAGCACCTTCAGGATGGGGTTGCCCGACACGTCATCTCCCCCCTCGCTCTCGAAGAACATCCGAGCGCCGGTCAGGATGAGGAACGCGCCGAAGACGTACAGCACCCACTCGAACCGCTCGATGAGCGCCACGCCGAGAAGGATCATCGCCGCGCGCATGAGAATGGCGCCGAAGATGCCCCAGAACAGCACGCGGTGCTGGTACTGCGCCGGGACCCCGAAGTAGCCGAACAAGACGGCGATGACAAACAGGTTGTCGACAGAGAGCGAGAGCTCTACCAGATACCCCGTCAGGAACGTCAGGCCCGGCGTCGGGCCGAACTGCCACCAGATGACAGCATTGACCGCCAGCGCCGCCGCGACAAAAAAGGCCGACAGCCGGGCCGCCTCGCGCCACTCAATTTTGTGGGCCTTCTTGTTGAAGACCAGCAGGTCCAGGAGCAGGAGAGCGACGACGTACCCGTTGAGCGCGATCCAGGCCCAAGTAGGAACGTCGAGGTGGAGCGGGTCCGTCATAGCGCCCTCCTACCGACTCTCAGTCTGAGAGGTCCCGGTGGCCGAAGTAATACAGGCAATACTTCAGCTTTGCCGCCTTCTGCGGCCCAAAGCCGGGCAGCTTCTTGACGCGCTTCTCCACCTCGGCGTTGGTGCCCTCGCGCCAGAGGCCGCTGGCGTCCCCGTCGTACTCGTCCGCGATGGCCCGCGCGACGGTTTGCGTCGTGTCGACCATCTTGTTCGTGAACCGGTGGACGGCCGGTGTCTCCACGAAGACGGCTTCGAAGGCATCGCGGTCCATGTCCGCGATCTGACGCATGTCCAGGTGCCCGAGCCTCTGGCGGAGCTTGAGCGGCCCGCAGAACGCGGTCTCGGCGAGCACGCGCTGGTCGTAGAGCAGCCCGAGAAGTACTGCGTTGGCGTTGTCGCGCAAGAACTGGTCGGCCTCAGGGTCCTTGGTCGCGGTGCCCTCGTTTTTGAGCCGGTCCAGCATGCGGACGAGGCCGCCTTCGAGTTCGGAGTAGTCGGATGCGTCCATGCGTCTGGGGGTACGGTGTACGGTAAGATCGACGGCGATGCGGGCCTCTGGCGATCGCTAGGATTGAGGCGTACTGCGTGGTGCGTGCGGCGCCTCGCGAGCCTCCGTCGGTCGGTCTTGCGACGTAGGAGGCATCCGCTCACCTCTGGCGGCAGAGGTTGGTGCGGGATGCCGCAAACGGCGACCGGTCCGCTTCGCCAGAGGCTAGGCGCGCTTCCAGGTCGGGCCGGAGGGCGTGTCCATCACGATGACGCCCAGCGCGTCGATCTCGTCGCGGAGCGCGTCGGCGCGGGCCCAGTCCTTGTTGGCGCGGGCGGCCTCGCGCTCGCGAAGCAACGCGTCGACCTCGGCGCCCAGCGCTGCGTCGGCGGCGCTCGAGCCTGCACCGCCAGAGGCTCCATCGGCCGGGACGTCTGGCGCGTCGATGCCGACGATGCCGAGCAGGGAGTCGATGCTCTGGAGGTAGCCCATCGCCGAGCCCGCCATTCCGGCGTCCAAGCCCGGGCCTCTGGCGAGAGCGAGGATCGCGTTGGCGCCGCGGAGCGCGGCGGCGAGAGCAACCGGCGTGTTGAGGTCGTCCGTCATGCCGTCGAGCGCGTCGGCGTAGGCCTCGTCGAGTTCCTCGCCCAGCCCTGCGGCGAGATCGCGGTCAACGTCAGCGCCAGAGGCGTTTTGTGCTGCATCGAGCGCGTCGACGTAGCGCTGGCGGTTCTTAGCCGCGTCCTCCAGCGCTTTGCGCGTGAGGTTGAACGGCTTGCCGTACTGGCCGGAGATGAGCAGCAGGCGCAGCGCCAGAGGATCAACGGGCGCGCCCCAGTCCTCGCGACCGCCGAACTCGGGTGCAACGGTGAGATCACGCACGGTGAGGAAGTTGCCCTTGCTCTTGGACATCTTCTCGCCCTCCACCTGCAGAAAGCGGGTGTGGATCCACATGCGCGAGAACGGCTCGCCCGTCAATGCCTCGGCCTGCGCGATCTCGCACTCGTGGTGCGGGAATCGGAGGTCCTCGCCGCCGCCGTGGAGGTCGATCGTCGTGCCGAGGTACTTCTGGGCCATCACGGAGCACTCCAGGTGCCAGCCGGGGAAGCCTTTGCCGAACGGCGCGTGCCACTGCATGAGGTGGCCGGGGTCCTTTTTCCAGAGCGCGAAGTCGCGCGGGTCGCGCTTGCCGCTGTCCTGGACCAGCTCGCGCAAGCCATCGCGGAGCGCGTCGGCAGCCTCGTTGCCGCTCAGCTTGCCGTAGCCCTCAAAGCTGGGGACGTGGAAGTACACGCCGTCCTCGGTCTCGTACGCGTGGCCGCCCTCCATCAGCGCACAGACGGCATCAATCTGCTCCGTCACGTGCTCGGTCGCGCGGGGGCGCACGTCGGGCTCCACGAGGTTCAGGCGGTTCCAGTCCGCGACGAGCCCGCCGGTGTAGTGCCGCGCTAGGTCCCACACGTTCGCGAACCGCTCGCCTTCCTTGCTCGCGAGCGCCTTGGCCAGCTTGTCCTCGCCTCCCGCGTCGGCCACGTCGTCATCGGTGAGGTGGCCCACATCGGTGACGTTGCTGACGTAACGTACCTCCCAGCCGAGCGCCTTCGCGGTCCGCACCACGAGGTCGGCGGTGAGGAACGTCCGGAAGTTGCCCACGTGCGCGAAGCTGTAGACCGTCGGCCCGCAGCTGTAGAACCGGAGCAGCGGCGCGCCAGAGGCGGCCGTCTCGGTCGGCATCAGCGCTTCGGTCTGGCGCGTGAGCGTGTTGTGGAGGCGGAATTCGGGGGTCTCAGGCATGGGCGTGGCGTTGTGCCGCAAGCTACCGACGCCTCTGGCGCCTAGATCCGGGTTCGGGATGAAAGCGGTCAGGCCACAGGCGTCAGAGGCCAGTTGGGACCTCGCTACCGAGCGACGCGCGCTATGCCAGAGGCCCCGTCTCCGCCTCGGCGGCGCGGACGAGTGCACCAGAGCGGACGAGGTCGACCGCAGCCTCCAAGTCGTCCGAGAACGCGCGGTCGGCGTCGCGCGGCGCGATCCTCTGGCGAAGCGCCGCGTGCGCGGCCTCCACGCCGGCGCCCGAGCGTAGCGGGCGGCGGTGCTCCAGCGCCTGGGCGGCACACAGCGCCTCAACCCCGAGCACGCGCTCGGCGTTTTCCAGCACGAGGAGCGCCTTTCGCGCGCCCCACGCCCCCATCGAGACGTGATCCTCCTGGTTGCGGCTGGACGGAATGGAATCCACCGACGCCGGGTGGCACAGCGTCTTGTTCTCCGAGACGAGCGCCGCGGCGAGGTACTGCGGCATCATGAACCCCGAGTTCAGGCCGCTGGCGGCGACGAGAAACGGCGGGAGGCCGTCGTGTTCGTCTAGCAAGAGGTACGTGCGGCGCTCGGAGACGGACGCCCATTCGGCAAGTGCAATAGCGGCTGTATCCGCCGCAAGCGCCAGAGGCTGTCCGTGGAAGGCCCCCGCAGAGACGATCTCCGGCGCGCGGTCGGTCCCCAGCACCAGCGGGTTGTCGGTCACGCTGTTGACCTCGATTTCCAGCACGCCAGAGGCGTAGGCCAGCGCGTCGCGGCTCGCGCCGTGGACCGGCGGAACGCATCGGATGGAATACGGGTCTTGAACCTTGGCGCAGCCCTCATGGCTGGGCAGGATCTCCGACCCCACCAAGAGGGCGCGCACGTTCGCGGCGGCGGCGATCGCGCCGGGATGCGGGCGCACGCCCTGGACCGCCTCTCCAAACGGCCGAAGCGAGCCTCTGGCGGCGTCGAGCGTGATCGCGGCGACGATGTCCGCCGCTGTGGCGAGACGTTGCGCGCGGACCACGACCTCGGCGAGGTGCGCGGCCATGAACTGCGTCCCGTTGATCAGCGCGAGGCCGTCTTTCGCGCCCAGCGCCAGAGGCGCCAGGCCGTGCCGGGCCAGAACGTCCGCCGCTGGCGTCGGGCTGCCCCCCTCCCACACCAGGCCCTCGCCGATGAGTGGCAGCGCGAGGTGCGCCAGAGGCGCGAGGTCACCTGAGGCGCCCAGGCTCCCCTGGCTCGGCACGACGGGGATCACGTCGTTCTCCGCCATCCACAGCAGGCGCTCTACAACGGCCACGCTCACGCCCGAGGCGCCGAGCCCCAACGCGTGAACCTTGAGCCGCAGCATCCGGCGCGAGAGGCTGCGGGCGACCGGCGCGCCCATCCCAACCGCGTGCGAGCGGAGCAGGTTGACCTGCAACGCCTCCAGGTCCTCGGCGCCGATTCGAACCGACTTCAGCGCGCCGAATCCGGTGTTGACGCCGTAGAGCGCGTCGCCAGAGGCGAGGGCCGTTTCTAGCCTCTGGCGCGAGGCGCGGACGCGGCATTCGTCGCCGCCCAGTTCGGTTCGGAGCGCGGCGAGACTCGCGTCGAGGTCCGCGTCTACGCGTCCGATCCGAAGAGCGACGGCGGCGCTCATGGCGCGTCGGGGTTGTCCTTGACGCGCCTCATCGCATCGAGCAGCGGGGTCGTGACCTCTTCCAGGCCGACGAGAAACGTGTTGCCGTCGATCACGTCGAGCTCTAGTAGGTCATCTGCGGCCACGCTCAAAAACGAGAGGTACAGCCGCATCTCGCCTTCTGCCTCCATCGGGATGCCGCCCAGCAGCGCGAACCGAACGCGCATGAGCGTTTCGGCGCGCTCGGCAGCAAGGGCCGCTTCCAGCGCCTTCCGCCTCGCGCGGCTTTGCGCGTCCGCGCTCTCCTCCAGCGCAATCACGACGACGTTGTTGTACTGCTTGATGGACTCCCGGGCCTCGACCATCGCGACGTCGAGCAGCCGGTTCGCCAGAGAATCAGCGGGAACCGGAGGATCCGGCGGCGGGGGCGGCTCGAAGGCGTCTTCGGCGTTCGGCAGGCGGTTGGCGGAGGGCGCGGCGTCCGGTTCAGGTTGCCCCTCTAGGGAGGGTGGGCGCGGCGACGGCACGCTGACCACAGGCGGGGCCGACGAGCACCCGGCAACAAGGAACGCGAGCGCCAGAGGCGCGAGACGGGAAAGGAGGACGCCAGAGGCCATCGAGCGGGGTCAGGGTGTGTTGTACATGGGGAGATCGACGCCGCGCTCGCGCGCGGTGTCGGTCGCAAGATCGTACCCGGCGTCGGCGTGGCGCATCACGCCGGTGCCCGGGTCGGCCGTGAGAACGCGTGAAAGGCGCCGGTAGCCTGCCGGGGTCCCGTCCGCCACGCTCACCATGCCACTGTGGATGGAGTACCCGATGCCGACGCCGCCGCCGTGGTGCAGGCTCACCCAACTCGCGCCGCACGCCGTGTTGAGCAACGCGTTGAGCAGAGGCCAGTCCGCGATGGCGTCCGACCCGTCCTTCATGCCCTCGGTCTCGCGGTTCGGGCTCGCCACGCTGCCGGTGTCCAGGTGGTCGCGCCCGATCACGAGCGGCGCCTGCACGCGGCCGGTCTCCACCAGCCAGTTGAACTTCTCCCCCGCCTCGGCGCGCTCGCCGTATTCCAGCCAGCAGATCCGCGCCGGGAGTCCCTGGAACTGCACTTTATCCTGCGCCATGCGGATCCACCTCGCGAGGTGCTCCTTTTCCGGAAACAGCTCCAGGATAGCCGCATCGGTGACCGCGATGTCCTCTGGCGCCCCGGACAGGGCCGCCCACCGGAACGGGCCCGACCCCTTGCAGAACAGCGGGCGGATGTACTCGGGGACGAACCCCGGGATCTCGAACGCGCGCGTCATCCCGCGGCGGTCGGCGACCTGACCACGGAGGTTGTTGCCGTAATCGAACACGACGGCGCCAGATGCCTTGAGGTCCAGCATGGCCTGGACGTGCGTTTGCATCGAGTCCAGGACAGCCTCATCGTACGCCAGCGGCTCGCGCGTGCGGAACGCCTCGGCGTCGGCCAGGGAGTAGCCGGCCGGGATGTAGCCCACGCGGAGGTCGTGCGCGCTGGTCTGGTCGGTCACCACGTCCACGTCTACGCCTCGGCGGACGAGTTCGGGCAAGACCTCAGCGGCGTTGCCCACGAGCCCGACCGAGAGCGGGACGCGCCTCTGGCGCGCGTCCAATACGGCGTTTAGCGCGGCGTCCAAGTCGGTTTCGAGGCGGTCGCAGTAGCCGGACTCCACGCGGCGACAGATGCGGGTCTCGTCCACGTCGATGCCCAGAAACGCGGCGCCGTTCATCGTTGCCGCCAGAGGCTGCGCGCCGCCCATGCCGCCGAGCCCGGCCGTGACCACGAGCCGGCCGTCCAGCGTCCCGCCAAAGTGCGTGCGGGCGCACGCCGCGAACGTCTCGAACGTGCCCTGGAGGATGCCCTGCGTGCCGATGTAGATCCAGCTTCCGGCCGTCATCTGGCCGTACATCGTGAGCCCCTCGGCTTCGAGCTGGCGGAAGTTGTCCCAGGTCGCCCAGCGCGGGACGAGGTGGCTGTTGGCGATGAGCACGCGCGGGGCCTCGTCGTGCGTGCGGAACACGCCGACGGGCTTCCCGCTCTGCACGAGCAGCGTCTCGTCGTTTTCCAACCTCCGCAGCGTGGCGACGATCGCCTCGAAGCTGTCCCAGTTGCGCGCGGCCTTGCCGCTGCCGCCGTACACCACCAGGTCCTGGGGCCGCTCGGCGACCTCCGGGTCAAGGTTGTTCATGAGCATCCGCAGGGCGGCTTCCTGGTGCCACCCCTTGCAGGTGAGCGCGGAGCCTCTGGCGGCACGGACGGTACGGGGGGACGCGGTCATCGGACTCGGGGGAGAGGACCCACCAAGCTAGCCGCCCGCTCTCGCACGGCGCCTCTGGCGCCAGAGGCCTCGAAACGGCAGAACCCACGCGCTCCACTCAACCTTGGCTTTCCACTTCGCCAGAGGCTTCGGTATCTTCGCATCACTCGGCGTGGTAGCTCAGCTGGTTAGAGCGCACGACTCATAATCGTGAGGTCGAGAGTTCAAGTCTCTCCCACGCTACAGGTCCACTCAGGACCGGCCCTTCCGGGGCCACTGTCGCCCGGCTTCGGCTGGGCGTCGTTGTTTCTGGCCTCTGGCGCCGACACCATGCGGATCTACGTCCACGACTACGCGGGACACCCCTTCCAAGTGCAGCTCTCGCGAGCGCTGGCGGGGCGTGGGCACACCGTCGCGCACGGCTACTCGTCGACCAACCTGACGCCGCAAGGGGCGCTTGCGCGGCGCGACGACGACCCGGAGACGTTCGCGCCCGACCCCATCGCGCTCGACAACCCCGTCGACAAGGCGGCCCGCTCGTTTTCAGGGCTCGTCAAGCGGCGGCAGACCGAGCGCCTGTACGGGACCTCGCTGGTGCAGAGCGTCGCGGCGTTCAAACCCGACGTGATCCTGGCCGCGAACACGCCCGTGGACGCGCTTGCGCCCGTGCAGCGGTGGGCCTCGCGCCGCGGCGTACGGTTCGTGAACTGGCTGCAAGACATCCTTTCTGTGGGGACGGACCGGTTCCTGCGCCAGAAGCTCCCGGTTATCGGCGGGATGGTGGGCCGGGCGTACATGGCGCGCGAGAGGCGGCTTCTGCTAGGCGCCGACGCCATCGTCGCGATCACCGAGGGGTTCCGGCCTCTCTTGACGGAATGGGGCATTCCCGCGCGCCAGGTCCACGTGGTGGAGAACTGGGCGCCGCTGGAGGAGATGCCGCCGCGGCCCAAGAACAACCCCTGGGCGCAGTCGCTCGGGCTGGAGGACAAACGCGTGGTGCTCTATGCGGGGACGCTCGGGATGAAGCACAACCCGGAGCTGCTGCTCTCGCTGGCGCGGCAGATGGAAAACGACCCGGACGCCCGCGTGGTCGTCGTGAGCGAGGGTGCGGGTGCCGAATGGCTTCGCTCGAGTTCGCCGCCCGCGAACCTCCTGCTTCTCCCCTTCCAGGCGTTCGAGGACCTGCCCGACGTGCACGGCACCGCCGACGTGCTGGCGGCTATTCTGGAGCCCGATGCCGGCGTGTACTCGGTGCCGTCCAAAGTGCTCTCGTACCTCTGCGCGGCCCGCCCCGTGCTTCTGGCGGTCCCGCCGGAAAACCTCGCGGCGCAGATTGTCCGGCGCGAGGAAGCCGGCGTCGTGGTCCCCCCCACCGCCCCCTCGGCGTTCGGGATCGAGGGGCAGCGTCTTCTGGCGGACGAGGAGTTGCGTGGCGCGATGGCGGCCCGCGCCCGCGCCTACGCCGAGCGCACGTTCGACATCGAAGCCATCGCCGACCGCTTCGAGGTCATCCTCTCCGCGTAGCCGCCCGCGCGGACGTCCTGCGTGCCGCGTGTGGGCTTCTGTCTATTTCTCGCCAGAGGCCTCTGGCGCCCCAGGCGGAGCGGAAGCCAGCGCCCCCCGGCTCGTAGTTTCTCGCGCACCCTTTCAGACCTATGCGCTACGCCATCGGCGTCGATCTCGGCGGTACCCACATCAAAGCCGCACTCGTCCGCGACGACGGCCACGCCGTCAAAACCGCTCGGACGGACACGCCCGCAGCCGCGGGGCCACAGGCCGTGTTGGACTCTATCGCGCAGGTGATCGAGCAAGTCGCCCAGGGCGCGCCAGACGGCGAGCCTCTGGCGGGAATCGGCGTGGGGTGCCCCGGCTCGGTCTCGTTGGACCGCACCACGGTGCGTAGCCCGCCCAACCTGCCGGGCTGGAAAGACGTGGTGCTCCCGGACAGCCTCCGCCTGCGGTTCTCCGAGGCGCTCCGCCAGAGGCTCGCGCGCGATGCGCCCATTCTGGCGGAGAACGACGCGAACGTGGCCGCGCTCGGCAGCGCGTTCTGGGGGACGGGGCAGCCGTACGACTCCTTTATCATGGTGACGCTCGGAACGGGTGTGGGTGGGGCCATCATCCACCACAACCGTCTGTTCCGGGGCGCGACCGGGGCCGCTGGCGAGATCGGCCACATGAGCATCGACTACGAGGGGCCGTACGCGCGGTCTGGCGTGGCCGGCGCGCTGGAGGCGTACCTCGGTCACCGGTTTCTGACGCGCCACGCGCGCTATCAGCTCCTCACGCGGCCGACCTGCCTGCACCAAACCGCCGGCACCGACCTGGAGCACCTCGACCTGATCTCGCTGCACCGCGCCGCGATGGCGGGCGACGGCGCGGCGATCGAGATCTTCCAGTGGGCCGGCCACAAGCTCGGCGTCGCGCTGGGTGGGATCGTCAACCTGCTGGACATCCGGACGTTCGTAATCGGCGGCGGCGTGTCCCAGGCCGGGGACGTTCTCCTGGACCCCATCCGCGCGTCCATCGGGCGGTTCGTGCTGCCTGCTCTCCGCGATGGCATCACGGTCTTGCGCGAGGAAAGCGGCAACGCCGTTGCCGTCCAAGGCGCGGCACGCCTCGTCTTCGAGCACGCCGAGGACGCGGCGGGCGCCTGAGCCATGACCGACGCCTGCGGCCGGGAGCCTGCCGCGCCGTGTGCGCCTGCACCGCGCCAGAGGCGTAGCGCCGTGCCTCTGGCGCGGACGGCCCTGGGGGGCACGAGGGCTGGAGGTGCGGGCGTTGCGCCGGAGTCCCCGCCCCGCCCCGTGCTCCGCGCCCTTACGCTCCTGCTCCTGCTCGCCTCTGGCGCTGCGCACGCTCAGACGGCGGACTCGACGGCGGCCCCGCGCGAGATCACGTTGGCGCCAGCCGACTCGGCCCGCGTACCCGATCCCGGCGCCGTGGCGGATACGACGCGGCCCGCTCTCCCCTCCCGCCCCGCGCGCACTGACTACGGCGTGCCTCTGGCGCCAGCGGCCGAGGGCGGTCTAGAACAGCCCGTCACCTTCCGCGCGGCCGACTCACTCCGCATCGTGTTCGCACCTCGCGATTCGCTCGCCAGCGGCGAACGGGCGGACGACCAGGCCGCGCTGTTCGGCGAGGCCCGAGCGGAGTACGACGGGGCAACGCTGGACGCGGGGCTCGTGGAGATTTTCCTGGGCCGTGAAACGCTTCGCGCGAGGCCTCTGGCGCTGCAAGACGCTCAGGTCGGGATTCCGACGTTCGCGCAGGGCGACGAAGGGTTCACCGGCAACGAGCTGGCGTTCAACCTGCGGACGCGGCGTGGGCGCATCGTGGGCGGGCGTACGCAACTGGACGACGGCTTCCTGCTCGCGGGCGTCGTCAAGCAGGCCGCGCCGCACATCATCTACGCCGAAAACGCGGCCTACACCACCTGCGACTTGGACCATCCGCACTACGCGATGGAGGCCGGGCGCATCAAAGTCGTAGACGGCAAGACGGTCTACACCGGACCGGTCCGGCTCCGTCTGCTCGGCATCCCGACGCCGCTGTGGCTGCCGTTTGGCTTTTTCCCCGCGACCGAAGGCCGGCGCAGCGGGCCTCTGGCGGCGGGCTTCGGCACGAGCCCGGACTACGGGCTCTTCCTCGAAGACCTCGGCTACTACTGGGCCGTCAACGACTACCTCGGCGCCATCGTCCGAGGCAAGATCGGCACGACGGGGTCCATTCAGGGCTACGCGCGGCTGGACTACACCCGGCGCTACGCCTACGACGGCGACATCTCGCTTTCCTACGGCCGCTTGCGCCGCGGCGAGCGCGACGACCTCGATTTTCAGATCGCGACGCCCGTCGCGCTGCGGTGGAACCACACCCAGACCTTCCCCGCCGGGCAACGCCTCTCCGCCGATGTGGACCTCCAGTCCTCCAGCGCGCGGTTCGTCTCCGACGACCTCGCGAGCCAGGTCCGCCAGAGTTCGACCTCGACGGTGAGCTACGCGCAGACGTGGCCCCGCGCGGGGCGCTCGCTCACGGTCCAGCTTCGCGCAAACCAGCAGTTCGACGTCAGTTCAGCACAGCTCACGCTTCCCAGCCTCTCGTTTAGCCAGCAGCGGCGGTTCCCCTTTAAGCGCCAGAGGCGCGACGGGCGCGGCGAGCGCTGGTACGAGAAGATCGGCGTCTCCTACTCCGGCTCGGCCACGAACGCGTTTTCCTACGTCCCGAAGGCCGACAGCCTGTTCGACGATGGCGGCGCCCCGTCCTGGGTGGATGCTCTCTTCAGCGGCGACGCCTTCGCCAGAGGCAACGCCGAGGGCGAGCGGTTCGCCTATGGAGCCTCGCACAACGTGCCGATCTCCGCCTCGTTCTCCGTCCCGCGCTACAACCTCGACATCACGCCGAGCGTCACCTACGCCGAGAACTGGGTGGACGAGCGGACCCTGCGCGCGCTGGACCCGGCCTCTGGCGCGTTCGTGGAGACGCAGGAGGACGGGTTCTTTTTCGACCGCCGCGTACGTGCCGAGCTCAGCCTTCGGACCGCGCTGTACGGCACGGCCCCCGTTCGGGTCGCCAACCTGGATGGCCTTCGGCACGTGCTGCGCCCCAGCGTCTCGCTTGTCGCGCAACCGGACTTTTCCGCTGCGCCGTTCAACACGGTGCAGGTGCTGACGGATACGGCGGGCGTGGAACGGCGCTTCGCCACGCTATCTGGAGTCCCCACGCAGCCCGTCGGCGGGCTCCGGTTCAGCCTGGACAACGCGTTTCTCACGCGCGTAGTCAGCACGGACTCCACGGGCGAAGAGTCGCGGCGAGCGCTTCAACTCCTCTCGCTCGCCATCAGCGGCGGCTACAACTTCGCGGCCGACGAGCGCCCCATCGACAACGTCTCGTTTCGCGCGAGCGCCGGGTCCGGCCCGTTCCAGGCCTCCGCCAGCGGCTCGTTCTCGGCGTACTCCCTCGATGACACCGGCGCGCTCACGGACGCCACCTACCTCGCGGCAACGGGCCGGCCGGTGCGCCTCGAAGCGCTGCGCTTCAACGCGGGCTGGAGCCTCCGCTCCCGCCAGAGGCAGCCTCTGGCGCGCGTCCCCGGCGAGGCGGAGCTGCCCGCAGGACCGCGCTCGACGGTCCGCACGGCCTCTGGCGCCGGCGTCCTCTACGATCCCTCCGACCCGGACTACTCCGCGAGCACGCTCGCGCTCGGCCCCCGCGACCCGCGCCTGAGCGCGAGCTTCGACCTCACGGCGGCCTACCGTCCCGCAATTGGCACGCGCGACGCGCAGTGGACGACGACCGTGGCGGTGAACAACCTCACGTACCAGCTCACGGACAACTGGGGGCTCTCGGGCGCGGCCGGGTTCGACGTGCTGGAGCAGGAGATCACAAGCACTCAGCTCGTGCTCCGCCGCGACCTCCACTGCTGGGAGATGCAGATCCGCTGGACGCCTATCGGACCCGTTAAGGCATTCAGCGTGGGGATCTACCTCAAGAGCGGCTACCTCAAGGACCTGCTCCGGCTGGACCTTCCGAATGCGGACTTCCGCTCGGCCTTTAACAACGTGGGGCTGCCGCGCTAGCGCCAGAGGCCTCTGCCGCGGTCGGTCTCAGGCCGGGCGCGGATCTCGTCTGCGGAAGAGCTGCAGCGGACGGCTCTGCGCCCCCCTTGCCTCTAAGACGCCGTTATCTGGACGCGACGGCGGTATACGTCGTGCGCAGCCCAGGCCAACGCTACGTAGTAAAACGAGAGCTCGTACGGCTCCCAGTTTTCGATCCCCCGAATCCCGATCGCCAGCGTTGCCACGGCGAAAGCGAGCGTCGTGAGGATGACAAACGTGGTCTTTGACATGGTGCGCCTCGTGTGCGAGCAAAAGGGGGGTACGGCAGGATAGGGAATCAGTTGCGACCCTGGCGCATGCCAGTCAGAGATAGGCGTTTGCCCTGCCGAGAACCTTCGCGTTCAACGATAGGACAGAGGCCTCTGGCGCCAGAGGCTACGCCGCCGGCACGAGCGCGACCGTGCTCAGCCGGTCCTCCACGAATAGCGCCTCGGCCACGCTCCGCACGTCCTCGGCCGTCACCGCCATCACTTCCTCGATGGCTGTGTCCAACGAGATGTGCTCCTCGTACGTCAGTTCCACGCGTCCCAGACGCTGCATGCGGTTTGACATACTCTCGACGCCCAACATCACGGAGCCTTTCAGCTGCTCTTTCGCGCGCGCCAGCATTCGCGCACTGACCGGCGCGGCGGCGAGCTTCTGCAACTCGCGCACGATGAGTTGGCGCGAGCGGTCCAGACGCGAGGGGTCGGTCGCCATGTACACGCCCACGTCGCCCGCGTCGCGGACGAGGTTGACGAACGAGTAGACGGAGTAGCAGTAGCCGTACTTCTCGCGGATGTTCTGGTTGAGCCGCGAGGACATCCCGCCGCCCAGAATCGTGTTGAGCACGCTAAGCGCCGTGCGCCGCTCGTCCAACGCGCCAAAGCTGCGCGTGCCCACCACGAGGTGCGCCTGCTGCGTCGTCGTGACCTCGATCTCCGTCGCCAGAGGCGTGTAGTCGTTGGCGGGCTCACGGCGGAAGGCCTCTGGCGCGCGGTCGAAGTCGCGGAGTTGCTTCTCCACGAGCCGCACCACGTCGGCGTGGCGGGCGTGGCCGGCGACGCTGACGACGAGCCGGTTGGGCACGTAGTGGCGATCCATAAAGCCAGTGAGGTCCTCGCGCGAGAACGAGCGGACCGTCTCGGGCGTGCCGATGATGGGCCGGCCGAGCGGGTGGCCGGGGTACATCGCCGCCTCGTAGTGGTCGTAGACGTGGTCCTCTGGCGCGTCCTCGTACATCTTGATCTCCTCGATCACGACATCCTTCTCCTTCTCGATCTCGCGCGGCGGCAGCGTTGGCTGCGTGACGAGGTCCAGGGTGGTGTCCAGCGCGCGCGCGAGGTGCTCATCCAGAGCGCGGGCGTAGAAGCAGGTGTTCTCCTTGGTCGTGAACGCATTGAGGTAGCCGCCGACGGATTCCATCCGCTGGTTGATGTGGTGCCCCTGACGCGCCCGAGTCCCCTTGAAGACGAGGTGCTCGATAAAGTGCGTGAGCCCGGCCTCGGACTCGGTCTCGTCGCGGCTGCCCGCGTCCACCCACGCGCCCACGGCAACGCTGCGGACGGAGGGGATGCTTTCGGTCACGACGCGGACGCCGTTGTCCAATACGGTGCGCTCGAATCCGGGCGCCAGAGGCTGCTTCTTGGCCATGTTCAGGGAGGTGTTTCCCGATGGTAGCCGTGGCCCCTGGCGCGGATCCCGGAAGAGAGCGAGAGTTCGGTGAGGACCGCAGGCCTCTGGCGTCTGCGCTACTGCGCGTCGCGGGCGAGTGCGAGACCGCGGACCGACTGCCGACGGTTGGGCGCGCGGCTCAGCGCCACCTCGAACGCCTCGGCGGCTCCCGCCGCATCGCCAGAGGCGAGAAGCGCGTAGCCCAGCGCCTCGTGCGCGGGGATGACCGGCGAGGGCGGCCCGAACATGAGCGGCGCCTCGGCTTCGAGCGCGGCAGCTTCGCGCAGTCTCTCCACGCCTTGCTCGGTCTGCTCTTCCCCGATCAGCACCAACCCGTCGAGCGCCAGCGCCGCCGCGCGGACGCTCCACGCCGTGTCCTCGCCAGAGGCCTCCGAGAGCCGGTCCGCGATCTGGCGTGCGCGGCCGAGGTCACCGGACATGGCCGCGTCGAAGCCTCTGGCGAAATCGATCTGGGCGCGCGTCGAGAGCGAGCCTCTTCCAGACTCCGTCACGCGGTTCCAGACGGAGCCGTCCCCGAACGCCGTCGCGTGCTGCGCCGCGATGCGTCCGATGTGCGCCTGCGCGGTGGAGCCGTCGAAGTCCGCTTCAGCTGCTGTCCGGGCGACGGCGAGCAGCGAATCCGCCAGAGGCCGGTCGTCGAGCTGCGTCGCGGCGTAGTGCCACCACCAAAGCGCGTGCCAGCCGTGGCCGTTGAGTTCTTCGCCGCGGCGGTTGGACGCCGCTCGAGCGGCGTCGTAGCTGCGCTCGTTGAGCTCGGCGACCTCGTCCCACATGCCGAGCGCGAGCGTGATGTGGGTCGGCATGTGGAGCGCGTGGCTGGCCGCCGGCGCGATGTCCGAGTACACGCGCGCAGGACGGAGCCCGAGCGGGGCGTGGACCGGATCGTCATAGGCGTGGATGAGGTAATGCGCTGCGCCCGGGTGCCGCGGGTTGGCGTCGAACACCTCCTCCGCGACCGCCGCTGCCTTCATGTAAGTCGTGAAGTCGCGGCCCTCGTGCGCGGTCCCGAGAATCGATAGCGCGTAGAAGGCTCGGGCATCCAGATCGTCCGGGTACGATTCGGCGAGCGCGCGCATGGCGGTGGCGTAGCGGTCGTCCCGCGTTTCCTTGTCGTACTGCTCCTCCTCACCCATGTCGAAGAGGAAGCCGAGCGCGCGGAGGTAGTCCCGCTCGCGCGGCGTCACCTCCACGGCATTGGCCTCCATGCGAGCGAGGACCGCCAGCGCGGCGTCGCGGTCTTGCCGCATCCAGACCGGGTGGTTGTGCGTCATCGCCTCGCCCCAGTACGCCATCGCAAAGCCGGCGTCAGCCTCTTGCGCCTCGCGGAAAGCGTCGCGCGCGTCGTCGTACTCGAACGAGTGGAGCAAGAGGAGGCCGCGCAAGAATGGCTCCTGCGCATCCGCTTCGCCGGAGTTGGCGAACGAGGTCTCGCCGAGGTCTTGGGCAGACGCGCCCGAAGCGACGAGGAGGACAAAGGTGAGCAGGAAGGCGCGCATGGGAATCGGAAGGTCGATGGATCAGGATACGGGCCTCTGGCGCCAGAGGCCGAAACGGACGGCGCCCCCTCCCACGGATGAGAGGGGGCGCCGGAGCGGGAAACCCAGGGGGCTCTACGCGTTGGCTGGCGTGGCGTCGGCCATCGCGCCGTCGCCAGAGGCGCCGTCGGTCGGGACGAACGGCTCGCCGTCGCCGGGGAACTGCTTGACGTACGCCTTCTGGACCGGGTGGCCCGTGCCGGCCGCGATCGGGCTGGACTCGTGGATGTAGAACTCCTCGTTCGGCATCGTCTCCACCCAGTTGATGGCGGCGGCGGCCGCGCGGCGCATGGAGTCGTCGGAGTTCTTCATGACCTTCCGGTTGTTCTCCTCGATGGTCTCGTGCGCCATGTGGAGGAAATGCAGGCCGGCGGCCTTGTCGCGCTCCCACGCCGTGCCGCTGGCGCCAGAGGCCATCTGGCGGTCCAGCTTCGAGAGGACCGAGGCCCACACGAACATCAGGATTGCGTTATCGGCCAGGCGAGCCTGGACGGCCTGACGGCCCACGATCTCGTCCTCCAAGGCCTTGGACGCCTTCTTGAACACCATCGTGTGGTTCTGCGCGTGCTTCGCGAGGCGGTCCGCAAACGTGCGGAGGCTCGGGTGGACGCGGGCGACATCGCTCTTGGCGACCTTTTTGCCGAGGTAGAGCTCGGCTGCGATCGGCGTGCCGGCCTTGACCGTCGCCGGCTTGAACGCGTTGCCGAAGATGCGGCCGAGGTTCTCAGCGGGGGTCTCCTCTCCGTCCCACGAGACAGCGTTGAGCAAGCCGAGCATGTGCTCCGCCAGCTGCTTGCCGCCGTAGGCGAAGATGAACGACTGCATGACCTCGTTCGAGCCCTCCACGATGCGGTGGATGCGGTTGTCGCGCCAGAGGCGGTCGAACTCGTTCTCGGTCACGTAGCCCTCGCCACCCATGATCTGCATGGCGCTGTCGATCACGTTCCAGCCCTGCTCGGAGCAGAAGACCTTACACGCGGCCGTCTCGACCATGATGTCCTTGTCGTGGCGGTCCAGGAAGCCACACGTCATGTAGAGCGCGGCGTCCATGGCATACGTCAGCGCGTGCATCTCGGCGATGCGCTTCTGCACGAGCTCGAAGTCCGCCAGAGGCCGCTGGAACTGGTAGCGCGTGCTGGCCCACTTGGTGGCCTGCTCGGACGCCTGCTTGGCGGCGCCGGTCACGCCCGCGCTGAGCGTGCAGCGGCCGTAGTTGAGGCACGTCAGGGCGACCTTAAGGCCCTGCCCCTCGGTGTGGAGGCGGCGGCTCGCCGGGACCTTGACGTTCGTGAAGCGGAAACGGGCCTGCCACGTGCCGCGGATGCCGGTCTTGGAACGGTTGGCCTCGAAGACCTCGGCGCCCTCCATGTCGGGCGTCACGATGAGAGCCGTTACGCCGTCGCGCTCCTTGCCCGTCTTGGGGTCGGTATAACGGTGCTTCGCCATCACGGTGTAGAGACCGCTGTAGGCGCCAGAGGTGGACCACTTCTTCTCGCCGTTGAGGACATAGACCTACTCCTCATCGTCCCAGTAGCACGTCGTCTCCTGGCCCGCGGCGTCGGAGCCGACCTGCGGCTCACTGAGGGCGAAGGCGGAGAGCTTCTCGCGCGCCACCATGGGGAGAAACTCGTCCTTCTGCTCCTCCGTGCCGAACAGCATCAGCGCTTTGCAGCCGATGGACTGGTGCGCGCTGACCACGACGGACGTGGAGCCGCAGTACCGGCCGATGGTTTCGAGCACGCGGTTGTAGCTCGCCACGCCCAGCCCGAGGCCGCCGTACTGCTCGGGGATGGTCATGCCGAGCACACCCATGTCGAACAGGCGCTGGATGGCCCACTCCGGGATCCGCTCCTCGGCGTCGATCTGCACGCGGGGGTGCTCGTTCTGCATGTACGCCTCCAGTTCCTCGACGAGGGCGTCCGTCTTGGCCTTCTCCTCTGGCGAGACCTCGGGGTACGGGAAGACGAGTTCCTCGCGGACGCGTCCCCAGAAGAGGTTCTTGATGAAGCCCATTTCATCGGGCTCGGGCCCCATCATGACTTCGGCCTCCTCGATCATCTTCTGATCGCGAGCGGAGACGCCTTTTAGCTGGGTGAGGAGAGACATAGTCGGTTCTGGCTGAGAGGTGTGTCGTTGGAAGCGCTTTTGCAACGCCAAGAACAGCCCCCGGGGTCCCTCCGGCAAGCCCGGATTGTGCGAAACGCGGCCTCTGGCGCGAAGGCCTCTCGTTATCAGGACCCGCAGCTTTTCGCTCCCTTGTTTCGCCAGAGGCCCGGTAGCTTGGGACGTCCTGCTCTCCCGGCGCCCCATGAGATCTACGCCCCTCCTCTTCCTCGCCGCGTGTCTCATCGCGGGGTGCGATGCCATCCGCGGCGACGCGGACTTCGAAGCGAAGCGGATCGGTAGTTCCTTCGACACCATCGGCTTTCGAGGGGACGCTACGGCGGTGGCAGACCCTGCGGCGAACGGACGGCAGTACACGATTACGCTTCAGGACCCGGACGACTTGCTGATTCAGATGGTCTACGACTCGGACGATCCGTTTCAAGGCTGCACGTACTACTTCCGGGCCCGCGAACCCGCGCGCACGAATCCAACGGACCGCGCGGTCTCTGGGCGCGTGGAAACCGGACCCGGTGTGTTCAACCTGGGCCCCGACCCAGACACCACCGTTTACGACGTGTCGCTTGAGGTGCAGTACCGCTCGGACACGGTGATCGAGGGCCGCTTGCGCGTGAACGGCTATCTCGACCAGGGACGCCGCCCTGACCGAGGCGACCCCGAGGGAAACCCGCGATTCGAGATCATCGGTCGATTCAAGGCGCGCGGCGAGAACCTGATGCCGGATATTTCCGACACCATCCGCCCCTGCCCATGACGCCCTTCCCCGCCCGCCTCGCCGCCGCCTCTGGCGCCAGCGGCTCCGTCCTCTGCGTCGGCCTCGACCCCGACCCCGAGCGGATGCCGGCCGCGTTCGCCTCTGGCGCGAGCGAGACCGCCGGCGCGACGGGCGCCGCGGCGTTCTGCCGCGCGATCGTGGAGGCCACGGCCGAGCGCGCGGCCGCGTTCAAGCCCAACCTCGCGTTTTTCGAAGCCTACGGCCCGGACGGTTGGGACGCGCTCGACGCCGTGTGCGAGGCGGTCCGCGCCAGCGGCCGGCTCCTGATCCTCGACGGCAAGCGCGGCGACATCGGCAACACGGGACGGCGCTATGCGACCTCGCTGTACGACCGCCTGTTGGGCGACGCGAGCACGGTCGCGCCCTACATGGGTTCAGATTCGGTCGCGCCATTCCTGGAGCACGAAGGCCGGTGCGCGTTCGTCCTCGTGACTACCTCCAACCCCGGCGGCGCGGACCTGCAGGCGCTTGTCGCCAGAGGCGCGGACGGCGACGAGCGGAGCCTCTGGCGCCACACCGCAGACATGGCGATTCGAGCGGGCGACGGGCTACCAGGAACGGTCGGCTTCGTAGCGGGCGCGACGCGGCCCGAGTTGTTGGCCGAGATCCGCGAGGCGTATCCCGAGGCGCCGCTGCTCGTGCCGGGCGTGGGCGCGCAGGGCGGCACAGCGGGGGACGTGCTCCGCGCGAACGCGGGCGGACCGATCCTCGTCAACTCCTCGCGCGGCATCCTCTACGCCTCTGGCGGCGACGGCTTCGAGCGCGCCGCGCGAGAGGCCGCGAGCCGCCTCGCCGACTCGCTCGCGCCGTAGGCGGCGCCAGAGGCCTCTGGCGGCACGCGGTCGTCACCGGACGGGAGGACGTTTGAGAACGGCCGCGCATGGCCGATACGGGGCGGATGTGCCGCCTTCTGCTCCTGCTTTGCGTTCTCGCGCCCCAGGCGGTCGCGCAGTCCTGCCCTTCGCCTCTGGCGAGCGGCGACTGGTCCGCCGTGGACGGGTACGCGCTGGCGGCGACGGATCGAGAAGAGCGAAGCATCCAACACCTCGCGCGCTACCTCCACCGCGCCGGACGAAGCGACGGCGCCCGTATCCGCGCCGCATTCCGATGGACCGCGGACCGCATCGCGTACGACGTGGACGCGCTCACGGGAAGGCGCCCGAGCCAGTCCGCCGACACCACGTTTGCGGCGCGCATGGGCGTGTGCGAGGGCTACGCGCGGCTGCTCGTCGCGCTCCTCACCGAGATGGACATCGAGGCGGAGTACGTGGACGGGTGGGGCCTTCCGCGAAACGGGACCGCTGCGATCTCGCCCGACGGGCTTCACGCCTGGGTGGCCGCGCGCGCCGGGCGCGACTGGATCCTGTTGGACCCGACATGGGCCGCTGGCGGCGTCGCCAGAGGCCGGTTTATCGCGCGCTACAAGCCCGAGTGGTTCGCCACACCGCCCGACGACTTCGCACGCACGCACATCCCGACGCTGGAGCGGTGGCAGCTTCTGGCCTCTCCGCTCTCACTCGCCGACGCGGTGGCGAGAACCGAGCCTCTGGCGGAGTGCCTGGACGCTCCGGGCCAGACCACGCGCCGCAACCCGTGGAACTCCAACGTCTCGCAGCAGGGCGAAGGCCCGCCGTGGGCGCTCACGCACGGCGTGAGGTTCCGGCTCCTCAGCCCCGTCCCGCCCGACGGGTACACCGCCGGCACTCGCGCCGCGATCCGCGTGCAGGTGGAGGGCGCGCGCGAGGTCGCCATTTTCGACGGCGGCGTGCTCAACCAAGAGCTTCGGGCCTCTGGCGACGTGTGGAGCGGGCGCGTCCGCATCGGGCGCGAGCCGGTTCGCGTAGCGGTACGGATGGCGCGAGGCGAGCCGTGGCGCATGGTGGCCTCGGTCCACGTCGCCGACTAACGCCAGAGGCCTGCAGTCGCGAGCGGGCGGCGTACGTTGGACACGTACGCTCCCGTGCCGATCTATGCGCCTCGTCCTCTCTCTTTGCCTCGTGTTGCTCTTCAGCGGCGCGGCCCTCGCACAGTCCTCGGCCACCTACTTCGTGACGCTGGAGGCGACCTGGAGCGCGCAAACGCACCCCGATGGGTTTCCCGGCGATCCGCACTTCTCGCCCCTTGTCGGCGCGGTGCACGCTGAGGGTGCGAAGCTGTGGGAGGCCGGCGGGATCGCCTCTGGCGGGATCGAGGCGATGGCCGAGACCGGGAGCACAGGCGCGCTCCACGCCGAGGTCGATGCGCTGCGCGCCAGCGGCTCGGCGCTCCACGTGGTTCAGGGCGGCGGAATTCGCGTATCGCCCGGCTCAGTCGGACTGGAACTCACCGCGACTGACACGCACGCGCTCGTGACACTCGTCTCCATGATCGCGCCCAGCCCGGACTGGTTCGTGGGGACCGAAGGCCTGGACCTGCGCGATACCGAGGGTGCGTGGCGCGCCGAGATCCGCCAACCGCTGTACGTGTGGGACGCCGGGACCGACAGTGGGCCGAGCTACACCTCTGGCGATGCGGACACGGACCCGCAGGAGCCCATCGCGCGCATCGAGGCCGCGCCGTTCGTCGTCGGCGGCACACTCACACCGGTCGGTACGATCACGTTCACGCTTCTCAACGTGGTGGAGACCGAACGCGCTCCAGAGGCCGCGGCGAGCCTCCGCGTGTGGCCACAACCGATGGGGGGGGGCGCCGGGACCGTCGCGCTCACACTCCCCGCCTCTGGCGACGCCGAGGTCGTCCTGTATGACGTGCGCGGGCGGCGCGTCCACGTTCTCCACGACGGGCCTCTGGCGAGCGGCGAAACGGCGCTGCGCCTGGACGCCAGCGGCCTCGCGCCTGGGGTCTACGTGCTCCGCGCCGCGATAGGCGCCGAGGTGCAGACCCAACGCGTCGTGGTCGCGCGCTAGAACGGTGCTTCGGGTTTGAGAGGCCTCTGGCGCAGTCGCCAGAGGCTCTTTTGCGCGAGGACCGGCGGTTTCTCCCAAGGCTGTAACCTTCTCGGAACGGGGTGCGTCGCTGCAGTACCTCACCCCGAAGATGCGCCACGCTACCTCCTCCCTTGCTCCCCAAGACGACCTCGTGCGGCGGCACGCAGACCTCGTCTACCGCGTGGTGCTCAACCTCCTGCGCGACGCCGACGAGGCCGCCGACGCGGCGCAAGAGGCCCTCGTCAAGGTCTGGCGCGGCTGCGCCGAGATCCCCGAAACCAGCCAGCGCGCCTGGTGCTGCCGCGTGGCGCGCAACTGCGCGCTGGACCATATCCGCCGCCGCCGCTCGCGCCCCCAACCCGCCCACGATCCCCAAACGCTGATGGAGCCTCTGGCGGAGACGCCCTCGCCAGAGGAAGACGCCGAAAGCGCCGAGTTCCAGCGCGAGTTGGACCGCGCGCTCGCCACGCTGGACGAACCCTACCGCTCCATCGTCATCCTGCGCGAGGTCGAAGGCCTCGCCTACCAGGAGGTCGCCGACACGCTCGACCTCCCGCTGAACACCATGAAGGTCTACCTGCACCGCGCCAAGCGGCGCCTCCGCGAGGCGCTCGTCCTCGCGGCGCCGGACCTCATCCCGATCCCATGACCTGCCCCGACCGCCCCCACGATCTCGACCTGCTCCTGGCGGGAGAGCCCACGGCTCCCGATGTGCAGACCCACCTCGACGTTTGCGAGACCTGCGCCGCCGAGGCCGCGCTCGCCCGCCGCGTCGACAGCGTGTTCGCCGCCCGCGGCGCCGTCACAGCTCCGCCCGCCCTCATTGAAGCCGCGCTCGCTCAGGCCCGCCGGGAGGCGAGCCGCGAATCCGCCTCTGGCGCTCGCACGCTCGCCGCGGACCGGCCCGCCCGCGCCTCTGGCGCCAGAGGCGCAGTGGCCTCGCGCACCGACTCTCGCCTCTGGCGGGTGGGCGGCGTCACGCTTGCCGCTCTCCTTCTCGCCGCGCTTTCGTGGACGGCGCTCCGCCCGGATTCGACGCCGCAAGAGGCCGTCGTTGCCGAGAACGAGACACCGCTTGCGCCCCCGCCTCTGGCGGACGACTCGCTCGATACGCCGCAGGAAGACGGCGCGCGTCCCGAAGCGCCGCTGGCGCCAGAGGCGGAGACCGCCCCCGAGCCCGACCGCGTGGCCCAAACGCCACGCCCGGCGCCTCGCCGCGTCGCGCCTCGCGCCCCACGCCGCCGCGCTGCTCGCCCCGACTCGTCGCCAGAGGCCCCCGCGCCGCAGCCGACACCCGATACGGTTCAGGATCCGCTCGTCGCGGACGCCGAGCCCACCCCTACACCGCAGGACATCGACCGCGCCCAGGCCGATCTCGAATTGGCCTTCACCCTCATCGCAGGCGCCCAGCGACAGGCCGGCCGGGCCGTCCGCAGCGAGGCCGGCGCGCTCTCCTCCACTCTCGATCAAACGCTTCCCTTCTAACCCGATGAAACGCTATTTCCTCCTGGCTGCCCTCGCGGTCCTCCTCGCGCCTCTGGCGCCTCGCGCCCAGTCCACGTTCGACGTAGCCCGGCTCGACCAACTCTTTGACGCGCAGCCGATGGTGGAGGTCAACCTCCGCGGCTCCCTTCTCAAGCTTGCCGCCGCCGCCGCTGGCGAGGACGAACCCGACGTCGCGATGATGCTGAACGGCCTCCGCTCCGTCACCGTCCGCATCTACTCCACCGACGGGCAGCGCCCGCGCTTCCTCTCCAGCATGAACGGCATCGGGCAGACGTTCGAACAAGACGGCTGGATGACGATGGTCCGCGTCCGCTCCCAGCCGGACTCCCCCAACGACGAAGGCGACGTGTGGGTGTACGTCCTCGACGACGGCGACTCCTTTGGCGGCATGGCCGTCATGGCCATCGCCGACGATGAGGAGGACGGTACCGAAAACGCCGTGTTCGTCCACATCGACGGGACGATCTCCCCCGCCGACGTGGCGCAGCTCAGCAAGCGTTTCGGCAACGTGTCCTTCTCGATGGGCGACGACGAGGGTGAGGACGATGAGTAAGGCTCCCCTCCTCCTGCTCGTCGTCTGCGGCCTCGCGCTTTCGGGGTGCTATTCCTTCGAGATGTCTCGCATCGGCCGCCGCGTCGGCCAGGACATCGAGCGCCAGACCGGCGCGGACGTCGGCGGCGGCATCTCGATGAGCGTCGGCCCCGTCTCGCTCGCCACGGTTCAGCTCGGGGCGTGGGCCTTCGCGCCCGAGTCCTCGAAGATCCCCCGCCAGATCGGGCGCCATGTCGCCAGCGTGAAGTTCTCCTCCCGCCCCATCCGGGGCGGGTTCGACGGACGTCTCATCGAGAAGCCTGCCTATTTGGATCGGTACGAGCGCGGCGGCTGGCACCCCTTCGTGACCGTCCGCGACTCCTCCGCCGCCGTGTGGATCATGCTGCGCGAGCGCGGCCGCAACCAGGAGATCACCAACCTGCTCGCCATCGTCGCCGCCGAGGACAACCTGATGCTCACCAAGGTCAGCGGCAATCTTTCCTCGATGATCCGCGAGGCCATCGCGCTCGGCACCGACGGCGCCTTTCTGGGCGACGCGCTCTCCCAGGCCGGTCTCATCGAAGACGAGGCCCCGGACGATAGCCTAGACGCCGCGCCCTAGACGAGACGCGAGCCTCTGGCGATCTTGCCGCCCCCCGCCAGAGGCTCCATGCACATCGCCGTCTCCGACTACCCCGGCCTCGCCGTCGCCGCGTTCCGCACGTCGTTCCCCGCGCCTCTGGCGGAGACGGAGACGCCAGAGGCCGTGACGGATCTGCTGTCCCTCGGTGCCGACGCGCCTCTGGCGCGGGACGAGGACGTGAGAATGGCCGTGCGCGATCTGCTCCGCGCCAGGGGTTACAAGCCCACCGGACGCGGCAAGCCCGCGAGTGAGTACCTCGTCAAAGCCGCGGAGGGCGGATTCCTTGGCCCCATCAACGCCGCTGTGGACGCGTGCAACGCGGTCTCGCTGCACAGCGGTCTGCCCATCTCGGTCGTAAGCCTGGACCGCGCCGCGGCACCGTTCCGCATCGCCTCTGGCGAGCCGGGTGACGCCTACGTGTTCAACGCCAGCGGCCACGAGATCAAGCTGGACGGCCTGCTCTGCCTGTTCGACGCCAGCGGCCCGTGCGCCAACCCCGTCCGCGACAGCCAGCGCACCAAAACGCACGATGCCACGCGCGAGACGCTGAGCATCCTGTGGGCGCCAGAGGCCCATACGGAGCAACTAAACGAAGCGACGGCGTGGTACCGCTCCCTCCTCGGAGCCTCTGGCGCGCAAACAGAGGTCGTCGGGATCACCGCAGGCGCGTGATCTGCGTCGTGACGGTGGAGGTAGCCGTTTCGGCGCGCACGAGGTAGATCCCGGCAGGCGCGGCTCCGGTCCACGTCACCGTCGCGCCAGAGGCGTGCGAACCGAGGTCTGCCACCTCGCGACCCAGGACGTCGAACACGCGCACGCGCACGGGTCCCGCCTCTGGCGAGACGGCGGTGATGCGGACGGCACCAGAGGCGGGGTTGGGAAACGCTGAGAGCGTGAGTTGTGCAGGCGCCTCTGGCGGTGCAGCTTCGCTCTCCACCGTCACGAGCGGACGCGTGGCCCACACGCCGCGGTCGGTCGCGAGAGCGAGCGTGCCGTCGGTTTCGTCCAGCGCGATGTCGTAGACCGTGCGCCCACTCAGGCCAGTTCCGTACGGCGCCCAGCCAGTCTCGCTGAGGCGCCAGAGGCCACCTTCGCCGCCTGCGAGAAGCGCGCCGCTGGCGTCGCGTTCCAGCACGTAGACGCGCTCGCTCGTGTCCAGGCTGAGCGTCCATGGCTGTCCGTCGATCCGGTGGAAAATGCCCACGTCTGTTCCGACCCACGCTTCGCCCTCGCCAGAGGCGAACGCGAAGGCCTCGCTCACGTCGGTGAGTCCTTCGGAGTCATCGGCCCAGGTCTGGCCGCCGTCGCCAGAGGCCCAGACCGGCGTGGGGAGTGGACGTGGCTCGTAATTCCACTCGTTCGAAGGGCCACTGGCGCCCGCGTAGACGTTCGCGCCAGAGGCGTGAAGCGTGCGCACGTTGTCGAACGGAAGGCGAAGGTCGATATCATACTCGCACTCGTAGAACTCAGCTATCGGGCATAGCGTGACGCCATCCTCGCTCCCGCTTGAATAGAACCCTCCTCGAAACGAGACAACTACAGAGGTCTCGGTTTGCGCGATAGCAAGGCCGAATGAGTTGATGAACACATCCGTGCTAGGCTCCTCTAAATCGACTGCATTTGGAAAGAGTCCACCGCCGACGGGGCTAGGGTCCACCAGTGCAAGAGGCCCGATGGCAGGCACGTCGGCGAGGGTGCGGACGCCGAGTAGGGACCGAGCCGGAATTTCCCACGTCTCTTCCACGATTTCGAAGATGGACTCATCGGTGCTCGCAAACAGCCGCCCATTCAAATACAAAACTTGACGTGTCTCATCAGCAAGGACTCCCGTTTGCGCCCACCTGTCATCCACGCGTACCTCGATTCCTCCCCCGACTTGGGCGGCGTAGCACGGTGGGTCGACCCCACATTCTACCTCTGTCGTCGTCCACAACAGCGGGTTGGCTCCATCGAGCGAGAGCGTTGCTGGTTGAGCACGGAGGTTCGTCAAGGTATCGCCAGAGGCCGCCTCAACGAGTGCCGAGCCGGTGGCGTACACAACAGTGCCACCTTTCGTAGTGACGACGCTGCGCACGTCCCCTCTCGTGACTTCGCGCGGGGACACGGCGTCCTCCGGCCATCGGTACAAGCCGCCTGAGAAGTACCCGATGAAGTTGACATCGCATCCTGCGCGGCCGTACCAGAGTTCACGCCCAGCCACAGCCACCCCGCTTGGCGAACACACACCGATGCTACGCCGGGCCCACGTTCCTCCACCGTCGAGCGTGCGGATAGCGTACACAGACCCCGTATCGAAGCCGCGCCACACAGATACTCCACCTACGCCATCTAGCACTGCGACTCCCCCAATGCGCTCCGACGTTTCCAGCGGAAAGGACAGGTCAGCCCACCTACCGTCTTCGTATTTGAATACAGCGGTCTGAGTAGCGGCCCACAGCGCGTCCCCGCCAGAGGCCAATTGCTCCACCTGCCCGCCGACCGCCTCTGGCGCGCCCCATGAGCGCGCACCATCCGTCGAGCGCCGGATGCCCTCCGCGCCGAACGCGCCGATGAGTTCGCCCTCGTGCTCCACGATCGCCAGAGGCACCGCGACGCCTTCGCGGACGGTCCAACTGAGACCACCGTCGTCGGAGGCGATCAACTGCCCGTCGATGCTGCCGAGAACGTACCCGTCCGCGAGCACGCCGATGAGTTCATGGTCTGTGCGCCAGGGGCCCTGCGCGAACTGAAAGTCGGGCTCCTGCGCAGCAGCGGCGGAGGCGAGGACGAGCCAGAGAACCAATACGCGCATAGATCTGAGAAGCCAGGTGCCTCAGCATAACGTCTCTGGCGAGACCTCCCAAACGCGCCGACGCCAGAGGCGGGGAGGCCTCTGGCGTCGGGATGCGGACAGGTATTGGGCGCCAGAGGCTAGAGCGCGCCGCGGAGCTTCTCGGCGGTGACCACGCGGTCAATGGCGAGCGCGAAAGCGGACTCGCGCATGGAGGCCTCGTGGCGTTTCATCTGCACGGCCACGTCGTCGTAGGCCTTGATGATGATGCGCTCCAACCGGGAGTTCACGTCCTCCTCGCTCCAACGATACTGCTGGAAGTTCTGGCTCCACTCGAAGTAGCTCACGATCACGCCGCCCGCGTTGGCGAGGATGTCCGGAACCACGAGAACGCCCTTTTCCTTTAGGTACTCGTCGGCCTTTGGCGTCACGGGCAGGTTCGCGCCCTCCACGATGAGCTTCGCCTTAACGGTGTCCATGTTGTCGCTGTGGATCGCGCTCTCCATCGCGGCGGGAACCAGCATGTCGCAGTCCAGCCCCATAAAGTCCTCGTGGGCCACGAACTCGACGCCAGAGGCCGAGTAGCCAGCCAGCGTGCCGTCGCCCTCCTCGCGGTTTTTGAAGGCGATGGCTTCTTCGAGGTTGAGGCCGTTCGGGTTGTGATATCCGCCGGAGATGTCGCTCACGGCCGCGACGGTGCACCCGGCCTCGGCGAAGAGGAGCGCGGCGTTCATGCCCACGTTGCCGAAGCCCTGCACGACCACCTTGATCTCCTTGGGGTCCATGCCGAGGTGGTCGCGCGCGGCGGCAAGGCCGACCATGACGACGCCTCGGCCTGTGGCCTGCTCGCGGCCCGGGCTCCCGCCGAGTTCTAGCGGCTTGCCGGTCACAACGGCCGGGTTGTAGCCGTGCTGGCGTCCGTACTGGTCCACGATCCACGCCATCGTCTGCGCGTTCGTGCCCATGTCAGGCGCGGGCACGTCGCGGTTGGGGCCGAGGATGAGGTGGATGCGCGAGACATAGCGGCGCGTCACGTGCTCCAGCTCCATCTGCGTGAGCGTGCGCGGGTCAACGTTGACGCCGCCTTTGCCTCCGCCAAACGGGATGTCGACGAGGGCGGTCTTGTACGTCATCGTTTCCGCGAGCGCGCGGACCTCCAGCTCGTCCACGTGGGGCGAGAACCGGATGCCGCCTTTGAATGGGCCTCTGGCGCCGTTGTGCTGGATGCGGAAGCCGCTAAAGACCGTCATGGTCCCGTCCTCGCGGTGCAACGGCACCTCCACCTTCATCTCGCGGAAGGGTGTGCGGATGAGCGTCCGCCACTCGTCGCTGAGGCCCATGATGTCTGCAGCTTTGTTGAAGTTGCCGGTAGCGATCTCGTAGGCGGAGACCTTGGGCAGCGCTGCGACTGTTGGGGACGAGGTGGGAGGGGGTACGACGCTCATATGAGGTGTGGGTTGGAAGGGCCCCCAAGATCGGTAGCGCTTCCAAGCCGGGCAACCGATGTTTCGACGGGTTCTGGGTTCTGGGTTCTGGGTTCTGGGTTCTGGGTTCTGGGTTCTGGGTTCTGGGTAAAGCTGTCCCTCGCTCGCCTCTGGCGCCAGAGGGTTCCTGGGACCTACCTCCGAGGTCCCCTCTCCCCTCTGGAGAGAGACAGGGTGAGGGCCGGTTCGACCGCCGGAGCCTCTGGCGGGACCCGGTGGGACCCTGAGCGTCGGGGGTGTGCCTCACGCCCTACGGGAGACCGAACGAGCGCCGGAGGCAGAGTGGAGTCAGAGGCAGAGCGGATGGCGCGTGACGCCAGAGGCCTGTGGCGGAACAAACCGGGCCGCGGCCCTCCTCACACCCTCACACCCTCACACCCCGTAGCTTCCCGCATGCCCGGACGCCCCCTTATCTCCGAGCGCCACGTGCGCGACGCCCTCGACGCGGGCGCGACGACGCTCGCTGTCGCCGACGACGCGCTGATCACCGCTCTCGCGCGCGACCTCGCAAAGGACAGCGGACTCACCTTCGTCTCGCCAGAGGCTGAGCGGCCCGCTGCCTCTGGCTCCAGCGGCCCCGTGCCGCCGCCCAAGACGCTCGCCGTCGGCTGCGACCACGGCGGCTTTGATCTGAAAGCGCCGCTCGTCGCGTATGCCCAATCGCTGGGCTGGACCGTCCGCGACGTGGGCACGACCAGCACGGACAGCGTGGACTACCCGGATTTCGCCTTTGCCGTCGCGCGGCTGGTGCAGACCGGCGCCGTCGCCAGAGGCCTGATGATCGACGGCGTGGGCGTGGGCAGCGCGATGGTGTGCAACAAGGTGCCCGGCGTGCGTGCCGCGCTCTGCCCGGACGTGTTCTCGGCGTTCAACGCCCGTGCGCACAACGACGCGAACGTGATCACGCTGGGCTCACGCACGATGGGCGTCGAGTCCTGCAAGCGCATCCTCGCGGAGTTCTTGGCGACGGACTTCGAGGGCGGTCGCCACGCCGCACGCGTCCAAAAGTTGATGGACGTGGAAGCCCGCTTCCTCCCCGGCGACGACTGCGGCTGCCACGAATGAGGCCCGACGCGATCCCGGTCACGCCTCTGGCGTCACGCGCCGTCCTCGCGCCAGAGGACGCGAAGGCGCTTTTCGGCAGCGCATCGCTCCGCGGATCGGAGCGCGTAGACATCATCCGGCTGGGCGAGCCTCTGGCGACGGTCTCGGTGTCTGTTGGAGCGCAAACACGTGTGGAGACCGACAAAGCCATTGCAATAACGGATCACAAAGGCCTCCGGCTCTCCGGCCCGCTCGGCGCCGTCGCGGCGCCAGAGGTCGCGCCCGTCCGCTCGCGACTCGTCGCGCCCTCGGCACTCCGCCGCGCGTGGGGTCTGGGAGAGACCGGCACGCTCGTGCTCGGTCCCATCGCGCTCTCGCTGCCCATAGAGGACGGGACCACGCTGGGGCTGTTCGTAGAGCACACGCTGTGGGTTGGCGCAGGCTCGCCCGCGACCGCGCGCTGGGTGGCGGGCTTGGACCTCGGCATTGAGGCCCCGCGCGAGGCCCCGGCCTCTGGCGCCAGCCGCCCGCTCACCGTCCCCCGCCGCGTGGTGACCGAGACCGACGTGCGCCAGGCGATGCTCCGCCGCCAGAGGCTCACGATCCGGCCGGATCAGATCGTCACGCCGGCTGCGGCGAGCCTTGCACGCGAGCACGGCGTGTTCGCCTAAACCGCGGTCCGAGCCGGCATAGAGGCGCTCGCGGCCCCAAACGCCCCCTCGCCGAGGCCTCTGGCGCCAGAGGCTCGCGCTGCGGTTCGCGACGCCCGGCATCCCTCTCCCATCGCGCGGACCTCCACCCGGCCTTCATCCCGCTATCTTCGGGGCGCTCCTCCCCCATTCCCGCATGATTCGCCCTCTGGCGGTCGCGGCTCTGGCGCTCCTGCTGAGCGCCGAGGTCAGCGGCCAGGTTCTGCGCGGCGGTACTAACGGTGACACGCCCCGGCGTCCCGTTTCTACCGCTCACGCCATCACCAACGCCCGCGTCGTTGTCGCTCCCGGGCGCGTGCTCGACCGCGCGACGGTCGTCATCCGCGACGGCCGCATCGTCGCCGTCCGCGAAAACGCCGACGTTCCGTTCGACGCCCAGGTCATCGAGGGCGACTCGCTGACCGTTTACGCCGGCTTCGTCGACGCCTTCGCCTACGCGGGCGTCGCCGAGCCCGAAGACCCCGAGCGCTACGAGGGCGACCCCGGTAACCCGCCGCGCGAGCGCGCCGGCCTGACGCCTGACCTCGACGTGCGCACGCTCTACGACGCGTCCAAGGCCGAGGTCAAAGCGCTCCGCGAGGCCGGCTTCACCGCCGCGCACCTTGCGCCGCGCGACGGCTTCTTCGCCGGCACCGGCGCCGTCGTCCTCTTGCGCAACGTCGCCAGAGGCGAGGCCGCCGAGATGCTGTTCCTGCCCCAGACCGAGACCGCGATCGCGCAGATCGACCCCGCCCGAGGCGTCTACCCCGGCACCCCGATGGGCGTGCTGAGCATGATGCGCGAGACGGTCGAGAACGCGCGCCGCGAGACCGCGAGCCGGACGGCCTTCCGCCGCGACGCCTCTGGCGCCACGCGGCCGATGTACGACCCCGTCGCCGAGGCGCTCGCGCCCGTTCTGGACGGCGACCGTGCCCTCGTCTTCTACACCGACGGCTGGCTGGACGCGCACCGCGCCATCCGCGTGACCGAAGAGATGCGCATCCCGAACACCGTCCTCGCGGGTGTGCCGGACGTCTCCCCCGTTCTCGCCAAAATCCGCGCCAGAGGCCTATCGGTGATCGCGCCGCTGGCGCTGCCGGATACGGTCAAGACCGACAGCCTGAGCCGCACCATCGCGCTGCCGCCGCCGTCCTCGGCCAACCCGGGCGGCGTGTCCTTTGTGACCGACCGCCGGACGATCAGCTTCCGCGATACGGACGCTGAAAAGGGCGCGCTGACCGCGCAGCGCCTCGCAAGCGTCGGCGCCGCCGAGCGCAGCCCATCGCTGCTCGCCTCTGGCGACGTGGACTTCGCCTTCGGCTCGTTCGAAGCCAAGGGCAAGGACATCCGCGCCAACCTCCGCCGCATGGTGGAGGCCGGGCTCTCGCCAGAGGCCGCGCTCGCCGCGCTCACGACGGCTCCGGCCGAGATGATGGGGCTCAGCGGCACGCTCGGCACCATCGAGCGCGGCAAGCTCGCCAACCTCCTCGTCACCACCGGCGACTACTTCTCGGACTCCACCGACGTGCGCTTCGTGTTCGTCGAGGGCATGCGCCACGAGATCGAGAACAAGCCCAAAGCCGCCTCTGGCGACCCGGACGCGGTCGTCGAGATCGTCGGCACGTGGACGTACGAGATCGAGCTCCCCGGCAGCAGCGAGGGCGGCACGATGACGTTCACCGGCACGCCCGGCAGCTTCGAGGGCACCCTCAGCGCCCAGGGCGAGACGCTCAACCTCTCGTCCGTCGCGCTCGACGGCAACGCGCTCACGTTCTCCTTTACGGCCCCCAACAGCGGCCCCGAGATCACCGTCTCCGGCATCGTGTCCGGCCTGGAGTTCGCGGGCACCGCCGACGTCGGCTCCTTTGGCGCCTTCCCGATCACCGCCACCCGCCAGCCCGAATGATCCGCTCCACCCTTCTGGCGGCTCTCGTCGCCTTTGCCACGCCTCTGGCGGCGCAGACGCCTTCCACGCTCCCCCCCGCCGACGCTAGAGGCTCGGTCCTCATCACCGGCGCGACCGTCCACACGGTCACCAACGGCACGATGGAGAACGCCGACGTGCTCGTGCGCGACGGCAAGATCGACCGCATCGGGCAGGGCCTCAGCGCCCCGCGCGGCGTCGAGACCATCGACGCCAGCGGCATGCACCTCATGCCGGGCATCATCGACGCCCACAGCCACATCGCGCTCTCCAGCGTCAACGAGGCCTCCAACGTCATCGTCGCCGAGGTGCAGATGCGCGACGCGCTCGACCCGTCCGACGTCGGCATCTACCGCGCGCTTGCCGGTGGGACCACGTCGGCGCACCTCATGCACGGCTCGGCCAACCCGGTCGGAGGTGAGAACGAGACTATCAAGTTCCGCTGGGGCACCCTGGACCCGGACGGCCTCATCTTCGAGGGCGCACCGCGCACCATCAAGTTCGCCCTCGGTGAGAACCCGACTCGCGTCCACGGTCAGGGCCGCGGCATTCGTCCGCGCACGCGCATGGGCATCGAGCAGGTGTACCGCGAGGCCTTTACCGAGGCGCGCGCTTACGCCGCCGCGCAAGAGGCCGCCCGCCGCGAGAACCGTCCGTTGCCGCCCATCAACCGGCGCATGGAAACCCTCGCGGACATCCTCAGCGGCGAGGTGTTGGTCCACAGCCACTCCTACCGCTCTGACGAAATCCTGATGCTCCTCGGCGTGCTCCAGGACTTCGGCGTGGAGCGCGTCACGTTCCAGCACGCCAACGAGGCATACAAAGTGGCGCCTGAGCTCGCCGCCGCTGGCGCGAGCGCGAGCGTGTTCAGCGACTGGTGGAGCTACAAGTTCGAGGTGTACTACTCCTCGGCTTACAACGCCGCCATCCTTGCCAAGAACGGCGTCCGCACGTCCATCAACAGCGACGACGCGGGGATGATCAGGCACCTCTACCACGAGGCCGCCAAGACGCAGCGCTACGGCTCCCTCTCAGACGACGAAGCCCTCGCGCTGATCACCATCAACCCCGCCTACCAGCTCGGCATCGACGACCGCGTCGGCTCCATCGAGCGCGGCAAGGACGCCGATCTCGCGCTGTTCTCCGCGCACCCGCTCTCCGTCTACGCCGTCGTGGAGAAAACGCTCGTAGACGGCGTGGTCCGCTTTGACCGCGCCCGCGACGGCGACGACCAGCGCCTCTACGTGGACCCCTCGGAAGAGGTCATGGACACGTCCGCGCTCCTCGTCCGCCACTCGGACGGCTGCATGGTCCTCCGATGACGCGCCGCTCCCGCTTGCCTCTGGCGCCAGAGGCCCCTTCCCTCGTGCTCTCACGACGCTCCGCTTCCATGCGACTGATCGCTCTCGCCTTTCTCGTCCTCGCCAGCGGCCTCGCCTCTGGCGCCGCGGCTCAGGACCCGTCGTACCGGTACGAGACCGGCACGTACGCCATCACCAACGCGCGCATCCAGACGGTCACCAACGGCGTGATCGAACGAGGCACGGTCGTGATCCGCGACGGCGAGATCGAGGCCGTGGGTTCCGGCGTGCAAGCGCCGGCCGATGCGACCGTCCTAGACGCCAGCGGCCTGACGGTCTACCCCGGCATGATCGACGGGGGCACGAGCATCGGCCTGACCGAGATCAACTCAGTCGAGGTCACGGTCGACAACAACGAGATCGGCGACATCGTGCCGCAGGTAAAGGCGTTGACCGCGGTCAACCCGTCCAGCACGCACATCCCGGTGACGCGCGTCGGCGGCGTCACGCACGCCGTCGTGAAGCCGAGCGGCGGCGCGATGCCCGGAACGGCCGCCCTCGTTCACCTCGTGGGCTACTCGCCCGCGCAGATGGACGCCGGCTTCGAGGCCGTTGTGGTCAACTTCCCCCGCAGCGGGCGCCGCGGGCGCTTTGACCGCCGTACGGACGAGGCCATCAAAAAGGCCAACGAAAAGGCCGTCGAGACCATCGACGAGTTCTGGGCCGAGGCCGTTCGCTACGCCGCCATCGACTCCGCTCGGACCGCCTCTGGCGCCCGCGAGCCGCTCCCCTACGCGCCAGAGGCCGCGGCGCTGCTCCCCGTCCTGCGCGGCGTGACGCCGCTCATGGTGGAGGCCAACTCCGCCGCCGACATCACGGCGGCGCTGAAGTGGATCGAGGAGAAAGGCGTCCGCGCCGTTCTCACCGGCGCCGCCGAAGGATGGCGCGTCGCGGACGAGATCGCGGCCTCTGGCGTGCCGGTCATCACCGGCCCGAGCACCGGCCTGCCGACACGCGCAAGCGACCGCTACTCCCGCGCGTATGAGAACGCTGGCCTTATGCACGCTGCTGGCGTGACCGTCGCGCTCCGCTCGGACGAGAGCGAGAACGTGCGCAACCTTCCGTTCCAGGCCGGCTTCGCCGCCGCCTACGGGATGCAGCACGGCTACACGGCGCAGGACGCGCTCGAATCCGTGACCATCATCCCCGCTCGGATCATGGGCCTGGACAGCCAGATCGGCTCCATCGAGGTCGGCAAGCGCGCCAGCCTCTTCGTGGCCACCGGCGACCCGTTCGAGCCCGCCACGCAGATCACGCACCTCTTTATCGAGGGCGTCCGCGTGCCGATCGACAGCCGCCACATCCGCCTCTACGACGAGTACCTCGACCGCGAGCCTGCGCTCTCGCTGCCCGGCGAGCCTCGCTAGCCTGCGGCGCCAGAGGCGCGCACCTGTTTCCGGCCTCTGGCGAGTCGTTTCGTCAGAGGCCGGGCTGTGTCTCGGCCCCTCGCGGGCGAACCCCTGGCCGCTTCTTAGGTTGACCTTCCTTCCGCGATCTCCCACCGCGCTATGAAACCGCTCTACTCCAATCTCATCGGCTGGGGCCACTACGCCCCGGAACGCGTCGTCACCAACGACGACCTCGCTCAGATCGTCGACACCTCCGACGAGTGGATCCAGTCCAGGAGCGGCATCAAGGAGCGGCACTTCGCGGCGGAGAACGAGGCCACGAGCCACCTCTGCATCGAGGCGTCCAAGCGCGCGATGGACGTCGCGGGAATCGGCGCGGAGGATCTGGACCTGATCCTGATCGCCACGTCGAGCCCGGATTATCTGGTGCCGCCCGTCTCCAGCCAGATCCAGCACGCCCTGGGCGCTAAGTGCGGCGCGATGACGCTTGTCGTCGGTTGCACAGGCTTCGTCTACGGGCTCGTCACCGCCGAGCAGTTCATCAAGACCGGCGCCTACCGGACCGTCCTCCTCGTCGGTGCGGAAACGATCTCGAACTACCTCGACATGACCGACCGCACCACGTGCGTGCTCTTCGGGGACGGCGCGGGCGCCGTCGTGCTCCAGGCAACGGAGGAGGACTGCGGGATGCGCGCCTTCGAGCTCGGCTCGGACGGCGCAGGCGCCGAGGCCATCATCGCGCGCTCCCCCGGCACGGCGAACCCGGTTTCGCAGCGCGTGATCGACGAGCGGCTGCACTACCTGGAGATGAACGGTCGCGAGGTGTTCAAATTCGCCACCCGCACGATGGGCTCCTCTCTGATGCGCGTGATGAAGGAGTCCGGGCTCTCGCCAGAGGACATCGACTTGTTCGTCCCCCACCAGGCCAACGCGCGCATCATCGAGTACGCCGCCAAGGAGTTCGGCCTGCCTGATGACAAGGTGGTCGTGAACGTGGACCGCTACGGCAACACCTCGGCCGCGAGCATCCCGATCGCGCTCAGCGAGGCGCTCTCCGACAAGCGCGCAAAGCCCGGCGATACGCTTGCCTTCGTCGGCTTCGGAGCCGGCCTGACGTGGGCTTCAGCCATCTTTACGCTCGGGTCCATGACCGCCGAGCCTCGCCAACAGCGTGGGGAAGCCTCGGCCTCTGGCGACGGCGCGGAGGGGGACGCGGATTCCGTTATCGGATCGCGCGGCGAAGTCCAGGGCTTGATCGCCTAAACCGCTGGAAGGCAGGTGAGCCGCAGCCGCGAGGCGCGGCCACCGTTCCACCTTTGTAGAGCCGCCAGAGGCGGCTGGACGGAACGGCCTCTGGCGCCAGAGGCTAGCCCGGCATCTCCTGCTCGACGACGACGAGCAGCGAGCCGCGTGCGCCCTCGGCGGTCGGGAAGCCGGCGGTCGTGGCGACGCGCCAGCCGGAAGCGAGGAGGTCGTTGAGTTCCATGAGGTCGGGCACGTTGCCCTTGTCCCACGTGATCACGAGCGCTTGCTGGATGGCCTTGCGGCGCCCTGCCGCGGGCTTGCTCGCGCTCGGCATCGGCGGCAGGAGCATCTCGTGGACGGCGCTCCGGGGCTCCGGCTGCGGCGGCGCGCTCTGCTGAGGCGCGCTTTGCGACGGCGGCGCGTGCGCGGACGCGGCGGCGGGCGGAGGCGCGGACCTCGCCGGAGGCGGCGCCAGCGCGATGGACTCCATGGGCGCGAACATCGGGTCCGAAAGATCGGTGTCGGCCAGGATCGGGTCCGACATCCGGTCAACGTCCTCGAAGAGCGCGGCGAAAGGGTTGCTCATCGTCTCACCCTAGGCTGGCTGCCCCGCGGGAGGCGCGGGCGTTGTGAGCTCCTCAGCGGCACGCTTCGCCTTGGCACGCGTGACGGCTTCGGCGAGTTGAGTGATCCGCTCGATGACCTCGTCGGCGAGCGCCGCGTATTCCAGGGCCCCTGGCGTGGACGCGTCGACCTCAAACACGGTCTTGCCCTGCAGGGGCGCCGTTTCCAGCTTGGGGTCGGGGTGAATGATGGTGCTGAACACGCGGGCGCCGTAGCGCTGCGTGATGACCTCGGCGGCCATCCTCACCTCGCGCTTGTCCATATCAGCGCGCGTGATCGCGATGCCGAGGACGGGCGCCATGCGCCCGACACCGGAGTGGATGTGCCGCAGCATCTCGCCAAACGAGATCAGCCCCTCGATGGAGAGGTAGGACGGCACGACGGGGATGATGAGCGCGTCCCCGGCCATCACCGCGTTGATCGTCAGCAGCGAGGCCGACGGGGGGCAGTCCAGCAAGATCAGGTCGTAGTCCTTCCGTGCCGGCGCGAGGGCAGCGCGGAGGCGCGTGACGCGGTCGGCCATGCGGCCGAGGCGGAGGTCCGCGCTCGCGAGGTCCATCGAGCCCGGCACGAGGTCGAGCAGCGGCACTTTCGTTTGGACGGCGGCCTCCGAGACGCTGACGTCACCGAAGATGACCTGTGCCGAGGAGACCGCGAGGTCTGACCGCTTGAGCCCGAGCGTGAGCGACGCCGACGCTTGCCCGTCGAGGTCGACGATGAGCGTGCGCCGGCCGGCGAGTGCGAAGGCCGCGGCCAGGTTCACGCACGTCGTGGTCTTACCCACGCCGCCTTTGTTCGTGATGACTGGGAGGATCTGAATCATGAGGGGCGTTCTCGTAACGGTTGGGGGCATCCCGTTACGTGAGTCAGGACGTGGAGGCGGAAAACGTGGACACCGGGGCCTCACGCAAACGTCGGACCAATTGGGCCGCCTCCCCCGCACTTTGCCTCTGGCGCGCAGAAATAATCGCCGCAGTGGCTCCGCCTGGGGCGTGGGCGGGATCGCCAGAGGCCCGTTGCCCCCGCCCGGCCGCGCGCGTAGTTTGCCCGCATGACGACCGACACGCTCCGCGCCTGGACCTGGTGGCACCCCGCTTCTGCGATGGGCGCTCAGTCCCGGCACGCCTGACGGCGTCCTGCTTCCGACCGAGAGCCCTCTGCCTAGCAGCGGGCTTTTTTTATACCCCTTCCCGTGACTTTCGACGCCTTCCAGAGCTTCGTCTCTGACCACCTCCCCTCGGCGATCGCCAGAGGCCACCGCCTGGCCGTGCCCGTGTGGTCGCGGCGGTCGGCGGACCTGCTGACGCCCGTCAGCGCGTTCCTGTCGCTACGAGAGCCGGGGACGTTCGGCTTCCTGCTGGAAAGCGTGGAGGGCGGCGAGCGGCTCGCGCGGTACTCCTTTCTCGGGAAGCGCCCGTACCTCGTCATCGAATCGCGCGGGGGGCGCTCCCTCATTCACCGGCCGCCGGGCGCCTACACGGGCGACGGGGCTCCGCACGCCGTGGAGTGCGTGGACGAGTCCGCGTTCGACGCGCTGGGCGCGATGTTGGAAGGCGTGGATCAGCCCACCGTCCCTGGCCTGCCGCGATTTACCGGCGGCGCGGTCGGCTTCGTGGGGTACGACGCAGTCCGGCAGGTTGAAGCCATGGGCGTGGGGCCGCCGGACCTGTTGGGCCTCCCCGACGGCGTGTGGGCGTTCTACGACCTCGTCGCCGCCTTCGACCACGTCCGCCACCAGCTCGTTCTCATGGCGACGGTCTTCCTGGACGTTGAGACGGATCTCCGCAGTGCGTGGGAGGAAGCTCAAGACCGGCTTCTGGCGCTCGAAACGGACCTCACCGCGCCAGCGGCCCCTGGCGACCCGATCCGGCTGTTGGGCGAGCCGTCGTCCAGCGTGGAACGCGGGGCGTACGAAGCCGCGGTCCGTACGGCCAAGGATCACATCACCGAGGGCGACATCTTTCAAGTCGTGCTCTCGCAGCGATTCGCGACGCCGTTCGAGGGCGACTCTTTCAACCTGTACCGCGCGTTGCGACAGGTGAACCCGTCCCCCTACCTCTTCTACGTGGACGTGGACGGTCTCGAAGAGGACGGCTCGCAGTTCACTCTCGTGGGCTCCAGCCCCGAAGTCTTGGCACGCGTGGACCCACGCGGGACCGACCGCCGCGCCGAGGTCCTCCCCATCGCCGGAACGCGCCCGCGCGGCGCGACACCAGAGGCCGATCAGGCGCTGGCAGACGAGCTTCTGGCGGACGCCAAGGAACGCGCCGAGCACCTGATGCTTGTCGACCTCGGGCGCAACGACCTCGGTCGCGTCTCCGACGTGGGCTCGGTTCGGCTGGAGCGCTACGCCCAAGTGGAGCGCTACAGCCACGTGATGCACTTGGTGAGCAGCGTGACCGGCGCCGTCGGCGAGCGCAAAGCGACCGACGTCCTCGCAGCGTGCTTCCCTGCCGGAACCGTGAGCGGGGCCCCCAAGGTTCGCGCGATGGAGATCATCGACGAGTTGGAGCCCATTCGCCGCGGCCCGTACGCGGGCGCCGTCGGCTACGCCGGCTTTGACGGCGCGTTGGACACCTGCATCGCGATCCGCACCTTCGTCGTCAAAGACAACACGGCCTACGTGCAGGCCGGAGCGGGCGTCGTGGCCGATAGCGACCCGGCGGCCGAGTTCGACGAGACCCGCCACAAAGCCGCGGCCCTGATTCAGGCGCTCCAGACCGCCTCTGGCGACCTCCTCTAGCCTCTCGCGCCAGAGGCCTCACTTTCCCTCCCCCTTACGACCATGTTTCCTGTTCTCCGGCCGATCCTCAACAAGGGCGGCGCTGGCAACTACATCTCCCGCGAGGAGTCCGTCGACCGCCTCGTGCCCGTCGTCGCCGACCAGCTCGGCCTCTTGCGCGACTACGACTACGTCGCGAAGCGCCTCGACGCGCCCGCCGTGCGCCAGCGCTTCGAAGAGGTAGTCCTGCCCAACGTCCGCACCGAGCTCAACAAGCTGTACGAGACCATCTTCTCGCTCGGTGGCAGCGCCCCGACGGGTGCGGACATGGACTGGTCCGCCAGCGGCCTTGATGGCAACGACACCGACTCCCTCAAGACGCTCTTGGAGCGCGACCGCGCGTTCGGAGACCGCCTGCGCGATGAGGTAGAGGCCGTCCACCACCAGGAGCGTACGCGCGCCATCCTGGGACACAACGCGGACAAGTCCAACGACCGCCTGAACATGCTCCGCGCCTTGCTCGCCGACCTCGGATAATGGAGGCCGCTCCCACCACGTCCGCGTCGCCAGACGCGCCCTCGCCGGACGCGCCTTCGCCAGAGGCCTCTGGCGTGCCGTCGCTCCTCTCGGGCATCCAGCCCTCGGGGACGCTGCACATCGGCAACTACTTCGGCGCGATCCGGCAGCACATCGCCAACGCGGCGAACACGGAGGGGCGCACCGACGCCTTCTTCTTTATCGCCAACTACCACGCGCTGACCTCCTTGCGCGATGCGGAGCGGCTGAGGCAGCTCACGTTCGACGTCGCGCTGGACTACCTCGCGCTGGGCTTCGACCCGACGAACGCGCACCTGTTCGTGCAGAGCGACGTGCCGGAGGTGACCGAACTGACGTGGGTGTTTCTCACGCTCACGCCGGTGAGCCAGTTGGAGAAGGGCGTCTCGTACAAGGACAAGGTGGCGCAGGGCCTCTCGGCAAACGGTGGACTTCTGGCGTACCCGATCCTCCAGGCCGCTGACATCCTCGCCTACGGCGATCCGAGCGCGCCTGTCCTCGTGCCCGTCGGCGCCGACCAGAAGCAGAACATCGAGATCGCGCGCGACCTCGCCATCCGCTTCAACAACGTCTTCGCGCCAGAGGCCGAGCCCATCCTGCCCGTTCCCGAGGCGCGCATCATGGAGGAGGTCGCCATCGTGCCCGGCATCGATGGGCGCAAGATGTCGAAGAGCTACGGCAACACGATTCCCATCTTCGAGGAGGGCAAGGCGCTCAAGAAGATCATCATGTCCATCGTGACGGACTCGACGCCGCTGGAGGACCCGAAGGACCCGGAGACCGACAACGTCTTCGCGCTGATCAAGCTGTTCGCTGGGGGTGATGAGGCCGCTGAGATCGCGGAGAGCTACCGCGCGGGCGGCTACGGCTACGGCCACGCCAAAAAGGCGCTTCTCGGGATGGTCGAGAAGCAGTTTGCGGAAGCGCGCGAGCGCCGCCGCGAGCTAGCGGCGCGTCCGGACGACGTGTGGGACGTTCTCCGCCAGGGTGCGACCGCCGCGCAAGAGGCCGCCGCCGCCACGCTTTCCCGCGTCCGCGAAGCCACCGGCCTCGCCACCACGATCCGCTAATCCCCGGCCTCTGGCGCCAGAGGCCCGGCCACCACGGCGCTCCCATGATCCTCGTCATCGACAACTACGACTCGTTTACGTACAACCTCGTCCACCTGGTGGGCGCGGAGACGGACCAGATGCGCGTCGTCCGCAACGACGAGATCACGGTCGACGACGTGCGCGTGATGGACCCGGCGGGCATCCTCATCTCCCCCGGCCCGGGCCGACCGGCCGACGCGGGCATCACCGAGCCGGTCATCCGCGACCTCGGCCCCACGACGCCCATCTTCGGCGTCTGCCTCGGGATGCAGGCCATCGGCGAGGTCTACGGCGGCGACGTGGTCCACGCGCCGGCGCTTATGCACGGCAAGACGAGCCGCGTCCGCCACGACGGCTCGGGCGTCTTCGAGAACGTCGAGCCCGACTTTGTCGCCACGCGCTACCACTCTCTGATCGTGGACCGCGCGACGCTCCCGGAGCCTCTGGCGGTGACGGCCGAGAGCGCCGAGGACACCAGAGGCGAGGGCATCATCATGGGCCTTCGGCACAAAACGCATCCCGTCTGCGGCGTCCAGTTCCACCCGGAGAGCGTCCTCACCACGGAGGGGCCGAAGATGGTGGCGAACTGGGTGCGGGCCGCGCTCGCGCGGGCGGGTACGGGGTACGAGGTACAGGGTACGTCGTCGTGAGCGGCTTCAAGCGCTTTGAAGACATCCAGGCATGGCAACTCGGGCGCGAGCTGACGCGCCGTGTGTACGAGGTCACACGCGAAGGCGCATTCTCGCGAGACTTCGGGCTTCGCGATCAGATCCAGCGCGCGGCTGTCTCCATCACCTCCAACATCGCTGAAGGCTTCGAGCGCCGAAGCCCTGCCGAGTTCGCACGGTTTCTCTTGATCGCCAGAGGCTCCTCTGGCGAGGTCCGCTCTCAACTCTACGCTGCTCTCGACCTCGGCTACATCGACCGAGAAACGTTCGATGAGCTCTCGCGCCTCGCGTCTCGGATTTCAGGCGCGACCGGGGCTCTCGCCCACCACAATCGCAACCGCACGGGTCGTGTCTCTGAAGACGAATCCGACCTGTACCTCGTACCCGGTACTCCGTACCCCACCACAGAATGAGTTCCCTGAAACCAATCCTTCAGTCCATCGCCGAAGGCGAGACCCTCACCCAGCCGCAGGCCGAGAGCGCGATGCACCTCATGCTGCGCGGCGAGGCTTCTGAGGCCGAGATCGCCGGGCTGCTGATGGGCCTCCGCGCCAGAGGCGAGACGATCGACGAGCTCACCGGCTTCACCAAGGTGATGCGCGAGTTCGCCATCCCCGTCGACGCGGGCGACCTCAACCCCATCGACCTCTGTGGGACGGGCGGCGACCACAGCGGCTCGTTCAACATCTCGACCGCCGCGAGCTTCGTGGCCGCTGGCGCAGGCGTGCCCGTCGCCAAGCACGGCAACAAAGGCGTGTCGTCCTCCAGCGGCTCGGCCGACGTGCTGAGCGCGCTCGGCGTGCGCGCCGACCTCGACGCCTCTGGCGTGGAGCGGTGCCTGCACGAGACCGGCATCGCATTCCTGTTCGCGCCGCAGTTCCACCCCGCGCTCAAGCACGTGATGCCCGTCCGCCGCGCACTCGGCGTGCGTACGTTCTTCAACATCCTCGGGCCGCTGTGCAACCCGGCGGGCGTCAAGCGGCAGCTTATCGGCGCGTTCTCCGACGAGACCGCACGCATGATGGCCGAGATCCTGATGCGGCTGGGCAGCGAGCACGTCGTGGTGGTCTACGCCCACGATGGGCTGGACGAGCTTTCGACCACCTCTCCCACGACGGTTTACCAGACCGGCTCCGACGCGTTCGACGGTGGGCTCTTGGAGCAGACCGTCGTGCCGGAGAAGTTCGGCCTGGCGCGCGTCAGCGCCGCCGCGCTCCAGGGCGGCACGCCAGAGGAGAACGCCGAGATCGTGCGCTCCATCCTTGGGGGCGTTTCGGGGCCACAGGCCGATATCGTGCTGCTCAACGCCGCCTACGCGCTTCTGGCATCGGCCGAGTTCAAGGGGCTCGACAACGCGCTCGAAGCCGCCCGCGAGAGCATCGCCTCTGGCGCCGCGCTCGGCAAGCTGGACGCGCTCGTGGAGGCCACCGCAGACCTCGCGACGGCATGAGCAGCACCATCCTCGACACCCTCGTCGCCGCCGCACGGGCCTCCGCCTCCGAACGCGAGGTCCTGACGCCTCTGGCGGCACTCCAGCAGCGCAGCGCCTACCACGCGCCGACGCTCTCGCTCAAGCGCGCCCTCACGCGTCCCGACGGCCTCTCGTTTATCGCCGAGTGCAAGGGCGCGAGCCCGAGCGAGGGCGTGATCAAGCCCGAGTACAAGCCTGCCGAGCACGCCGCCGCCTACAAAGCCGCCGCCGCTGCCGCGATCTCGGTTCTGACCGAAAGCAGCCAGTTCGGCGGTTCGCTGGGGCACCTCGCCCAGGTCCGCGCCGCGGTCGACCTCCCGCTCTTGCGGAAGGACTTTATCGTGACGCCGTACCAGATCGCCGAGGCCCGCGCCTTCGGCGCCGATGCGGTCCTCCTCATCGCCGCCGCGCTCGACGCGCCGACGATGGCCGAACTCGTCGACCGCGCCCACGCGCTCGGGCTCAGCGTGCTCCTCGAAGTCCACAGCGAAGCCGAAGCCGAAATGGCACACAACGCCGTCGACCTCGCGACGCTCGACGCCGTCGGCGTCAACCACCGCGACCTGACCGACTTCTCCATCGACCTCGGCCTGAGCGAGCGGCTGATGCCGCAACTCCCCAAGGGTCCCGCAAAGGTGGCCGAGAGCGGGATCGCTGGGGGCGACGACGCCGCGCGCGTCCACGCCGCTGGCGCCGACGCCGTGCTTGTCGGCACGTCGCTCATGCGCGAGCAGGACCCCGGTCGCGCGCTCGCTCGTCTCCGCCGGGAGACCGCCATCGCCATCGCCGCCCGCACCGCTTCAATCCCTGCTTGATGCTGCCCATCGACCCCAAAGACGACCGCGTCCGCGTCAAGATCTGCGGCATCACGCGGCTCGAAGACGCCCGCTTCTGCGCCGCCAATGGCGCGGACTACCTCGGCTTTATCCAGCTCCCGGACAGCCCGCGCTACATCGACCCTCGCAACGCGAAGGAGATCATGGAGTGGGCCGTCGGACCCGAGCCCGTCGGCGTGTTCGTCAACCGCGAGGCGCAGGACGTGATCGACACGTGCGAAGCGGGCGGGTTCACCCACGCCCAGATGCACGGCCACGAGACGCCAGAGGCCTGCGCGGCCGTCCGTGAGGCGGGCCTCCGCGTCGTGAAGACCGTGCAGGTCGTGAGCGACGCCGCCGCCGAGCAGATCCTCGCCATCGCAGAGCCGTACCGCGAGGCCGCCGACTTCATCCTTCTCGACACGCACCACACCAGCCTGTGGGGCGGGACCGGCGAGAGCTTCAACTGGCGCCTCGCGCGCCAGGTCGCCCGCGAGTTCCCGCTCTTTCTCGCCGGCGGCATCAACGACACGAACGTCGCCGAGGCCATCGACACGATGCGGCCCTACGCCGTCGACCTCGCGTCGAGCGTCGAGGAGTCGCCCGGCGTCAAGGACTTCGACAAGATGGCCGCCTTCTTCGACGCCTTCCACGCTGCCTCTGGCGCCTAGCGGCGAGGTACTGGGTACGAGGTACCGGGTACTCGCCACGCCTCCCTTTATCTGGCCTCTGGCGCATCGCGCGCCCCACACGGTTCAGACTTCCCACCGATGACTACCACGCTTCCACGTACCCCGCACCCGGTACCCGGTACCCAACTCCCGGACGCCAGAGGCCGCTTCGGCGACTTCGGCGGCGCCTTCGTGCCCGAGATCCTCCACCCTGTCCTGATGGAGGTCAAGGAGGCGTGGCAGTCCATCCAGGGCGACAAGGCCTTCTGGACCGAGCACCGCCGCCTCTTGCGCGACTACGTCGGCCGCCCGACGCCGCTGACCCGCGCCGACCGGCTCGCCGAGCGCATCGGCGCCAGAGGCCCGATCTACCTCAAGCGCGAGGACCTCTGCCACACCGGCGCGCACAAGATCAACAACGCGATCGGGCAGGTGCAGCTCGCGATGCGGATGGGCAAGAAGCGGATCATCGCCGAGACCGGCGCGGGCCAGCACGGCGTCGCGACCGCGACCGCGTGCGCGCTCTTCGGCGTCGAGTGCGTGGTGTACATGGGCGAGGAGGACATCCACCGCCAGAACCTCAACGTGCAGCGCATGAAGCTGCTCGGCGCCGAGGTGCGCAGCGCGATGTCGGGCAGCCGCACGCTCAAGGACGCGACCAATGAGGCCTTCCGCGACTGGGTGAGCAACCCGCACGACACGCACTACATCATCGGCAGCGTCGTCGGGCCGCACCCGTACCCGGCGCTCGTGCGCGACTTCCACCGCATCATCGGCGAGGAGACGCGTGCGCAGTTGCTCGAAACCGAAGGCCGCGAGACGCCCGACGTGATCGTCGCCTGCGTCGGCGGCGGCAGCAACGCCATCGGCATCTGGGCGCCGTTCGTGGACGACAACGACGTCATTCTCGTCGGCGCCGAAGCCGCTGGCGAAGGCCTCGGCCCCGGCCAGAAGCACGCTGCGACGCTCAGCCGCGGCTCCCTCGCCGTTTTCCACGGCTCGCGCTCCTACCTCCTCCAGGACAGCGACGGGCAGGTGCAAGAAGCGCACTCCATCTCCGCCGGTCTGGACTACCCGGGCGTCGGACCCGAGCACGCCTACCACAAGAGCACCGGCCGGATCGACTACCGCCCCGTGACCGACGCCGAGGCCATGACCGCGCTCCAACTCCTCAGCGAGACCGAAGGCATCATCCCCGCGCTGGAAACGGCCCACGCCGTCGCGCTCCTCACGCCTCTGGCGCAGGAGTACCCGGATGCGGTCGTGGTCCTCAACTGCTCCGGCCGCGGCGACAAGGACATGGAGACCATCACCGCGCGCCTCGGCGGCTGACGCTAGAGGCCTCTGGCGCCGAGAGGTACGGGGTACGGGGTACCGGGTACGTCTCCACCTTCTACGTACCCCGCACCGCGTACCCAGCAAACGCTTTGAACCGCCTCCGCTCCACCCTCGACGCCCTCCGCGACCGCGGCGAGACCGCCCTCGGTCTCTTCCTCACCGCCGGCACGCCCACGCCAGAGGCCACGCTCGACATTTTGCTCGCCGCAGCCGAAGGCACCGAGGCCTCTGGCGGCGCCGACTTTATCGAGCTCGGCATGCCGTTCTCGGACCCCGTCGCCGAAGGCCTGCCCATCCAGCAGGCGAGCGAGCGGGCCCTCGCGGCAGGCATGACGATGGACGGCGTGTTCGATATCGCCAGAGGCCTCCGGCAACAATCCGACGTGCCTCTGGCGCTGATGGGCTATGCCAACCCCGTCCTCCGCTACGGCGTGAGCGACTTTTGCGCCGCAGCGAAGTCTGCGGGGGTAGACGGCCTCATCCTCCCCGACCTCCCGCCAGAGGAATCGGACGAACTCGACGAGGCCGCCGCCCACCACGACCTCACGACCGTCTACCTCGTCGCCCCCAACACCGCGCCCGACCGCGTCGCACTCGTCACTGAGCGCGCGACGGGCTTCGTCTACGCCGTCTCGCAGGCCGGGCTCACGGGCGCCGAGCTCGCCGACGCCGAGATCACGGCCGCCTACCTCGCCCGTACGCGCGAGGCCATCCACGCCAGAGGCCTTCCCATGTGCGTCGGCTTCGGCATCCGCACCGCCGATGACGCCGCGCGGCTCGGAAAAGAGGCCGACGGCGTTATCGTCGGCAGCGCGCTCATCCGCCTCGCCGACCGCCTCTGGCGCGAGGAGATGTCGCCAGAGGCTCGGCTGGCTGAAATACGCGACTGGGCCACTACGTTGAAAAACGGCGCCACCCGCCACGACGCCTGACCGAAGGCTCCACCCGACCCATGATCCGACTCCGCCTCGCCGTTTTCGCCCTTCTCGCCTCTGGCGCCGCGCTGCTCGGCTGCGAGCGCTCGCTCGTCGGGCTCCAGCCCGCCGTCGGCGCGATCCCCGAGATCCTGGTCGTGACCGACTCCGCGACGTGGGCCGGGACCGTGGGCGACGCCGTGCGCCAGGAGCTCGCTAAGCCCATCATGACGTTGCCCAACCAGCAGGGCGCGTTCAAGCTGCGGTATCAGCCTCTGGCGAGCCAGTTCCTGTCGCAAATCCGCGAGACGCGCAACGTCATCTTTGTGGCACCCATCGGCGTGGAGACGCCCATCGGTGAGTACATCCGGGCGCGAATCCCCGAAGGTCAGCAGGGCGCGATCGAGTCCGGCAACTCCGTCGCCGTCACCATCCGCGAAAACCTGTGGGCCGCGGGCCAGATCGCCGTGACGGCCACGGCCGCGAACGACTCGCTCCTCGCGAGCGCCATCATTGAGCGCGGCGACTCCCTCCGCGCAGCCTTCGACCGCAACGTGCTCGCCACGACCACGCGCGAGATGTTCGACGCCGGGCGTCAGAACGAGATCGAGACCGAGCTCCTGGCCTCGCGCGGCTGGACCGTGGCGATGCAGCACGACTACGTGCAGATCCAGGACTCCACTCTGACCGTCGCAGGCCGGACGGGGGACTTTATCCGATTCCGCCGGGTGATCCCGGATTCCTGGCGTGACTTCTTCGTCTTCACCCAGGACGGCGTGAGCGAGCTCCCCTCCGATGACGAGATGGACCGCCTGACCGACGGCTTGCTGGAGGTCTTCGCCAGAGGCGAGGAAGACGACAGCTACGTGCAGCAGGACTTCCGGCGCCCGATGGTGCGCGAGACGCTGCCTCTGGCGGGCCGAGAAGCGCGCGAGACGCGTGGCCTCTGGTTCATGGTGGAAGACCTCATGGGTGGCGCGTTTATCCGCTACGCGTTCGTGGACCCGGAGACCGACCGGCTCTACCTCTACTACGGGATGACGTTCGCGCCCAGCCGCACGCTGGACAAGCGTGAGTTCCTCCGCCAGATGGAGGCCATCGCGACGACGTTTCGCACAACCCAGGACGAGGCCCGCGCCGAAGCGGAGGCGTAGCCTCTGGCGCCAGAGGCCCGCGGCGCCCGTAGCTTCCAGCACACCTCTCCCAACGCACGTGCCCAAGCTCCTCGATCTCTGTTACGGCCGCAGCGGCGACAAAGGCGACGCCGTCAACGTCGGCCTCATTGCCCGCGACCCCGCCCACTACGAGTTCCTGCGCGAGCAGGTCACGCCTGAGCGCGTCAAGGCGCACTTCGGCCCCCGCGTGGACGGCGAGGTCGAGCGCTTCGAGTTGCCCAACCTCTCGGCGCTGAACTTCATGCTCCACGGCGCCCTCGGCGGCGGCGGCACGGTCTCGCTCAAGCTCGACGCGCAGGGCAAGACCTACGCTGCCCATCTCCTTCGCATGGAGGTCGACGCGCCAGAGGCCGCGTGAAAACGCCTCTGGCGCTTTCCACCATGCTCTTGCTCGCCGCCTGCGGCGAGTCGCCAGAGGCCTCTGGCGAGGAGGGCGCGGTCCCGACAGACACCACGTTGGCCATTATCCTCGCGGACCTGCACCTTGCAGACGCCCGCGCGGAGACCACCGGCGAGCCGCTGGACAGCCTCCGTGCTCTCGCGTTCGCACATCACGGCACGGATTCAGTCGCCGTCGAGAGGCGACTGCGCGAGCACAGCGAGCAGCCGGAGGACGTCTCCGCTCTTTTCGGCGCCGTGCAGGACATCCTGAGGCGACCCACCACGCAGACCCCATGATTCAGGTTTTCACCACGGGCGGCACCATCGACAAGGTGTATTTCGACGCGCAGAGCGAGTTCGAGATCGGCGATCCGCTCGTCGCCGAGATCCTCCGCACCGCCGGCGTCAAGTTCCCGCTAGAGGTCGAGACGCTGCTCCGCAAAGACAGCCTGGAGATCACCGACGAGGACCGCGAGGTCATCGCGACCGCCATCGCGGAGACGCCTGCCGAGCGCGTGCTGATCACCCACGGCACGGATACGATGGCGAAAACGGCGCAGGTCGTCTCGGCTCGCCTCGGTTCCGCCTCCACCAAGACCGTCGTGTTCGTCGGGTCGCTGACGCCGGCCCGCTTCCGCGAGTCAGACGCCGAGTTCAACGTCGGCTTCGCGTGGGCGGCCGTCCAGACCCTCCGGCCCGGCGTGTACGTGGCCATGAACGGCCAGGTCTTCGACGCGCTCTCCGTCCGGAAGAACCGCGCTCAGAACCGCTTCGAGGACGCCCGCACATCCGAGGCTGCCGCGTAGCACCACCCAACGACTCCCCATGCGCTTCCTGTCCCTCACGGCCCTCGCGCTTGTCGCGGCCGCATCCGCGTCCGCGCAGACCCCATGCACGAACGGGAGCGCCGATGGCTACCCCTGCTCTCGTGTCGGTCTGTACGCGCACCTGCCTCTGGCGACGTTCGCGACCTCTGGCTCCCCCGCCCCGTCGGAGGGCAACGACATCTGGGGATGGACGGACCCGGAGACCGACCGCGAGTACGCGCTTGTAGGCCTCCGCAACGGGACGGCCTTTGTGGACGTGACCACGCCAGAGGCCCCCGTCTTCCTGGGCAAGCTCCCGACCGCGACGAACCCCTCGACGTGGCGCGACATCAAGACCTACGGGACGTTCGCCTTCGTGGTGAGTGAGGCCGGCGGCCACGGCATGCAGGTCTTCGATCTCACGCGGCTGCGCAACGTTACCAACCCGCCCCAGACCTTCGCGGCGGATGCGCGCTACACCGGCTTCGGAAGCGCGCACAACATCGTCATCGACGACGTCAGCGGCTTCGCCTACGGCGTGGGCGTGAGCGCGTCCACCTGCGGGGGCCAGGGCCTCCACATGGTCGACATCCGCCAGCCTCTGGCGCCGACGTACGCCGGTTGCTTCGACGAGGACGGCTATACCCACGACGCGCAGTGCGTGGTGTACAACGGCCCCGATACCGACCACACGGGAAAGCAGATCTGTGTGGCGAGCAACGAGGACACCGTGACCATCGTGGACGTGACGGACAAGTCAAGCCCGGTCCAGATCTCGCGCGGCTTCTATCCCAACCCGGGGTACACGCACCAGGGGTGGTTCACCGAGGATCAGCGCTACTTCATCGTGGACGATGAGTTGGACTCGTCGGCGAACGGAACACGGACCATCGTGATGGATCTGAGCGACCTGGACAGCCCGCAGTACGCCTTTGCCACGATCGCGGACATCCCCGTGCGCGACCACAACCTGTACGTGCGGGGATCCCACGCCTTCCTGAGCAACTACGAGGGCGGCACGCGCATCTACGACCTCGCGCGCATCGGCGACGATGAGATGACCGAGGTCGGCTTTTTCGACACCTACCCGCAGGGCAACGGTGGGAGCTTTAACGGGCAGTGGAGCAACTACCCGTATTTCTCCAGCGGGGTTTTGATCGCGAACGACGGCAACAACGGACTGTTTGTGCTCTCACCCGATCCCGCCTTCGTGGCCTCTGGCGTCGAGCCCCCCATCGAGGTCGGCCCCGAAGGCTACGCGCTGTCCGATGGGAAGCCGAACCCCTCCCAGGGCCGCGTCTCGTTCGATCTCGCCGTGGACGCACGCCAGCAGGTCAGCGTCGACGCGTACGACCTCTCGGGCCGTCTCGTCGCGCACGTCTTTAGTGGCGCGGTCGGCGCCGACTACACCGAATCGTTCGTCCTAGACGGGCGCTCGCTCCCGGCCGGGGCGTACGTGGTCCGAGTGACGGGCGAGACGTTTACCGCGTCTCGCCAGGCCGTCCTGGTCCGCTAGGGCCGCCTCTGGCGCCAGAGGCTAGCCGAGCAGCGCCGCCACCAACGGTACCGTGACGGCAGCGAGGCCGCGGACGGTCGCGGAGAACAGCGCGAGGCGGCGGAGGCGAGCCCCGATGGCTTCTGGCGCGTCGGGCCGGTCCGGCGCGGCTTCTTCGGCGGCGGCCTCAATGGCGACCGAGTTGCGCGCGCTGCGGAGGGTCCGCGCGATGCCGAAGCCCAACCCGACGGCCGAGGCGGCCACGAGCGTCGGCGTATCCGGCGCCGGCGTCAGGATGGCCAGCCCTACGCCCAGCGCGGCCGTTCCAAAGCCGACAAAGCACTCGACGGCCGCGATCACGAGCGTCCGGGCGACCGGAGGCGCGTCTCCTGCATACGCGAAGCGCAGGCCCTCCCACCCCGCCGCCGGCGCGGCGAACGCGCCAGAGGCGTAGCAGACGAGGGCCGCAAAGATGGTCCCGATCACGCCTCGACGAGCTCGCGCTTGAACCGCTCCGCCAGGGCATCCGCGCCAGCGGCGGTCTCGGCCTCGGCGTAGACCCGGACGATGGGCTCGGTGTTGGACGTACGGACATGGACCCACCCTTCGGGCAAGTCCACCTTCACGCCGTCTACGGTCGACACGCGGGCCTCTGGCGCCGCCTCGTAGGACTCGGCAAGCGAGGCGAGAAGCGTTTTCGCGTCCAGCCCCGCCAGAGGCAGCTTGTGCTTGGCGATGTGGTAGGCGGGGTAGCCCGCGCGGATCTCGCTCAGCGCTTTGCCGCTCTCCGCGAGGTACTGCAGCGTCAGCGCAACGCCCACAAGCGCGTCGCGGCCGTAGTGGAGTTTGGGGAGGATGACGCCGCCGGCGCCCTCGCCGCCCACGATGGCGCCCACGCGGCGCATCTCCTGCACCACGTTAATCTCACCAACGGCGGCGCGGTGGGACTCTTGGCCGTGCTTTGCCGCGATGTCGTCCATCGCGCGGCTGGAGGAGAGGTTCGTGACAATGGGACCGGGCGTGTGGCCCAGCACGAAGTCTGCGGCCACGACCTGCGTAAGCTCCTCGCCGAAAAACGCTCCGCCATCCTCCACAAACGCCAGCCGGTCGGCGTCGGGGTCCACGACCACGCCGAGGTCGGCGCCAGAGGCCTTGACGCGCTCCATGATGCCGGTCACGTTGTGCGGCAGCGGCTCCGGGTTGTGCGCGAACTGCCCGTTGACCTCGCCGTTGAGCACCTCGATGTCGCTCACGCCGAGCTCGCGTAGCAGCGCCGGGATGGCGAACGCGCCGACCGAATTGATGCCGTCCACGACCACGCGGAAGCCTCTGGCGCGGATCGCCTCGGGGTCGATCAGGTTCAGCGCGAGGATCTTCTCGATGTGGTACGGCAGGAGGTCGTCCTGCACGTACGAGCCTACCTCTTTGTGCCCGACGGCATACGCTGCGGGCTCTTGCTCGGCCATCTTCAGCACCTCGCCGCCCTCTTCCGGCGTGAGGAACGCACTGGACGGGCCAAGCAGCTTGAGCGCGTTCCACTCCGCCGGGTTGTGGCTCGCGGACAGGATGATGGCGCCAGAGGCCTCGTGCTTCAGCACGCCCATCGCGACGCTGGGCGTCGTGGCGAGCCCGCCGTCGACGACGTCGCAACCGGACGCTTGGAGCGTGGCCGTGACGATGCGAGCGCACACCTCGCCCGTGTCGCGGCCGTCGCGCCCGACGACCACGGTCGGCCGGTCCTCGGTCTGGCGGAGCCAGCCGGCGAAGGCAGCGGTGTAGCGGACGAGGACGGCGGCATCGAGGCCGTCGCCGACGACGCCGCGGATTCCGGAGACGGAGGCGATGAGTGGCATGAGAGAGGGATCAGAGATGGAAGCCAGAAGATGGCGCACGTCCCCAGCACTCGCACGAAGCGACCGGGGATTCCGCCAGAGGCTCTCCGGAGAGATCAGGCAAGCCTCTGGCGGTGCGCGAGGGTGCTTACTTCGAAGCACGTACGGGGCGTGGCCGGCCTCTGGCGGGACAGGTCAGGCCACCTACCTCCCCACATCCTCGCGAATTCTGGCTCTCTGCAAAACCCGCGGTCGCCTCCGGCGGTAGTCTCTCCACTTCCTCCTCGCGACACGACCCCCAGATGGCGACCGACACGACCACCTCCATCGAAGACCAGCTCCGCGCGCTTGTCCGCCTCCAGGCCATCGACAGCCGCATCGACCAGCTCGACAAGCTCCGCGGCGACCTCCCCGACGAGATCCGCGACCTCGAAGACGAGAAGGCCGGGCTCGAAACCCGCCTTTCCCAGATCGGCTCCGAGAAGAAGGAGGGCGAGGTCCAGCGCAAAAAGCTCAAGCTCGACATCGCCGAGAGTGAGGGCCTGATCCGTAAGTACGAAGAGCAGCAGCTCCAGGTCCGCAACAACCGCGAGTACGACGCGCTCACCAAGGAGATCGAGGCGCACCGCCAGCGGATCCAGAACGCCCACGACGAGATCGAGTCCCTGGAAGGACGCGACGTCGACAACGAGGACGTCGTGTCCTCGTCCGACGAGCGCCTGAAGGAGCTGGAGGCGATGCTGGCCGAGAAGAACGAGGAGCTCTCGCACGTCGAGAAGGACACCGCGAAAGAGCAGAAGGCCTTCGAGAAGGCCCGCGCCAAGGCGGCCGAGGACATCGACGAGCGCTACTTCAAGGCGTACGAACGTCTCCGCGGCCGCATGCGCGACGGACGCGCCGTGGTCCCGATCGAGCGCGGCGCCGCCGCCGGCTTTCTCGTGCCCCCGCAGCGCCAGGTGGAGATCCGCCAGCGTGACCGCATCATGGTCTCCGAGCACGACGGCCGCATCGTCGTCGACCCCGACCTCTACCGCGAGGTCCAGGAGTCGATCGAGTAAGCACTCTGGCGTCTACGCCCTCCGCCCCGCTTTCGATCTGGAAGCGGGGCTTTTTTTGCCGTCGCGAGACGGCACCCCCTCGCCGGTCGCTACGCCTCTGGCGCCAGAGGCGGGACCATGTCGGCCTCCGTTACCTCACGGTTGGCGGGGTCGCCTTCGCGGGCCAGGAACCGGTTCCATCCGCCCACGAGCCAGGCGAGGCAGATGGCGCCGAAGGCCGACATCGCGGCAAACGAGAACGTCATGACCCACTGCACGCGGGAAAAGGCGTCGAGGATAATCTGATCGCTTCCGGCCTGTACCCGGATGGGAAGCGCGAGCGTGGAGTCGGACTCGAAGTCCCCCTGGATCTCTTTCATGAACGCCAGCGGCAGTTCGATGTAGCGCTCCACCGGGGCAGCGGTCTCTGGCGGCGTGTAGCGGAGCTTGACCATGCCGTGGGTGATCTCGCTACGTTCGCGGACCTCCACGTCGAGAACCTCGGCCACGACGCGTTCCCCGTACTCCGCCGTCTCGCGCTGCTCGAACCCGCTGACGGTCAGCAGGATGGCGATAGCGACCAACAAAAGCGGGAGCAGCCACAGCAAACGGGCCACGATGGGGTTCGAGAGGAAGTTCATCCGAAGGGGGGAGTGACTCCCAGACGTACGCGCACAACGCTCCGTGGTCCCTCGAAGACGCCGCCAAGCCTCTGGCGCCAGAGGCTTTGGCTCCGCGCGGGCAGCCGCACTTTAGGCGGCGAACAGGTACGGTTTCCACGTCTCCTCCAGCGTACCGACCAGGTCGCGCATGTACATCACATGGCTGGGCCGAAACGGCTTCCGCGCCAGAGGCATCCGCGCCTCGTCGGGCGTCTTGTTCCCCTTCCGGTTGTTGCACGGCGTGCACGCCGCGACGAGGTTGTCCCAAGCGTCGCGCCCACCGCGGCTGCGGGGGATCACGTGGTCGAGCGTGAGCTTGTCCATGCTCCCGCAGTACTGGCACGTGTGATCGTCTCGGCGGAGGACGTTCCGGCGGGTGAGCAACACACGGCGGTACGGCACGCGGATATAGCGCTTGAGCCGCACAACTGTGGGCCACGGGTGCTGCACGCGGGCGGAGCGGATAAATCGGTCGGCGCGGTCGGCGACGAGTTCAGCTTTTTGCAGGAACACGAGCACCATCGCGCGCTCCACGCTGCAAACGGACATCGCCTGGTAGTCCGCGTTCAGGACGAGGACGTGTCCTCCCAGGCCGCTCATAGCCCCCTGCCCCACGGCGCGAGTTCGGACTCTTTCATGCGTGTGAAGGATGTGTAGAGCCGAGTATAACGAGGACGCCCCCCGACCGTCAGGTCAGAGGGCGTCACCCTTTCGAGTTCTGTTCCAGATGGCGAGCAGATCAGAGCCGCCAGAGGCTCGTTCGAGCCACGCCTCTGGCGGGGGTTAGCGAACCCGCTCCCAGTACTGCGTCTTGCCGATCACGCGGCCGAGGATCTTGTAGCCGCCCGTGAGACGGAGGCGACCGTCGGACTGCACCTGCATCCAGCCGCTGTAGTTTTTGCCCTCGTCGGGCTTGAAGGCGGAGCCGCCGGTGTACTTCCCATCGCCATCCGGGTCCGAAAAGCCAGACAGGATGACGAGATCGCGCAGGTTGGAGCCCTTCAGCTGGCGGCCACGCATGGCGGCCACGGGACCGTCGTTGGGGTAGCGGTCCACGCAGTTGCCACACGTGCGGCCCTCCGGCAGGAGGCGGATGATGCGGCCGGTCAGCACGCCGCGAGATTCGGAGATCTCGACGATGGACTTGGCGTTGCCGTCCTCGAAGGTGCGCCACTGCCCGACGGGTGACTGGGCGAAGGCGGGGAGCGCGAGCGCGAGCAGCGCGGCGACGCCGACAAAGCGGGAGATGCGGAGAGTCATAATGGTGGGATGGGTCTCAAGGGGAGGAAGGCGCAAACTAGTAGGCGCCTTCGCAGTCACCAAACGATTGCAAGTCCCGTTCCGTGCCCGAGGCCTAAGCCGTATCCGCTGACATCGCCTGGAAAACCGCTACCAGCGCGCTCTCGCGCCCTACCCTCCCGGCTGTGGCCTCTGGCGCCAGAGGCCCGCGTCCACCGGGTTAGACGGCGCCGTCATGCATAGCCGACGGCGGACGCGATGGCGAGCGCAATGAGACCGAGCGTAAACAGGACCACCTGGAGCGGGAGGATCCACCGCGCCCACGTCTGCCACGGGATCCGCGCGAGGGAGAGCACGCCCATAAGGACGGCGCTCGTCGGCACGATCATGTTGGTAAAGCCGTCGCCCATCTGGAACGCGAGCACGGCTGTTTGGCGGCTCACGCCGACCAGGTCCGCCAGAGGTGCCATGAGCGGCATCGTGAGCGCGGCCTGCCCGCTTCCGCTCGGCACGAAAAAGTTGATGGCCGTCTGCGCACCGAACATCGCCATCGCGCTCAGTGCGGACCCCGTGCCCTCCAACCCGCTCGCGAGCGCGTTCAGGATCGGGTCGATCGTCTGACCGTCTTCCAGCACGACGAGGATGCCTCTGGCGATGCCGATGATCACGGCGGTCGGTGCGAGGTCCTTGACGCCTTCCATGAACGCGCCAGCGGCCCGGTTGGGCGAGAGCCCGCCGAGCATCGCCAGGATCACGCCGAGGCCGAGGAAGAAGGCCGCAATCTCGATGATGTACCACCCCTCGCCGCCCACGAAGTAGCTCAGGCCGCGGACCGTGCCGATGCCTTCGATCACGCGCTCACGCGGGAATACGCCCCACACGAGCACGAGCAGGGACAGCGCGAACGTCCACAGCACGGCGCGGTGACGGCCCGTAAAGCGGGCGTCGCCAGAGGTCAACGGCGTCGCATCGGCGCGCTTGGTGAGGTCGAGACGGTGGACGGGACTCTTTGGTGGGTCACGTTTGACGCGCGCGGCGTGCCACATCACAAAGGCCGTCGCGATGCCCGTCGTGAACACCCAGAGCACCAGGCGGAAGCCGGCGCCGCTGAACAGCGAGACGCCCGCGATCCCCTGCGCCACGCCGACCGTGAACGGGTTGAAAAACGCAGCCGCGAACCCCGCGGCCGAGCCCACAAACGGGATGGCGGCCCCCGTCAGGCTGTCGTAGCCCAGCGCCAGCGCCAGAGGCACAAAGATGAGTACAAACGGGATGGTCTCCTCGGCCATGCCGAACACGGCGCCGCCGAGCGAAAACAGCACCATGAACAGCGGGATCAGCGCGCGCTCCAGGCGCGGGGATCGCTCCGCCGCGAGCACGGTTCGCCTCAGCCCCGCATCGATAGCGCCCGTGGCGGCGAGAATCGAAAACATGCCGCCGATAAACAGCACGAACGCGATGATGTCCGCCACCTGCGGGTCCGCGAACCCGCGGATCGGCGCCTGAAACACGATCGCGACCGTGTGAATCAGCCTCTGGCGTACACCGACAACCTCGCGCTCGACCGGCGCGAACGTGCCCGGCACGACGACCTCGCGCGTCCCCACGCCCTCCACTTGCAGCTCGGTCCGCTCGAACGCACCCGGCGGGATGATCCACGTCAGGACCGCTGCGAGCAGGATGATGCTGAAGATGATCAGCGTTGTGTCCGGCGCTCGGAAGCGCGGCCCGCTGGAAACCGGCGCCTCTGGCGCCAGAGGCGGGACCGGCGCGACGGCGTGCGGCTCGGGCGAATCGGGGCGGGGATCGGCGGGGACGTCGGGCACTGCGCGGGGGTGGCACGTTTGGCGCGAAGGTAGCGTTAGAGGGGGATCCCCCCGATCTTCCGCCGTGCTCCGCCTCTCCCTCCTGGCCCTCGTCCTTGTCGCCGCGCCTCTGGCGCAGGCCCAAAACGGGCGCGACGCGCACCGCGAGTTCGTCGCCGCGCTGGCGCTTCAGTGGGAGGATGACCACCAGGGCGCGATCGGGGTGCTGGATGCCCTTTTGGAGCTCAAGCCAGAGAGCGGCGCCGTCCACGACGCGCTGGCCGAGAGCTACATCGCGCTAGGGCGGCCGGAAGAAGCCTTTCTCTCCGCCGAGGCCGCCACGCGGTTCGCGCCAGAGGAGCCCGCTGTCTGGACCCGGCTGGGCGAACTGCTCCGCGAGTCCGACCCGGAGGCCGCGGCGGAGCACTTCGAAACGGCGCTTCGCCTCCGCCCGGACGACCCGGCCCTGCTCGCGACTCTCGCGGACCTCTACGCCTCGCTTGGCCGCACGACGGACGCCGTCCGCGCGCTATCGGCCCTCGTGCGTGTGGGCGAGACGCCCGCCGTCCACATCCGCCTAGCCGTGCTCGCGAACGCCTCTGGCGACAGCGAGGCCGAGCTGCGGCACCTCCGCCGCGCGTCCGTTCTCGCTCCGGACGAGGGCGCCATCGCGATGCTGCTCGCGACCGCGCTGCGCGACGCGAATCAAGCGCCAGAAGCCCTCGCGACGCTGGACCGCTACCTCTCGCGCCATCCGTCCGACGCCGCCGCCCGCGCACTCCGCGCGGAGTTGAGCGGAGAAACGCCAGGGGCCGCTGCGGACGCCCGCTCCCCCGCCGACCGCTTGCAGCGCGCCCGCGATCTCTACGAGGCCTCTGCCGAAGACGAGAGCACGCTGGAAGAAGCCGAGACGCTCGTCGCGTCGGTTCTTGCGCAAGAGGCCACGCCGGAGGCGCTGGGACTAGGCGGCCGCATCGCGTACGCGCAGAGGCGGTACGCCCTCGCCGCCGATCGGCTCGTGCGGGCGCTGGACACCAACCCGCGTGATGCTGGCGCGTGGCCTCTGGCGGTCCGCGCCCTCGTCCGTAGCGGCGACGATCGGGCCGCACGCGTGACCGATGACGCGCTGCTCTTTCTAGGCTCGGACCCAGACGTGGCCGAGGCCGCCGCTGAGGCCGCACTCGCCAGAGGCGATGCAGAGGCCGCGCTAGGCCTCTCCCCCCCGACACCCAACGGCCACGCCCTCCGCGCGATGGCGCTCGCTGCCCTAGACCGCGTTGCCGAAGCCGCCGATGCGCTCGCCAGCGCATCGGGCGCCGATCCTGTCCTCACGGACGCAGCCTCTGGCGACCTCGCCGCCGCCAGAGGCGAGTCCGCTGCCGCTCGCGCGGCGTGGGACCGCGCCCTGGTGCTCGACCCCGACAACGGGTGGCTTCGCGCCCGCTGATCTCCCCTCTCCCCTGGCGCGTCTGCGCCGCCGCTCGTCTCTGCATGCGTTTCGCCCTTCTCCTCCTCACGGCCCTCTCTCTTGCCGCCTGTAGCTCCGGCCCCCTCGTCGATGACGCGCCCGAGGGCCAGCTTCCAGATGCGTACCCGTATCAAACGGCCGCTCAGATCCGTGACGCCATCCAGCGCTCGACGCAGCCCGTCGCGTTTTACGCGGCCGACGGCCGCATCGAGATCACGACGCGCACGCTGGATCAGAAGGCGACCTACTCGATCCGCGCCCGACTCGCGGATTCCACAACGGTAACCGTTCGCGGCCCCCTAGGCATTGAGGGCGGGCGCGGGCTGATCACGCCGCAGTCGTTCGTCGCCTACGACAAGATCAACGGCAAGCTGTTCGTGGGCGACATCGAGGTGGCGGACCGGTACGTGCCGGGCGCGGGCTCCTCCGAGGTCCTCGCGCAGTCGCTCGCCGGGCTTCTGGCGCCAGAGGCCGGCATGGACTGGACCGTGACGCCGGACTCCGGTCGCTACATCCTGGTACATCGCCGTCCTGACCGCACGCGCCGCGTTCTCGTCGTAGACCCCAGCCTCTGGCGCGTCGTGCAGGCCCAAGAGCTCGACGCCAGCAACACCGTCGTCGCGGACCAGCGCTTTTCGGCGTTCGACACCGTGGACGGCGTGGTGATGCCGCGACGTGTGGTGCTCACGGCGCCGGGCGAAGGCGTGCGCATCCAGTTGGAGCACAACCGGCTGCTCGTCAACCCCTCGGACTTCCGCCTGCGCTTCGCGCGCCCGACAGGCGTCGAGGTCATTGAGATCGACTGAGCCGAAGCCTCAGGTCCTCTGGCGCCAGAGGCCTTCTACACAAAACGCCCGCCCCCAGAAGGGGCGGGCGCGAGCGGAGAGAGAGGGATTCGAACCCTCGGTACCCATACAGGCACTCTAGTTTTCGAGACTAGCCCGTTCGACCACTCCGGCATCTCTCCGCGGCCAAGATACGGACGGCCTCTGGCGCGTTACCCTTTAGGCCCCGGTGAAGATGTGCGGTCTGGCGCGAGGCGGGCTAGCCGCCAGAGGCCTACACAAACGGGCCGGAAGCGTGTGCTCCCGGCCCGTCGAATTCTCCCATGGCAGGCGTTTTACCGCGTCAGCGTCACGCGCTGCGAGCGCTGGAACGTCTCGCCTCTGGCGACGAGGACGTAGACGCCGGCGTCGAGCCCGCGGCCATCGAGCGTGATCGGGTAGCGGCGGCCCGCGACGAGCACTTCGTCCAAGAGCGTCGTGACCTGCCGGCCGAGCGTGTCGTAGACCTTGACCGTGACGCTCTGCGCGTCGTCCACGCGAAGCTCGACCTGGGTCGTGCCCATGAACGGGTTCGGGGCGGGCGCGGTGAACTCGGCGCCAGAGGCGAGATCGGGGCCCTCCTCGCCTGCGGTCGCTGCCGGACGCGTGAGGCCGTTGTAGCCCTGGGCGACGAAGCTGTCGTAGAAGACGCCGATCTCGTCATGGCTGTAGCCGAGGTTGGCAGCGGCCTGCATGATGGCCTGCGCCGCCTGCGGGTGAGTTGTAGACCCGGTGGTCATGGTCATGCCCTCAAAAACGGCCTTGTCGGTCCGCTCCCGCCCCAGCACGTCCCAAACGCGCATCAGAGACGTGGAGAAGTGCTGCCCCTGCGCGTGGATGCCGTTTCCGGCCGGGAACGTGGAGGTGATTGCCGTTGAGCGTCCATTCCAGCATTCGTTATGACCGTCCCACTTGAACACCCAGTTGTAGGGAGGGCTCGCAGGATCGATGAGTCCGAGGCCGCGGCTGTAGCTCACCGCGACGTAATCGCCAAAGCCCTCGCTGAGGCCGTTCTGCTGCGAGATGCTCGCGAGCCAGTCGTGGAGTCCGTGCCCGAGCTCGTGCAGGATCACGTCCGCGTCCTCGGAGTCGTCCACGCAGCCGTGGCCAAAGGTGAGGCGGTCAGAGCCAGACGAGAAAGAGGAGTTATCGGCGCCGTTCCACCCCTTGGAGTCGAACTGCACACCGGACGAGTACGCCTGTGGCACCGCGGGGACGCCTAGCGTCTCGTTGATGTACCGCATGTAGTTGTCGATGTGCCAGTAGACCGTGGCGGCCTCGAAGGCGTCGTTGTCACGCGTGAAGTTCCACTCTGGAGTGGACTGACCGTAGGTCCCCTCGCGAGGGGAATCCCAGTCCACGCTTTCTGCCCAGGGCCCCTTCAATTCGTACCGCGAGCCCACCTGCGTGATATCGCGGAGCGTGACGGCCGAGCGGGCGGCTTCCAGCTGTGGCGTGTTGGCGTCACCGCCGTCCACGTAGCCGCCACCGTATGAGGCCTTTGCGCGCGTGAGCGGGTTGGGATCGAAGATGAAGCCCGTCGCGTCGAGCCGCTTGTAGAGCGGGTGCGTTTCCACCGTCGGCATCGCCAGAGGTGTGGTCGGGTCGTCCTCGCCGCGGTGCGTGAGGAGGCGGTCCGCCACGCGGAGCAGTTCACCCGTTTGGGCATCCACGATGGCTTCCCAGTCGCCACGTGGGGCCTCGGCCTCCACGCGGACCTGCCACGCGAGGCGTGCGCCGCTGGCGCCGGGCCAGATGACGAGGTTCGTCTCGTCGTAGTGGAGCGTGCCTGTAACGCCGAGGTGCGCGAACGCGGTGGCGCGCGCGGCGCCAGAGGCCAGCGTGGGATCGGTGGACACGCGGCCGATGTCACGAGCTCCGTTGAACACGGTCTGGACCCGGTTGGCCTTGTCGATGTTCACCATCGTCTCCGTGCCCCAGACAGGCACACCGCCCACAGTCTGGTGGAAGCGAACAACGGCGCCAACATCGCCTTCGCGAACGCGGGTCACCTCAAAGTCCGCCTCTTGCAGTCCCAACAAGCTCTCGTGGTTGGAGAGGAACTCGCGGGCCATGGCCTCTGGCGCCGCAGGGCGCACGACGGCGTTCTGCCGGTACAGCGCGACGGCCCGGCTGGAGGTCAGACTGGCCTGCCCCGTAGACGACGGGAACGGCTCCGCAAGTGTCGGGTCGGCGCCCAGTTCGAGAGCGCTGGCGTTGCGTGGCTTTTGCGCCCAGGCAGGAGCGGCCGCAATCAGCGCGGCGAGGAGAAAACAGGAGTGGCGAAAGGACACAGGAACAGGGGCGTAGTGACTGCTTGAAGATGCCACGAAGCTAGGGCAACCGCAATCCCCCGTGTGCAATTCGTGTGTGCCCCCAACGCAACGGTGGTCTGCGTTGGTATAGCCGCCTAAACCCGGTCGACACGAGGCCTCGGCCTCTGGCGCCACGCGTCGTCGCAGCGCCAGAGGCCGAGGTAATACAGCGCGATCCGCTTTCTAGCGGTCCGACACCCGCAGCACGACGAGATCGCGCAGACGCCCCTCGCGAAGAGCCTACCCCATCAGCTCGCGCACGGCCTCTGGCGCTGCGCTGAGCGCAACGGGCAGGTTCTCCGGCTGCTTGCCGCCCGCGGTCGCGAGGGTTGGGCGACCGCCGCCGCCGCCGCCGACGTGCTTTGCCAGCGCGCCGACCAGCTTCCCGGCCTGGACGCGCTTTGTGAGATCGTCCGTGACCGCAGCCACGAGCATGACCTTGCCGGCCTCCTCGTCGCGCGAGCCGAACACGGCGACGCCCGAGCCCATCCTCTGGCGGGCCTCCTCGCCCAACGTGCGGAGCGCGTCGGCGTCGGCGCCCGGGATCTCGGCGGCGACGACCGCGATGCCGTCCACGTCGGTCGCGTCGGCGATGTACTGGTCCAGGCCGCTGGCGGCGGCGGCTTGCTTGAGGCCGGCGACTTCCTTCTCCAACGCCTTCGCCTGCGCCTGAAGCGCGACGATCGCGGCGCCGATGCCCTCTGGCGTCTGGCCCAGCGCCTCTCGCGCGGTGTTCAGTTCGTCCAGATCCGCCGTGATGGAAGCGAGCGCGGCCTCGCCCGCGACGGCCTCGATGCGGCGCACGCCAGAGGCCACGCTCGTCTCGGTCGTGAGGCGGAAGGTGCCGACCTCGGCGGTGCTCTGGACGTGCGTGCCGCCACACAACTCGACGCTCACGAAGTCATCGTCGTTCGTGAACGAGATCACGCGGACGGCGTCGCCGTACTTCTCGCCGAAAAGTGCCATCGCGCCCCGCGCCTTGGCCTCCTCGATGGGCACGCCGCGCTCCTCCGCCAGAGGCAGGTTCATCAATACGGCCTCGTTGACGCGCCGCTCGATCTGTGCGATGGCCTCGGGCGAGACCTTCTCGTAGTGCGAGAAGTCGAACCGGAGCCGGTCGGGAGCCACAAGTGAGCCCTTCTGCTGGACGTGGTCGCCGAGTGCCTCGCGGAGGGCGCGGTGCAGCAAGTGCGTGGCCGTATGGTGCCGCATGATTCTCTGACGGCGCGCACTGTCGACGGTCGCGGTCACGGCGCCTCTAGCGTCGCCCGGCAGGCGGTCCACGACGTGCACGATGACGCCGTCGGCGCCTTTCTGCGTGTCGAGCACGCGGACGGTCTCGCCGGCGGTTTCGAGCGTGCCGGTGTCGCCGACCTGCCCGCCGCTCTCGGCGTAGAACGGGGTCTTGCTCAGCACGATCTCGTAGCGCGCGTCCTCGCCCTCGCCAGAGGCGCGGGTGCGGAGGATCTTGGCGTCCTCGACGCTCAGCTCGTCGTAGCCGACGAACTCGACGGCCTCTGGCGTGTCGTGAACGGCGTCCCACGTGTCGACCTGGGAGTTGTCTTGCTTGAAGGAGCCGGCGGCGCGCGCGCGGTCCTTCTGCTCCTGCATCAGTTCCTCGAAGCGGGCTTCGTCTACTTCCAGCCCGTGCTCGCGTGCCATGACAGCGGTGAGGTCGGAGGGGAAGCCGTATGTGTCGTGGAGAACAAACGTCACTTCGCCGGGAAAACGACTGACCTTGGCAGCTTCAAGGATTCCACTGACGTAGTCACCTTCGAAAGAATGCTCCAGCACTCGCAGACTTGAGCCCCAGTTCGTGAGAAGATTCTCAGTCACGTCTGGTATCGCCTCTTCGACGATAGCAGGATTTGATAGATCATAACCGGCAATGGTTTTGATATAGTCCGTGACGGCCTCAAACATGTCAATGCCAGTCCCGAGAGTTCTCAGGAATGATTCCTCTTCCGCCCGGATCACACGCGTCACAAAGTCGCGGGACTCCACGATGCTCGGAAACGCCTCGCCCATCGTGTCGATAACGGACTCGGCCAGCTTGAACAGGAACGGTTCGCGGATGCCGAGGCCCTGGTAGCCGTAGCGGACGGCACGGCGGAGGATGCGGCGGATGACGTAGCCGCGCCCGGTGTTGCCCGGCTGCGCGCCATCGGTGATCGCGAAGACGAGCGTGCGGACGTGATCGGCCACCACGCGGAGCGCGATGCGCTGACGCTCGACCTCCTCTGGCGTCCCGTCAATGTCGTTGTAGCCGCGAATCCCGGCCTCTGGCGAGAGGTCGGCGGCGGCCTGGAGGATGGGCGCGAAGATGTCCGTGTCGTAGGTAGACGACGAGCCCTGGAGCACGGCCGTCAGCCGCTCGAAGCCCATGCCCGTATCGACGTGCTTTGCCGCCAGAGGCGCGAGGGTGGTCACGGTCTCGCCAGAGGCCTCCTCCACCGACGCGTTGTACTGGATGAACACGAGGTTCCAGATCTCGATCACCCGCGGGTCGTCCTTGTTGACGAGGTCCTGCCCGGCCACGTGCGCGCGCTCCTCGTCGGGCCGCATGTCCACGTGAATCTCGGAGCACGGGCCGCAGGGGCCGGTGTCGCCCATCATCCAGAAGTTGTCCTTGCTGGGCGCGTAGAGGATGTGCGCGGCCGGGATGGTGGTCTCGGTCTCCCACAACTTGGCGGCCTCCTCGTCGGGCTCCAGACCCAACGCCTCGTCGCCCTCGTGGACGGTCGCGTAGAGGCGCGAGGGGTCCATGCCCCAGCGGTCCACCAGGAGCTCCCATGCCCACGAGATCGCCTCTTTCTTGAAGTAGTCCCCGAAGCTCCAGTTGCCGAGCATCTCGAAGAACGTGTGGTGGTACGTGTCCACGCCCACCTCGTCCAGGTCGTTGTGTTTGCCGCTCACGCGGAGGCACTTCTGCGTGTCCGCCGCGCGGCTGTACGGCCGCGTGCCCGTGCCCAGGAACACGTCCTTGAACGGGTTCATCCCGGCGTTGATGAACAGCAGCGTCGGGTCGTCTTGCGGGACGAGCGGGAAGCCGGTCGGGATGATCTCGTGGTCCTTCTCGCGGAAAAAGTCGAGAAAGGCCTGTCGGGTTTCGGCGGCGGTCTGGGGGCGCTGGGGCATGGGGT